>NZ_RCOS01000026.1 GCF_003947435.1 Candidatus Methanodesulfokora washburnensis
AGGAGAGACTTTCCCTGCTCAGCTCATTCAGCCATATTATATACTTGTAGCTCATATGTAATTCTGGTCTGCATGCTATAAACCATTTTGTGTAATAAATGGCTACAGATATCACAAAATTCCCCTAAGCGTTGCAGCTGCTCTTACGGGAACTTTTATTAATTTGATATTCAAGCTTAGTTACATAAATATTAAACAGTTAGATTCCTCGAACAGAAGGGCATAAACAGATGGAACTATCATTAATCCCCTTTAACATGAGATAAGCAATTCTTATATCGAGGCCCTTGTGCAATAATTCCCTGCAGACATCTAAGAGATCTGAAATTTTAGTACCTCTGCTACTACCTCTTCACAATATCTCCTTCGATTGGGATAGTGCTCCTTCTGAGAGTCCTTTCTGCATTTGCTGCCTCTCTTGTCATCCCTTCGACCTATGCTCTGCTGTTTGAGGTGTCAGGAAAGGAAAAAGGGAAGCTGATGGGATCCTTTTGGGCAGTTGAGGTATTGGGAAGGACTATTGGTCCTGTCATCGGAGGATTATTATATTCTTTTGATATAAATTTTCCGTGGCTCTTTTTGGCATCTTTAGAGCTGTTCTTAGTTCCGCTTTTTTATATATCCACTTTTAGTAGCCCGAGAGCTAGCTAGTCTTATATGCTGATGGAGTTTCAGCAACTATGCTCCTGATATCCATTTTTCTTGGCCTATGTGCCAGTATATATCCCATATACGGCCTGCTTTGTACAAAATCTACATCTTCAAAGAACATCCACGTAAAAGCAATGGAGCTAGCTATATCCCAGAAGTACATATCCATGGGATGGGTTTCCCCTCCTGCTAAGATTATCCTCGTTGTATATCCAGTCAGGAAGTCGTGTTTATAGTGAATAGAGAAGACAGGACCTCTTTCATCATATCTCTCTAGAAGAAAGTCTTTGTATCCTCTCAGCATGTAGAATCTGTCTGTTTCCTCCGCTATGAACACACCCTCCTTTTGTAATATCGTGCTTATGCTTCCGTAGAGCTTTATCAAGTCAATTGGATTGAAATGAGGAGTAGTGAGGCCCCATAAAATGGCTATATCTGCTTCTAACTTCAGCTTGTATAGCTCTCTGGCATCTACAGCTATAACATTGGCCTCTAATCCCAGCTCAGCTTTGCTGAACTCAATGGCCTTTTTAAGTGCCTCCTCCCTCAGATCCACGAATGTTAGCTCAACGCTTTTGTTTAGCTCTATTATCTTCTTGGCAAGGGCTATTCCCCCAATTCCAGTTCCACTGCAGACATCTACTATCCTTATATTGTCTCCTTTAAGAACATCTTTCATCCAGTTGTGCGAGAGTATTGTGGAAAACTCCTTTAAGGAATCATGATATCTCTTTCTTCCGCTTTCCTCTGATATATCTTCCGGCCATCTAAACAATCTGTACATTTTCTCAAGGCTTTCTGCATCCAAGCTCAGCGCCCAAATCACTCACTCTATAGTTATTAATAATATTTTTGATCGATTTAAAAAAATATCCACACAGCTATTTTCTCTACAGCTCCTTGCTTTACAGTAATGATGACTTCTAAGTTTCCCAGATTCTTTTGAATACCCCCGGCAGATCTCCCCATTTCACATAGCTTATACGTTCCTTGATCCATGAGGGAAGGAACTCAATTACATCAGATCTTTTATATCTGTCATCAGCAAAGACCACGGTAACCTTCTTCCTGTGACCTCTAGTCGATCTAGCTGCCGCCTGAACAGCCATTCTCACTGCTGGAAGCGTAAACACAACTTTATACCCCATTCCAGGAGATTTCTCGTTAATTTTTGAAGCTCTCAATCTCATCAGATCGTTCGGCTTCCTGTAAGGAAGGCCTACAACAATAGCAGAAGACATCTCCTTTCCGATGAAGTCCTCCCCCTCACTATTTCTCCCTCCCAGAACTCCAAAGAGGACAGCACCTCCCGCATCTGCCATCTTTTTGAAGTTCTCTATCATCTCCCTGTTCTCTCTTGCAGTTTTCTCCCTGCTCTCGAGGAAAACAGGTTTGTCCATGCTTCTCACTTCCTCATAAACTCTCTCCATAAACTGGTATGATGGAAAGAATATGCCGATATTTCCCTCCACTGTGCTCGGTATCTCCGATATCACCTCAGCAATTGCTTTGTAAAGCTCTTTTTCTCTCTTCCTGTAGCTTGTGGTTATTCCCTCGGCAATAAATACGGATAATTCCTCCTCCCTTCTCGGATTTATCTCCATATAATCTAGATCAATTCCCAGCTCTGTCGATAATGCTTCTTTTCCTCCAAAAGTTCCTGAGATCATCACTATTCCGCTGAACTTGTCGCCCAATACTTTCCCATAAAGATTCCTTGGAAGTATTGGCTCCATTAGGAGATCTGCTTTTCCCTCCCTGCAGAACACTATGTTCCCCGCATTTTCTCTTGCGATCTCAAGTTTTCTGAGGAACTTAACGGCATCCATGAAGCTGTTGTCCATGAAATCTGCTTCTTCTGGTTTTTCAAACATCTTATCCAGAAACTCCCTCAGCTTGATGGTCTCATCCTTGCTCACAAATTTGAGGATCTCACCGGAAACAATCTTGGAGTTGCTCTCGCACACCTCATCCAGAAGTCTGATAATTCCATTAAAACCCGTATCGGAGGAATACCTTGACAGTATATCGTAAAGCCTATCTATCCTTGCCCTAGCTCTCAAAAAGTCCAGAATTCTGTCCGATACGTTATGGGCCTCATCTATTATGAGAAAGGGTTTTTCCAAGCGAATTTTCTCAAAAAGATAATTATAATAAAACATGTCAAATACATATATATAATTTGCTATTATAAGAGTCGAGTCCTTTGCAAGCCTTATGGAGAAGGCGTAAGGACACTGTCCTCTTTTTAGGGCCTCAGAAATCACTTTCTCTGTGAAGAGAGGTCTCACATCACCGACTTCATCAACGCTTTTCGTGTAATTGCAAATCCTCTTCTTTACTATAAAACTACAGAATATTCCCTCTCTGAAAAGGCCTGTGTTGAAGGGACATAAGCTAGCCATCCCTCTTATCGGCGCATATACCACTTCTGCTTTCTTGGAGATTTTCTCCACCTCCTCAACAACCCTGTCCGTCTGGGAATGAGTTCTTGTCAAGTAGAGTATTCTCCTTCCGCTTCTCTCCGATGCAAGAAGAGCTCCTGATAAGACTGCTGATGTCTTTCCAATGCCATTTGGCGCCTCTATGGCAAGAGTTTCTCCTCTTACAAGCGTCTCGTAAGTTCTCGCTGCTATCTCGATTTGTCCCTCTCTCGGGTCTTCATAGGGAAAATATCTGAGTATATCCCGCAGCAATCAAGGATGAAAGAAGAATCATTTATGTCTCGGTATGGATGGAGAACTTTCACCGTAGGACGCAATAGTTTTATACTGAGATGGAGAAGGAACCAAAGGGATTATGTTGAGCGAAAGAATACAGCCGGAGATGAACATCGGAACTGCAGGTCATGTTGATCATGGTAAATCCACTCTTGTTCAGGCTTTGACTGGAGTTTGGCCTGAGAAACATAGTGAGGAGCTCAAGAGAGGGATAACAATAAAGTTGGGCTATGCAAATGCCGAATTGAGGAAATGTCCAAACTGTGATGAGCCAAAATGCTATACTACGAGCAGAAAATGTCCAGTAGATGGAAACGATACAGTTCTCATAAGAAAAGTATCGATTGTGGATTGCCCAGGGCATGACACTCTGATGGCGACAATGCTCTCTGGTGCCACCTTAATGGACGCTGCTCTTCTGGTTATAGCTTCAAATGAGCCTGTTCCTCAGCCTCAGACAAGAGAGCATCTAGCAGCATTGAAGATAATGGAGGTAAAAAACATTATAGTAGTTCAAACAAAGATAGAGCTTGTGAGCAGGGAAGAGGCTGTAAAGAACTATGAAAGCATAGTAACGTTTCTGGAGGAAAATCTGGGATATGTTCCGCCGATAATCCCGGTTTCAGCTCTTCATGGGGTGAATATAAACTATCTTGTCAGGGAGATGGTGAAAAGGTTTATTCCTCCTGAGAGGGATTTAAGCAAGCCCCCTAGAATGCTGGTAGCAAGGTCCTTTGATGTGAACAGGCCAGGAACAAAGCCAAGTGATCTGAAGGGAGGAGTGATAGGAGGAGCTATATCTCAGGGGAAGTTCAGGGTTGGAGATGAAATAGAGATAAGGCCAGGCGTTCATGTAGGAGGTAAGTACATGCCTTTAACAACAGTGATAGTCAGTTTAAAGAGCGAGGACATAGATCTTGAGGAGGCAAAGCCAGGAGGACTCATAGGAGTTGGAACAAAACTCGATCCATCCCTCACCAAGGCAGACAACATGAAGGGGAATGTTGTAGGACTTATAAATGAGCTTCCACCTGTCTTCTCAAGTATAGATGTAGAGGCTAGTTTCTTCGAGAAGATAGTTGGATTCAAGGAGGAAATAAAAGTAGAGCAGCCGAAAGTGGGAGATCTACTGCAGATAAGCATAGGAACTGCGACAGTGCCTGCTATACTGGAGGAAAGAAGAGGAGATTTGATGTCATTAACACTCAGAATACCAGTTTGCACAGAGCTTGAACAGAGATTAGCAATATCGATGAGAGTGAGTGGAAGGTGGCGGCTGGTGGGTCATGGGCTAATTAAAGGAGGAAAAGAATACAAACAGTGAATCTTCCTGCTTTTTCAGAAATAACTGCTTAATCTATGATTTCTCATGTTTACCAAAAAAGTGCCCAGAAAGCCCAGAGCTAAAGCTCTGGGATGAGTGGGCAGAACTTAAATATCGGCTCATGATAGTTGTGTTAAGCGAGTCGCTCATGCGGGCTATGGGCTACATGCCCATAGCAGGGGCTGATAGGGCATTATGCCCTGGTCTTGACACAGCCCTGAACTCGGTAGGATGAGGCCTCAGGCTGACAAACCGGGAATCTCCCGGCTTTAGCCGTGGAGAATGTCAAATTAGAAGCTAGGAAGAAATTTGATTTTTCCAGAACTCGTTTTTGCCTATGATTGCAGCCGGGATTACAGTATGTTTTATCTTTTCATTTGTTGAAGCTAAAGTTTATATAAGCAAGCTTCACATAAACTGGGTTTGTGCGGCCGTAGTCTAGCCTGGAGAGGATGGAGGCCCTCCATGGTGCCGAGGAAAGCCTCAGACCCGGGTTCAAATCCCGGCGGCCGCATCAGCTTATTCTTCTTAGGATGACCCTGAAGTGGAAATCTGTGAATCTGTATTTCATGAGCACTTTTTCAAGCGAATCCGAAAATGCACATGGATGCCTGCATACAGGAACTCTCTTTGCCCTGAAGGCTATGCTCATCCACTCGTCTACATCGGGTATTTTTCCATCCGTTAGACTTCTTATGAAAGCTATAACTAAATCTGACAGCAGATTCTTAGATTTTTCATCATTAAAGCCTCTTTTCTCGGAGATCTTCCTTACAACTTCTGAAAGCTCTTTCTCAAGCTCATCCAATTCTTCCATAAGGTTCTTCAGCAGGTATAACTTTATATATTTTGCACAGTATCTGAATCCAGCTGAGATTTCAGATAATCCCTAAATGCAATAGATGCCCTAAGAGATAGCTCTTTTAACTCTTCAATGCTGAGATTTTCCCTGCGATTTATTCTTTCCCCTCCAACTAATGCTATTATCTCATTAGTCAGTTCGATTATCCTTTCCGCATTGCTTCCCCTAGCTTCAGATTGCTTCAGAGCCTCCCTTATCTCAGCCTTCTGCTTCCTCAGCTTAATTGCTATAACTCTTAGCTTATCCTCATTCATATGTAATCACCTTTTTTAATGCGGCCAACATGTCTGTCCTGATACCCATGGAGCTTGAGGTTCTAGTGGATAAGGTGGGGAAAGATCCCCTGTTCAATCTAGATCTTGTTGAGCTTAAGTCGGGCAACATCACCATAACCCTCGACTTTCCAAGGGAAATAGGAGCTATAAGGCAAAAAGAAAAGGGAAAACTACTGATAAGTAAGGAGGCTCCAAAGGAGAAGAAAGGGTATATATTCAGTGGGATAGTGTATAAATCGTCCAAAAATGAGCTTCAAATATCGTTTTATGGGCTGTGGATGAAGATAAATGGTGAGGGCTTGGAGGAATTCGCCCAAGGGGATAAGGTGTATGTGCAGTTGATTTTGTCGGAATAGTTTTCCCAATCTCCCTCTATTACCTAGATTAAATTTCCAATTATACTTTTATAAGGAAAAATTTTTAGAGAAAGAAGAGCTGAAGTATCGTATGAAATGTGAGTTCTGTGGATCTGAGCTTCTCAGAGGGGAGGATGGCCTTGTCTGTAGCTCATGTGGTGCTGTATTCCAAGATTTCTTTGAAGATAGTAGGTTTACAGGAGGACCCATAGCGAAAAAAGGATCGGAAATAATAGACTATCTGGCCTCCTATTTCAATACACCAAGGGATATTGCAGAGGAAGCTAAACAAGTGGCGACTTTTACCAGAAGGAAGCTCGGAATGGATAAATCACCAACATCGCTTGAGATAGCGGCATTTATATACACATGCAGGAGGAAGGGAAGGCTAATACCTCTCAATGAGATAGATAAGTTGGCGAGAAGAGAGAGGATAAGGGTTAGCATATCAACTGTAGCTCTATATATAGCTAAAATAAGCAGTATTTTTGGAAGGAGCAGGGAAGATCTATTAATTCCTTACTTAAATTATGTTAAAATAAAAATAATGGAAGATGATAGAATAATGGGAAAGATGGGCAAAAGAGGAAGATACTTGGTTGAAGTAGCGGAGCAGCTTGCATACAGGAACCTAGTTGACTCGTTTGAAATTAACAGAGGAAGGATTGCAGGGAAAAATCCACTTTTACTTGCAGCCACAGCCTATTATAATGCATTCAAGCTCCTTGGGGCTAATATAACCCAGAAAGAGGTGGCATCATGTGTGGGAATTGGGAAGAGTGCGATAGCAAAGGGGAGAAGATTAGTGATAGGTCCAGTGGTTATGAGAAGGGAGGAGATTTGACGGAGATCAGAATAGAGCTGGAGATGCTTAAGAACTCAATAAGGATAATAATGATGGAGATAGAGGAGATAAAAGAGGAGATGAGGAAAATCAAGGTGTACTGTCATGAAGAGAAGGGATAAAGAAGCGAACTTTCTTATAATAATTCTGATAATCATATTCTTAATAATAAAAATTTATAGAAATGTTTATGTAATGAGCATGTTTTACAACATTCTTCTTCCAGCACTGCTCGGCATTGTTATCATGTTAATTGTTGTGATAACTTTGCGTAAAGCGAAAAGAGGAGGGATTCTCGGACTGATAGAGCTGAGGGAGAATATATTCCTGCTGAATTTATCCGGAAGGAGCTATATAGCAGCATCCTTTCTCATCACCCCGTTGGGAAATGCACCAGCAGAACCAGCTGCATTTGATGTTGAGAAGATAGCATCAGTCCTGTCGGATTTGGATGTAAACATTGCTTTAACCGTTTCTGGTGCAAAGGGAAGGATGTCTATTGGAGATGAGATGAGGTACTCCATGGTTGGTGTGTTGTGGAAAAGAGTCTCTTCTGTATCCTCGGATTCAGAGCTTTTGGATAACTCAATAAGGGTGATAACTAGAATTATGGAGAGCGATGGGTTTGAGGTGAAAAGGACAAAGCTGGACAAGGAGTATATAGCTGGGATTATCTCCCTGCATCAAAGGGCCAGGACATTCGAGGAGAAGCTCTCTCTAAAGGTGCCAAGTTTCAGCTCTGAGGAGGAGAGCTCTCTTTCAGTGGAACCTGGAATAGAGGTAAAGGATCTGCTAAGGCATATGCTCGTGGTGGGATCGACAGGATCGGGAAAGACGACCACAGTGAAGAGAATCCTATCCGATTTATGGACTAAGTATGGAGTAAAATTTGTGGTCCTTGATTACCACAATGAGTATGCCAACTTAGTGGCAAGCCTTGGAGGCAGAGTTCTTGAGCCAGAGGACTTCTCAATAAACGTTCTCAAAGGTATAGGAAGGATGGAGAAGGAGGAGCTCTACAACTTAGTTGAATCCTTCAGGGTGATATTTGATCTCACTCCTCCTCAAGAGTTCATGCTCCTAGAGGCTCTTGGAAGGATTAAGATAAAAGCTAGTGCGATGAAAAGCGAGCCAACGTTGGAGGAGCTTCTAGATGAGGTCAGTCAGATAGAGGTCAGATCTCAACCCGAATATGACACAAAAGCAGCTCTTTTAAGGAAGTTGTACCTTATATCAGAGTCGTCTTCAGTCCTGTCAAACGAAAGGCTTAGCTTATCCGACATGGATTCGCCTGTTGCAATAGAGCTTGGGATGCTGAAGACAGATCTCGGAAGAAATCTATATGCACACTTTTTCTTAAAGAGAATATACGATGAGTTCAGGTTGTTGAAGCAATATAGCATGCCTGAACTTGTAATAGTGCTGGAGGAAGCGGAGAGGACCATACCAAACTTGGGCCAAGAGAGGATGACAATAGCGGAGAGAGTAATAGCTGAAATGAGGAAGTTTGGAATATCGGTTGTTGTTGTGGCACAATCGCCGAGAAATATATCTCAATATATAATACAAAATACAGGAACTAAGATAGTGCATCAACTTGGCGGGAGCGATGACATAAACCCGATAAGGAGCTTCTTGGGGACTGATCAGAAGGCTATTCAAGAGGTATCAAACAGAATAGGCAGGCTAAGGAGGGGGGAGTTCATAGCTATAACAGAGAAGAGATCATTTCAAGGGAGGACCTATCCAACAGAATTCGAGCTAGATCTAAGCTTGGATGAGGTCAAGCAAAGGGCCATAATATCAGCTCTTAAGTGAGTTTTTGCTCTATCAGCTAAAAGTCGATATTGCAAGCATTCAAAAATGATTTCCAAGCTAACCTGTTCTTTTCCATTGAGTTTATAACAGTGAAAAAAGTTATGGAGATTGTAGCTGTCCATAAAAGCTTTATTCCAATGCTTATTTCGATGAAGCCAGAACTACAAGTATATCTGACCATCTAAACTCCTTTGTCTCCTCAAGGAACATCTCAAGCTGTTTGATAAACTCCTTTGGCACATTTATCCGCCTCCATTCATTAATCCATGAGCTTATCACTGTTTTAAGTACTTCATGCGGCACTGTTGTCTCCCAGCTAATAATCCTCTTCTCAACGATGTGAAAGTTCAGCCGGTCAAGTAGCTGCAACCAGTACTCCGGCTCCCTGTACTCCTCAAATTTGCCAACTGACCTCATGGCATCCCGCCATATAATGCACATCTTTCGGTACAGCTCGTTACCATTGGGTATTGGCTCGACTATGAGGGTGTACTTTGAAACTTTTTTGATGCCAGCGAGAGCATCCATGTGGAGCTTGGGATTAATTTCATGAAGAACAAAGTAAAGCAATACTAAATCAATAGACTCAAGTCTTAGTGGGAGATGCAATGCATCGCAGCACACAAGCATTAGTTCATTTACCGCATTGCTGGAGCTGATTTCTTCAGGAGACCCTACCTACCAACTTTCCACAATCTAAATCCACAGCAATAATGAGTCCCGATGTATTCGATAGCAAATCTTTTGTAGACTCTCCCACGCCTACATCAACGATTACCTTTGGTTCAACCTTAGACAGCACCGATAAGATCTCGCTTCTTATTCTCTTGGCATCATCAAAGTAGCTTTTTGAAGCAGAAGTCTCCCGCAAGTATATCACCACACTGAATGCTGCTTTGATCTTTCGTATAAGATTTCTAATTTAGATCTTCTTTTTCTTATAAAGCTGTCGTAATCTCCTAGCAAATCTAGCAATTTTATTATTCATTTATAGAAATCATGGTGTCTTCTCCGGTATCATAAAGAATGAGATTTTTCCCCTATAAAAATCTTCTAGCAAAACTTTGGCTGCCTCCGATAAGTTAAGCTCACCAGTTGACTTGAAAATAAACCCTCTTTTCCTCGCTATGGCACTTAAGACCTCCTCCGGGCTCTCCTCAGCAACACCATAAGCTCTCTTCAACAAACCTGGACTGATTTTAGATGCAGTTAAGATGAGGGAGGAAGCCATATCCACTAAATCTGCTTTTGCCCCTCTAACAACAGCCTCAAATCCGCTTCCCTCCGGGGGTATTATTCCAGGAGAGTCTATTATGTAAAGACCTTTTTCTATCCTGTATTTGGTGAAACCCTTTGTGTAGCCAGGGCTTCTCGGCACTGGGCTTGTGGACGCGGAATGTCTTCCCTTCAGCACGTTTATTATAGAACTTTTCCCAACTTTTGGAAAACCCGCTATGAGCACAACAGCAGGAGAGTACCTCTTCAAGAATCTCCTCAGTCTCATCGTTCCGAGCCTTTTTCTAGCGCTTACAGGGACGACAGGAAACTCCTTGGATATCCTCCAGATCCACCTCTCTGCCACATCTCTGGGGACTAGATCCACTTTATTCATGGCTATAACTAGATTTTTACCCCTCTCTTTTGTCATCTTCTCGAGCTTTCTGCTTCTAGTGATATCAGGAAATCTAGAATCTATTACCTCTAGAACAACATCAGCCTCCTCCATGGCCCGCTCTATATCCCTCCAGCTCATTTCCTCTACCCTTTAAACTGGGACATCATGCTCTTGAACTCAAGTATGGCCTCATCATACCCAGATTGAGTTGCGACCTCGACTATCCACTTTCCCCTGTACCACATCTGCAGTATGATATTTCCTGTTCTGAGCTCCATATATCCTGAATCCTTGAATGTTTTATATGTAGGATTGTAATTTCTGTACTGGTCCACTATCTTGTTTGCCACGCTACTCGCAGATGAGTTCAGGAATGCTATTATCGCTATCACTGGGGTTACATTCCTGTAGCTCATGTATATGCCGACAGCATATCCTCCCTTAGGCAGCGATACATTTCCAGGCATGTACTTGAGGGGCATTACCTCTACAACATTCATATTCTTAGTTCCATTTATAGAAAGAAGCTCCAGAAAAGTTGTTTTGTCAGAAGGAGTTGGCCACTCGCTGCTGCTCATTTCCTCCCCAGGTAGCAAGAAGATTATGCTTCCCGCAACAAGAAGAATGACAAATACAGCTGCAAAAATAGCCCTGAAATTCAACGTTGCACCCACTTGAGTTTCAGGGCCAAGTGATAAACCTTTCGCTTTAATGAATAGCTTAATTTTAGTGCAAAGTTTTGTATAATTTGGTCGCAGGGAATCGCTTTTATTTAACTTCGCTTACTCATCCTGTGCTGGGCATAATATTTGTCACAGGAGGAGTGGTAAGCGGCCTTGGAAAAGGGATAGTTGCTGCATCAATAGGCAAGATACTGCAGGCAAGAGGATACGACATATCAATGGTGAAATTAGATCCCTACCTGAACCCAGATCCAGGCACTATGAATCCAGTTGAGCATGGCGAGATCTTTGTAACCGAAGATGTATGGATATTCAGCCCCTCAGAATCAGTTAGCTTTCAGATAGCTGAGATAGATGAGGATTTTGGCCATTACGAGCGGTTTCTTGGGAAATACATGCATCCATCGAACAATATAACAAGCGGACAGGTCATGCTTCAAGTTATACTGGGCGAGAGAAGAGGAGTCTATTTGGGTCAAACGGTGAGATTGATACCCCATGTGGTGGATGAGATAAAGAGGAGGATAATAGAAGTAGCAAAAAGAGAGAATCCAGATTTTTTGATCGTTGAGCTAGGAGGCACAATAGGGGATTATGAGGCTGAATCCTTTGTCGAGGCATTAAGGCAGATAAGAGCTGAGAGAAAAAGCCTTCATGTGCATGTTACGTATGTTCCCTATCTAAGATCAACTGGAGAGCTTAAGACAAAACCAGCTCAGACATTCATAAGGCTTGCAAATGCTGCAGGTCTGCCTCCAGATGCGATAGTTGTGAGAAGCGACAGAGATCTTGGGATAGATGTCCTGAGGAAAATATCCCTGTATTCAGGAGTTCCCCTAGACTCCATATTCCCTGATCCGGATAGGGAAAATGTATATGAGGTACCGTTGATTTTGGAGGAAAAAGGATTGGGCAGAAGAATAGAGAAATTCTTTGGACTTGAGGAAAGAAAAGCAGAGCTGGACAGCTGGAGAGAGGCCATAAGAGAGGGGGAAAAAGAGCTAACAGTAGGGATAGTGAGCAAATATTGGAGGATGCATGATGTGCATATAAGCATAAATGAGGCGGTAAAACATGCAGCATCTGCTATAAACTGCAGAGCAAAGATAAAGATGGTGGATGCATCTTCTCCAGATTTAGATGGCCTAGATGGAGTGATTTTAGCCCCAGGTTTTGGTGTGAAAGGAACTGAGGGAATGATAGATGCCGCTAAAAGGGCTATGGAGGAGAAAATTCCAACTCTAGGCATATGTTTTGGGGCACAGCTATCGACAGTGGCTTTCGCAAGGCACATAATGGGATGGGATGGTGCAAACAGCACAGAACTAGATCCAGATACACCATATCCTGTTGTCGACATGCTTCCTGAACAAGTTGGAGTGAAGGAGAAGGGAGGAACAATGAGATTGGGTGCTCATGAAGTGCTCATAATCCCCGGCACAAGGCTTATGGATGCGTATGGGGAGAGCATTGTGAAGGAGAGGTTCAGGCATAGATATCACATCTCAAGAAAATATGCAGAGCTCATGGAGGAGAGAGGATATAAAATAAGCGCCGTCGACAGGACGGGGAGGATAATAAATGCATTTGAGATAAGCTGGCATCCCTTCTTTGTAGGGGTTCAGTTTCATCCGGAGTACAAATCAAGGCCAGGCAAACCCAGTCCTGTTTATCTTGCTTTTATGAAATCTGTTTTAGAACACTCTTAACGGAATCCACCACATAGTTTACATCTTCATCGCTCATGCTTGGATGGATTGGTATGTAGAACACCTCTTTTGTCAATTTTTCTGCAACTGGAGTTCTCTCAAACTCTACTTTGTCAAACAAAACTGCAAGATAATTTCTTTCAGGGTCATTAAGCATTTTCATAGCTTCTTGTTCCTGAACTGGCATCGGATAAGGCTTCCTAGCCATCACACCTACAGCATTCAGTCTATCAACTATCTCATCCCTCTTTCTAGCATCTGTCATTAATGGATAAAGGTGCCAAGCATGTTTAGCCCAGGGAGCTACATACGGTATCCTGATTCCCCTTATATTTAGTTCCTCAGAGTATATCCTCGCGATAGTCTCCCTTCTTTTATTCATAGAATCCAGCTTTCTGAGCTGGACTAGTCCTATCGCAGCATTTATCTCCGTCATCCTGTAGTTAAATCCTATTCCCCAGTGAATATACTTGCTTTTCTGTCCTTGATCCCTCAAAATCCTTGCTTTCTCTGCTATTTCCTCGTCATTTGTGGTTATCATTCCTCCCTCTCCTGTGGTCATGTTTTTTGTCGGATAGAAGCTGAAAATAGCGGCATCTCCCATTGATCCGACTTTTCTTCCCCTATACTCAGCTCCATGGGCTTGAGCTGCATCCTCCAGCACAAGAGCTCCTTCTTTTCTTGCCTTTTCCATTATGGGATCCATGTCAGCAGGATGTCCATGCAAATGCACAGGTATCACTATTTTACATTTATTTAAATTCATTTTCTCAGGATCTATATTCATTGTCCTCTCATCTACATCAGAAAACCTTGGAACAGCACCACAAAGCACTATTGTTGAAGCGGATGAGAAGAAGGTAAAAGCAGATGTCAGGGCTTGATCTCGTGGCCTCAAGCCCATTGCAATAAGAGCTATGTGAAGAGCTGCAGTTCCATTTGATACGGCTACTGCATGCTTTGTCCCGATGTAATCAGCGAATTTTTGCTCGAACTCTCTTACTTTTTCTCCTTGGGCCAGCATACCGCTTTCCAGTACTTTCTCTATCTCATTAAGCTCCTCCTTTCCCAAGAACGGTTTTGATATGGGTATAACTTTCTTAACTGTCACATGACCCGATGGAGGTGAAAGTTAAAAAATTATATGTGGTCATCTTCTTCATGCATCGTGTTCTCCTGACGAACGATGATGGCATACATTCAGCTCCATTCAAAGCTCTCTGGAAAGCGTTAATAGAAAAGGGGTTTAATGTATCAGTTGTAGTTCCGGAAAGAGAGATGAGTGCTGCTGGAAAAGGGATAACACTGCATAAACCACTGAGAATATGGAGAATACCGACTAAAGTAGGAGGAGCATATAAAATAGCTCATCTTGTGAGCGGAACTCCTGGAGATACAGTTACAGTTGCCTTGAGATATCTGCTGGAGGACAAGCCGGAGGCAGTTCTATCAGGCATAAATGTGGGAGATAACATGACCGTGGACAATATATTTACTAGTGGGACAATAGCAGCAGCAATACAAGCAGCCTTAATGGGGTTTAAATCAGCTGCTTTTAGTGTGGAGATACCGCAAAATGAGGAGCCAAGGCCAGCTGATAAGTTCAGAATCCATGCATTGATAGCAACCGAGATAGCAGAGTGGGTGCTTGAGAACGGGCTTCCAGATGGAGTGGATCTCCTGAACGTAAACTTTCCATTTAAGATATCGGATGATACTCCAGTAAGGCTCACAAAGCTGGCTAAGGTCAAGTTTGAGAACTATGTTCTGGAGAGAGTTGACCCCAGAGGAAAGCCATATTACTGGATTGGGAGCAACCCGATAGCCATCTCGGAGGAGATGAGAGGAACTGATTACTACGCCCTGACTGTGGAGAAGGCCATATCGATAACTCCCATAGGACTGAACTTTATATCTCCCTTGGAGGAGAGAAAAGCTGATAGGGAGGTAATAGTGGATAAGATGAACGATCTAATATCAGTTATATCAAATTTAGTCATATCCCTGAGGTAGCTCTTTTAAGAAGGCCCAGATCCTCATTTATTTTGTTTTTCGCACCCTCTATATATTTCCTCATGGCATCTGGATTGGGGGATCCATCGCTTTTTCTCTTTAGCAATTTAATCGGGTTTGATATCGCTCTTATAACTTTCTCATCCAAGTTAAACTCCTCCTTGAGAAAGGACAATATCTCATCCAAGCTGGGATCGTTCATCTTGCTCATCCCTCTTGCTATTCGCACATAAACCTCTCTGTACGGTATCTTGAGCTCAAGTGAAAGAAGCTCAGCTATATCAGTCAAGATTAGAGTTCCGGTAAATTTGACCTGTCTGAACCTGACTTTCGAGATAAAATCCTCGAAGATGCTTATTGTATCCGCAGTTCTCACAAGAAGGGGGATAAAACTGCTGTTCATCTCCTGAAGATCCAAGTTGTATCCTGAGGGAATTCCTTTCTCCACAGCCAAAATGGAGGTGAGAAGGCCTATTGCCTTTCCTCCCCATGCTCTAACAAGCTCCATTGTCACTAGGTTCTTTTTGTGGGGCATCAAGCTGCTTGTTGCCATGTGCTCCCTTGGTGCATCTATCAGGCTGGAGAAAGAGAAGAATATCATGTCCTCAGCTACTCTTGACAGAAATACGGAAAGAGAGGTGAGGATAGAGGAAACGATGTGTATGAAATCCCTTGATCCAGTTGCCAGCAGGGAGTTTTTTACCACACCACTGAAGTGAAGGGAGGATGCAAGCTCCTCTCTATCAATATCTACTAGTGTTGAGGTGACAGCCGCAGCACCGAGAGGGGATCTGTTCACCAGCTCCAGTACATCTAAAAGAAGTCTAGTGTAAAATGAGAGCTCCTCCTCTATGTACGTCAGATAATGTGCTGCTGTGGATATCTGGGCAGGCTGCATGTGGGTGAAGGAGGGAAACAGTGTGTATAAGTTCTCAGAAGCTGCATGAAGCAGCGTAGCCCTCAAATTTAGGATCTCCTCTATTATTCTAGTGATATATTTTCTTGTTAGAAGCCTAAGGACAGCAGCTACATGATCATTCCTGCTCCTTCCTATGGAAATCCATCCAAAATCCTCACCAACTCTCTCCTTCAGGTATTCTTCCATCGCCTCAAATATGTCCTCAGCTTTTCTCGAGAGCAAATCCTCTTTGGAAACTGATTCTAGGGCTACCAGAACTTTTCTGCCCGCTTCCTCTGGTATTGCATTAATTGATATTAAATGCTCCACATGAGCTCTCATTACATCAACTGCTTCCTCAACAAAATGTCTATCTATGTCAATGGATGATGTGAACTCAAGTATTTTCTTCTCAGTATCACCAAGCAATGCTTTCCTGTAGAGGGACACCTATACCCCTCCTTGTCCTGAATCCAATGATGCTCTGAAGTCCCCACAGCTCAACAAATCCCTTTGAGAACTCCTGAGAGAGCGTGCTATGGCTTTCGTATGCCACTAACTTGTCCTCATATAAGCTGTTATATGAACTCCTTCCCACAACTCTAGCACTTCCCTTGTATAGCTTTAAGGTGACGCTTCCACTGACCTTCTCCTCCATGTTGTTTATGAATGCATCTAAGCTGCTCTTCAACGGCTCAACCCAGAGGCCTGTGTAAACTAGATCGGACCATGTCTCATCAACGAGCAATTTAAATGAGAGCTCCCTCTTCGTGAGAACCATCTTCTCCAAATCCTTGTGAGCTTCTATAATGACAGTTGCTGCTGGGCATTCATATACCTCCCTGCTCTTCAACCCAACAGTCCTATCCTCTATGTGATCTATCCTTCCGATGCCATGTCTCCCTGCTATGATGTTGAGAGTGGCTATCAATCGCGATGGTGGTAATGCATCTCCATTTACTGCAAATGGAACTCCCTTCATGAAATCTATGGTCAAATATTCTGGCTCATTTGGCGCTTTTTCTGGGGAAACAGTCCACTTAAATGCATCCTCTGGCGGCTCTCTTGATGGATCCTCTAGGACTCCACCCTCTATGCTCCTCCCCCAAAGGTTCTCATCAACACTGTAGCTCTTGTATTTCACAGGTATTCCCTTTGATTTTGCATACTCATACTCCCAATCCCTAGCGAGACCCCAGTCCCTGACAGGAGCAAAGACCTTTAAAGATGGGTTCAATGCCTTTATGGTGACATCAAATCTTATCTGATCATTCCCCTTCCCGCTGCATCCATGGACAACAGCATCAGCATCCTCCTTTTCAGCTACTTTCACCAGCTTTGAGGCTATTAGGGGCCTTGCGATGGCGCTTGAGAGGGGATATTTTCCCTGATACATGGCATTGGCTTTTATCGCTGGGAATACGTAGTCTTGTGCAAACTCTTCTTTTGCATCTATGTAATAATGTCCTGCAGCTCCTAGTTTCTCCGCTTTATCAGCTATCTCCTTGAAGTCATCCTCCTGCCCAACATCGACTGTCACCGTTATAACCTCGCTTCCTGCTTCCTTAAGCAAAGAGAGGAGGACGGATGTATCCAAGCCTCCGGAATAGGCTAAAACTACTCTCATTTTTCCTATCTCATCTGGGACTTTCATGCAGATCCCAGCTGCAAAGATAGCTCTATTTATAAATATATTGTAATATATACTTCATTAAGAGGGATCAAATGTTCTATTTGTGACAATTTGACCGGACCTAAGCCTCAGTATTATCTCATCTAGCACATTATAAGCTCTTATCGCATCGTCTTTGCTCACAATAAGGATGGTATCTGTGTGGCAGGAGATTATCTGGCTTATGTTAATCCCATTCCATGCGAGAATAGATGTTATATAGGAGACTACGCCAGGAGTGTTTATTATCTCCTCCGGACTCACCAGAATTATAGCTGCTTGATCGTCCATCCTGTATGTTATGCCCCTGCTAAGTATATTTATCACATTGCTGCTTGCCTCTCTTGCAATAGCCAAAGTGAAAGTTCTAGTTCCTTGGGTCAGCTGGAAAAACCTAGCGCTTGCAGCTTTCTCCATGATCTCATTCACGTTTCTCAAGACAACTTCTCTCTCTGCTGTTATAACTGTAACATCCATTTCGAGCCTCATTGAGCTATTAGCAAGTATGTATCTGACCATTCTCTCATTCAAAGTTCTCCTCCTCTTAAGGGTCTCAGAGAACCTTATGACCGCCATTTTCACAGCACTTTCATCTGTTTTCTCCAAATTACTTGCTTTTCTCACTTCCTCCATTATGCTTCTGCTGAGAGCACTGAAATTCACTATATTAAGACAGATACAGTCCACTATGGAGGGATGACTTGCTATTATCCTTCTAACAACTTCAGCAATGCTCTCCTTTCGACGCATATGCATGGAAGCACTTTCCATTTAGAAACATTTCTACAGATCCAGCAGTGTCAGACCCTTGGCCTCTATTGTTCTGTTGAGCTCTCCATCCAGCTCAAATACTGCTATTTCCGCTGTTCCTCTTACATATCCCTCAATTAGATGTCCAGCTATGACACCTCTCCAAGATCCTAGGACAACATGAAGGTGCAGGAATCTTTCCCCATCCTTCTTTATACTGAGATTTCCCAAAAGAGAAGCTATTTCATGAAATCCAATTACTTCTCTGACATCGTACTCCCCTCTTTCCGGGTTATAAACAGCTATTTTTGCCCTGTCAAGTCCGCCTATTCCCTTTACTATTCCACCTTTCATCCCTTGACAGGATTTCTTCAGCTCGGATACAATCTCAGTCCCCTCATCCAGCCTGATTAGATGAACTGCTCTTATATTATATGTCTTCATGGGGCATCACCTTCATCAGCGGCATAATGGTATTGATAAACCTTGATAAGGAGAGTCAATTGAGATCACTACAGTCCTTTGAGATGCCTCTGGGAGGGGGGTGTTAAATATTTTTATAACCTTATGAGTTTCACAATAGACGAGTAGATGATAAATAAATATCTATAAGGGCATTCTCTTGCTATGATCCTCTCTGGTCTCAGCCCACCGACCGTGATCACCTGCCCTACTTCCCTCAGTGTGTGGGCATCACTCCCTCCTATCCCCTTCTTTCCGTATTCTGTCGCAAGTTTCAATGCTTTCTCATTCTCCTGTCGAGAGGATCTTCCGTTAGTCACCTCTATGAAATCCACCAGTCTCACTATGCTTCCTAATCTTATAGACTTTCCTCTAAATGGATGCGCTATGGCTGAAATACCACCTTGCTCTCTTATCTCTTCTATCGTCTCCTCAGGACTCCTGTGCGGTTTCACTTCTTCGGAGATAAGATATGCAAGAATTTCCCCTCTGTTTGTCATTATTTCTTCTCCGGGTATTAGATCAATATCCAGCTTTCTTGCTGCTTCCCTTGCACTTATGTATCCCTGCATGCTGTTATGGTCTGTTATAGCTACTCCAGATAGACCTTTTTTCTTCGCTATTTCAATTATCTTGTGTGGCTCGGAAAGCGAATCCTTTGAGAACTTCGTGTGTATATGAAGGTCGTACATATTATCCCTCCGTTAGGACTAATGTTTATTAATTTCTCTTCATAGTGATGTCGAGTAATTATTATACTAAAATTAGCATTATATAAAATGTAGTGTACTTTGCCTATTGCAGAGAGAGGTGTTCATAGATAAACCCCGCAAAAGAGGCACTTTCTTTACAAAAATAAAGGCTGCAGTTGATGGCAATAAACCGGATTTTATTTTCGCTGTTGTATTTATTTGCTTTATTATTCTTCCTTCTTTTAGGTGAATAGCCTCCATAATTACTCTGTAAAGCCTATCAGACGGCCTTCCTTTCTGAACTCCGGGGCATCTATCGTCAAAATAAACATGATACCCGCAGAAGTAGGATTCTGCATCCCCTTCCCTCATGATTATTATGGGCCATAATTTACAAGCTATTGGTTTCTCATCCCCTAGCAGGCATAAATTTCCATGCAAAAACACACAGGAATTTCCTATTCTCCTAAGTATCGGCTTTCCATGCACTATCTCTATCTTATCTCTTCCGTAGGTAGAGGATATTCTGACAGCCTCATCCGGTCTTAAGCTCACAAAAAACCATTTGCAACACTCACCGCATGCGAAACAAGTCCAATCTTTCACCTTGCTCCATGGCAGGAGCATGATGCTCTATTGTACTAGAGCAAGATAAGCTTTAATCCTTTTATGAAAACTAGTTGTTCTTTCTGAATACAACCCTAAATCTCCCATTTCTCAGCTTTTTGTACCTCTCTATTCTCCAGTTTAACATAGTCTCATCCTCTAAGATATACTTAAAGTCGTCGAAGTAGTCATAAATACCGCAGGTGAAGCACATGTGGCCATAAAAATCAACAATAACTTCATTTTCATTTTCTTTTATAAGATCTACCTTTGCCTCAGGCCAGAATCTCTCAATAAACTTTTCAATAGCCTTTTTAGCTGTGCTCATACGATATGAAGCAGAAATCTTTTTTATGCTTTTTCTTCACCGCGGCATATGTGGGACGTGCTTCTACTCTTCATAACAGGGATAGCCATAGGTAAGTTTCTTAAACCAAAGGTAAAAATAGAGAAAATACTACCATACATGGCATATGTTCTCATATTTATAATAGGGGTTGAGATCGGAAATGAGGGTATATTGTCTCAGCTGCCGGAGATCTTGTTTTTCTCTCTTTTAATTGCCATATCCGTGATGATAGGCAGCATCATTGCTGTAAAGCTATCTAGGGTGGCATGATGTATTCCTCGATAATTCCGCTGCTTCTCTTGATACTGGGAATAGCCGTAGGCTCCTTTGTGAAGCTCCAGCTGATAAGCACCACGATATCTCTGTTGCTCTATTCTCTCATCCTGCTTATCGGCATCACTTTGGGGAGAAGGAAAATAGTTTTAAGAGTGAAAGATCTAGAAGCACCCGTTCTCACATTGGTGGGAACTTTAATTCCGGGAGCAATCGTTGCTCCAATTATAGGCATTCCGGTGAATGTTTCAGTAGCTATTTCTGCAGGATTTGGCTGGTATAGCTTAGCTGGACCTCTTATAACGAAAATATGTGGAGCGAAAGCAGGAACAATAGCCTTTCTTTCTAATCTCTTCAGAGAAGCAATATCACTTGCTTTAGCTAGGACAATTTCAGAGAAAATAGGCTGCGGTGCTTTAGTGGCATCAATTGGAGCTGGATCGATGGACACAGCGTTGCCCTTTGTCGCTCAGGTATGCGACTATAACTGGGTGGTGAGATCCTTTATCTCTGGGCTTGTGCTAACTTTACTAGCCCCTCTTCTGATACCTTTACTGCTTGGTTTATGAGGAAAAGGTTATTATATGGAATGATCTCTCATATTGGGTGCTTTAATGGGAGAAGCATATGGAGAAATAATATTTGAGGGATACAAGCCATTTATAGAGCTCCTGAGAAAGCTAGGGGTGAAGGAAGTAGAATCAATTGAAAGAGAGCTTGAAGAGAAGGGAAAATGCGATATATCCTTGAGCAATGTAAGGATAAATTCCGAGATGAGAGATGGCTTACTTCATGTAAAGTTCGATGGAGATGAGCTCTGGATGGCATCCGCGGCACCTCCTGATGAGAACTATGTGGACTGGCTTAAGAGGATATGTGCTGGAGTGCTTTGGATATCAGAGGTCTTCAAAGCAGTAGATGTGCACAAAAAGGAGGGGGTTAATTTTCTCTTTTTCTCCGAGGAGGAGATAGAGAGAAAGAAGGAGGAGATGAATCAGCAGTGGATGAAATCTCTTGAGGATATTTCCGGCTTCTTCAATGTCTGAAAATTGCAATTAATCTGTCAATTATTCCCCTTTTTCTCCTTTCTGGTGGATTCAAGGCAATTTCTATCGGTATTTGCCCAATCAGAATCGATGTTAGGAAAGCTGAAAGTGTCATCAATGCTTCTTCCTGAGCATAGGTCTCTATAGCTCCAGGTCTTATCCTTCTCATATAATCTATAGCGGCTTCTGCAGTCATCCCTTTACTGAATATCAGATAGCCAGCAGCAACGGTTGCAGCTCTTCCCACACCAGCAAAGCAATGGACAGCAGATGGCCTGCCCTTTGTCGCTCTAGAGCTTATCCACTCTAATAAACGTATCATCTCACGTGTGCTTGGTGCTCCTCCTGGCTCTACTGGCAGGAAGTAGAATTCCATTCCCTCATTTACCACAGCATGTTCATATGAGTATATCCCTCCCCAGTAGGGAGCTATCTCCCATTCTGTTGCTAGACAGACAATACATCTAGCACCCATTGCCTTAAGCTTCTTAATATCCTCTCTTCTCACAGGTATCCTTGATATGCCAAGCTCCATTGGAACTACCCAAGTCAGAAATTGCATGAAAAATAATCGATAAAGATAAAGTTAAAAACATAGTTTTAATAAAAATAAAGTGTTGCAGCCGAAGTGCTGAAAGTTAAATATTGGGAAGTTGCTGGCGATTCTGTGCGCTTGGATTATGTTGAAAAACTTCTGAAAGAGATGGGCTTGAGCGAGGTATGCAAAGTTGACCTAAAAGAAGGCACTATAAGGGTATCCGTGAGATATGATCCTTTTTACGCTGAGAAAGCGAGAATAAGGAGGCTTATCCATCTTGTGGATTCGGATGAGCTCAGGGAGCAGCTAAATCACCTGCTTAAAATGATGGAAGATGCCTCCGTTTATACAACTGTAGTCGTGGCAGAAATTCCAGGGGCAGCTTGGAGATTGAAGACCCACTTGGAGATGATAAGCAAGAGAGTGGATGATGCAAGGTCAAGAGCTCCAGGAATAAAGGCCATGATGAAGAAGGTGGACAGCTACATCAAAGAATATCTCAGGGTGAGAAGTAAAAATGTGGAATAAAGGAGAATCGAAAGCAATACTTGTTATAGAGGCATTTTTCGGCAGCTTGTATGTCACGGTGACAAGAGGCTTATTCATAGTCATGCTAAGCTACAGTGGCTATGAAATGAGCTCTATATCCATGGTTAGCTTGTTTTCAGCAATACTTGGCGTTATGATATCCTACCTGTTGTATCACAAACAATCCATAATCTATGGAAAGTTCAAGCTTAAGATGGTGATTGTTCATGGAGCAGAAAGGCTTCTCTGGATGAGTCTTCCTTTCTTCGTGTGGAACAGAGAGGTAACAACCTTGTTATACTCTCTTTCCATGGCAATAACAGTCCCTGTGGGTGTTTTCATAAGCTCAGCTATGATGGCCCTGTTTAAGGGAGAAGAGCTAGATGATCTAAATGCGAAGAGGAATGTTGCAAGTGCTGCTGCTTCACTTCTAGCCGGAATTTTTATGACAATATCCCTTGCATTGCTCCCAGCTCCTGAGAGCTACTATATATCATATGTATCAGCAGGTCTCCTTGGTCTCAGCTCCACGTTCGCTGTGTCGATGCTGAGAATTCAGAGGCTTGAGGAGGAAAAAGTGTTTGCATTACATGAGGAAGATAGGATAAAGCTGTCGGCAACGTTTGTCTTCCTCATCATAATGTTCACCGGATCTAACATGCTTGGAATAGCCTGGATTCCATATATCAAGGGAATTGGAGCCCCAAGCTACATAGCTGCCTTGATGAACTTGGTGGGCTCCATCGGCGGAATTATAGGGCCTTATTTATTCAGAAGTTATAGGCATCATAGAGTGGCTATATCAGCCAATGCTCTTGCCACATTATCAGTACCATTTATACTGGTGCCGATAGCTCATCCAGTCCTTTCCTTCGTAACATCAGCTACTTTTGTCAGCGTCAGCCTGCTTTCTATGCTTGTATACTCCAGCTACGTGGAGAACCTAGGAATAGCAAGGGCATCCGTGCTGCTGACCGCATCCTCCTTTATTGGTCTGGTGGTAGCATCGCTCTTGGGCCTATTTCTCCGGCCCTTCATGCTTTTAATTCTGGCCGGATTATCCAAGATTCTTGCAGCGTTGATAGTAACATTTGCCGTTCCAGAGACAGCTGTTGTCCCAAGAGAAGTGGCCATGGGTTATGCCCGGCTTATACACTCAGTGAGCACCGCTGGTTACATGACAATAGCAGTCGTATCAAGACAAGCTATAGCAACAGCTCTCAAGATCTTTGCTTTTTCCTTTCTTCTGATACTAATATACTTTATATACAGGCTTCTCTTTCTCATCATATGAACATATTAGATGCACTGCTGTCCGTGTCCAGAGAGCTCGTGCAGTTATTTCCAAAGATAGCCCTATCAATACTGTTGATAATGCTCTTCTTAGTGATAATAAAGGGAGTTAACAAGCTGATAAGATGGTTGCTGAAGGTCAGCGATGTGGAAGGCCTTCTCGGCAGATACTCAGCATCTTTCTTAATTTCCCCCATAACTCAGGTCTTCATAGTGCTGTCTGATCTTGGGCTCATAATTCTTCTCTCGGCGATCCTTCTTAATGTGTTCCTGCCAACAGGTAGCGATGTTTACAACCTTTATGTCTCATATCTGGGAAGAGTGGGAAGCGTAGCCTTTCTGATAATCATCTTTGTGTTCGGTATAAGCTCCGTCATGAGCCTTGTTAGGCTGGAGGACAAGGTGAAGAGCATGGTGATGCTGATATCCTTGCTAATGGTGTTTGCTGTCCTGATAGATCTGACAAATCTAGGAGGAGAGATAAAGGCTGGGCTGGTCTGGGGAATATCCTTGGGAATAGGAATAACAATAGGGGTGTTCTCTGTATGGTTCTTCTTCAAGGAGAGCATAGACTCCCTCTGCGGGAAGAGGCAAGCTTAGTGGAATTTATGACCTTTCAGAGTTAACAACAATGAGAAAGACAGAGCCTCTGATATCAAAGAGAGAGGAATTATCAAACTCCTGTCTACATCATAGAAAAGACCCATCAATAAGCTTCCTGCCATCCAGAATGCCCCTGTGAGGAAGCTGAAGATTCCATACGCATAAGCCCTGCCCTCAGCCTCAACTAAATCCGCTACTGCAGCCCTTATGTTCGTTTCATAAGCTCCCATTGCTATTCCCCATATCACTGCAGCAGGTATGCCATTCCCGGATAGAAAGAGAGGAACCTCAAGGAATGCAGCGATTGGTGCTATGAGAATTGAGGTAATTCCAGCTTTATCATATATTATGCCCGCTGGTAGCGCTATGGCAGCATCGGATGCCATTGCCACGGCATAGAGAAGGGCAATTCCCTCATCGCTCATAATATTAGCTGCTTTTAAATGATATGACACAATAGACCAGTGCATGAATCCTATTGTGAAAAGGGACATAGCTACTGTGTAAATCCAGAAGGTTCTTCCCAATTTCCCAGATTTTGTGCTTTTTCTCACAGCTTTTACCTCAGGATAGTTTTTATACCCGATGGCTAGGGAGATAATTGCTAATAGAGCTGGAATTGAGAGAACAAGGAAGGCAAAGCTGTATCCATCCAGATAGAGCGCAT
Source organism: Candidatus Methanodesulfokora washburnensis (assembly GCF_003947435.1). Taxonomy (GTDB): domain Archaea; phylum Korarchaeota; class Korarchaeia; order Korarchaeales; family Korarchaeaceae; genus Methanodesulfokora; species Methanodesulfokora washburnensis. The sequence continues at coordinate 25,248 of NZ_RCOS01000026.1, forward strand.
ATGCAACAACTATAGGTCCTATAAAAGCTCCTATTTGGTCAAATAGTTCGTGTATTCCAAATCCTTTTCCTCTTCCAATTCCCTCAGTTATCTCAGACAGTATCACATCCCTAGACGGCTGTCTCAATCCCTTGCCTATTCTCTCAAGGAACACAAGAAGGATGACAAGAGTCCAGTTTCTTGCGAATGCAAGCATTGGAACTGCTACTAAATTAATTCCATACCCAAGAAATGTGATCAGCCAGTATACCTTGCTGGATTCACTCCTTCCGGCAATAACTCCTCCCAACAATCTGAAAACATAGCCTATAAACTCCCCTACTCCCACGAGCCCTGCTATAACGGCCGTTGCTCCTATATACTCTATGTACGAGCCTAAAACAGACCTTGCTCCCTCATATGTGGTATCTGCGAATAAAGAGACAAAGGAGAGAGCTATAAAGGCTACTAAGAGCTTTTTCTGCATGATCAGCTCTTGATCAATTAGGCTTAAAAGCTTTTATCCCATGGTTTTGAGGTGTGTTGATGAGGGTCATCCCACTGAGCTCGGATTCGATGGGCGCAAGAAGCATGGCCACATTTATAGAGACAAAAGATGCGAAGATAATGATAGATCCAGGTGTTGCGCTTGGGCCAAGCAGATATGGCCTTCCCCCTCATCCAAAGGAATGGGAGAGGATGCAGGAGCATTGGAAAGAAATAGTAAATTATGCAGAAAAAGCAGACATTTTAATAATAACGCACTATCACTACGATCACCATAATCCATGGGATGATCTGGAGATATATGATGGTAAAAAAGTTCTGGTAAAAGATCCAAAAAAGAACATAAACTATAGCCAGAGAAGCAGGGCATCTTTTTTCCTAAAACAAATTGAAAATAGAGCAAAGATAGAAATAGCTGACGGTAATAAAGTATTAGAAGGGGAGACCGAGATATTGTTCTCTAATCCTGTGTTTCATGGGACAAATGACAAGTTAGGATATGTTGTGGAGGTTCTTATAAGGGAGGAAGGTAACAGTTTTCTGTTCACAAGCGATGTAGAAGGTCCATCCCTCGAGGATCAAGTTAAATTTGTGCTCGATAACAGACCGAAAATTGTGATGATAGATGGCCCCATGACATATATGCTCGGTTACAGGTACTCTCAGGCCAGTCTGGAGGCATCTATACAAAATCTTCTCAGGATTTTAGACGTGGTTGAGACTCTTGTGATTGATCATCACCTTCTTAGAGATCTTGATTGGAATAAAAGGATAGCAAAGGTACTTGATAAGGGAAATACTATGGGAAAGAAGGTATTAACATCAAACGAGCTGGTTGATAAACCATTAGATATGCTGGAGGCAAGAAGAAAAGAGCTATACGAACTCTACCCTGTTAAAGAATCTGAAATGAGGAGATGGAGTATTGAGGAATGATCTTCCTCAGGTATATGAGCCAAAATGTTTATATCTTTTCCTAAGCCGAAAGCTGGGTGATGCTTTTGGTAAGAGGGGGATGGACTGGCAAAATCCTAAGGGTGGACCTAACCAAGAGAAAATATGTTCAGGAACCGCTTGATGCAAAGATGGCCGTAGACTTTCTCGGAGGAAGGGGCTTTGCTGTGAAAATATTGTGGGATGAGCTGAGCAGAGGCGTTGATCCTCTATCCCCAGATAACCTTTTGGTGATGGCAACAGGACCTCTCACGGGCCTTCCAATCCCAAGCAGTGGAAAAATTCAGGTGGCAGCTAAGTCCCCGCTGACAGGAGGATATGGAGATGGGAATATAGGGACAAAGGCAGCTGTTCAGCTTAAAAAAGCGGGATATGATGTGCTTGTCGTTAGAGGAAGGGCAGAAAAGCCGAGCATAATAAAAATAGAGGATGATAGCGTTGAAATAATGGAGACAGATCTCTGGGGAAGGGATACATGGGAGACTCAGGACGAGCTCGAGAGAAAGTATGGGAAGAATGCTGGCATACTGTTGATAGGTCCTGCTGGAGAGAGATTAGTTAAGTTTGCAGTTGTGATGTCAGAAAAGGGAAGATCCGGTGGAAGGCCCGGTATCGGGGCTGTAATGGGATCTAAAAATCTGAAGGCTGTTGTGATAAAGGGAAGCAAGGAAATACCTGTTGCTGACAAGAAAGCTGTTGAGGCCCTTGGAGCTGAGGGATACAAGGAGGTGAAGAGCTCGAAGAGCTATGATCTCTGGATAAGGCAGGGAACAATGGTGGCTTTTCAGTGGTGTCAGGAAAACAGTACACTGCCCACAATGAACTTCAGCGAGGGGATATTTGACTACGCTGAGAACTTAAATGGAGATGCCATGGAGAAATACTATAAGATAGGGCAAAAGGGATGCCCCAATTGCAATATGCCATGCGGCAACTTGAATAAGATAAAGGAGGGCCCATACAAGGATGATGTTGTTGAGATAGATTATGAAAACATAGGGATGCTTGGACCGAATCTCGGAATAGGAAATATGAATTATGTGCTTTCATTGAACCTTCTGGCCGATAAAATGGGGATGGATACAATAAGTCTCGGAGGAACTTTAGCATTCGTAACGGAGGCTTACCAAAGAGGATTGATAGGAGAGGATCAGATAGGATTAAAGCCTGAGTGGGGAAATGGGGAAAAATATCTGAGAATGGCTGAGATGATAGCAAGAAGAGAGGGTTTTGGAGATCTAATGGCAGAGGGCTCCCTTTCATTGGCAAAAAGAATAGGAAAAGGCGCTGAAAAATTCGCCATTCAGGTCAAAGGACTGGAGGTCTCCGCTTATGAGTGCCACACCCTCCATGGAATGGCCTTGGCATATGGCACATCTCCGATAGGAGCTCATCACAAGGATGCATGGTTCATATCGATAGAAATAACAGAGGGAAGGGACATAATAAACAAAGAGAAAGTGGAAAAGCTGATAACAATGCAGAGAAGGAGGAGCTTCTTCGAAAATGCGACCACATGCAGGCTGCCTTGGGTTGAAGTCGGTTTCAACCTTGATTGGTATCCAAAGTTCCTGAGGGCAGCTACTGGACTTGATTTCACATGGGATGACCTCTATCAGATATCCGACAGAACTTATGCACTGATAAGGGCCTTCTGGGTGAGGGAGTTTGGAGAGAAGTGGGGAAGACATATGGACTATCCTCCGGAGAAGTGGTTCACCGAGCCCTACACAAAGGGGCCTTATGCGGGAAGAAAGCTTGACAGGGATAAATATGATCAGATGCTGTCCTGGTACTACGAGCTCAGAGGATGGGACGAAAGAGGCATACCCAGAAAATCGACTCTTGCAAAGCTTGGCCTAGACTATGTTGCTGTCGAACTCGAGAAAGTGGTGAAACTGAGTGAATAGCCGTGAAATGGATGTCCAAACAAGCTTTCAATGAGAGATATACCAGCGGTATCCTCTCCATCTTTTTATAAATTTTTAGCGTAGCAGTAAGCTAATGAGCCTATATTATAGGTGGTTTCATGAAGCTGAAGTTCATAGGTCCTCTAGCTGATCTAGCAGGCGGGAGGGAAATAGAGATAAAAGGAAGGAAGGAGCTAAAAGAAGTAATAGATAGCCTTCCTGATAAAGCTAAGAGCATCATAATGAGCGGGAGAATCATAATATTGGTTAATGGAAGGTCGGTCAAGCTGGAGGAACGTGTAGAGCTCGGAGAAGAAGATCTAGTTGTTTTCTTGCCGGAAATAGGAGGAGGGTCTAATTGTATCGCTTTCTCTTTGATCTAGATGATACCTTGGTCGACAATATGTTCATGAAGTATATTCTTCCGGAGGTTTCCAGAAAGATAGCTGATATTGCAGGTATGGATCCGGAAATTATCAGGAGGATGATAATAGATGAGAACATAAGAAGGCTTAAATCCGGACTTTACGTGGAAGCATTCGACTGGGATGACATAATAACAGGAGTTCAGGCGTCTATCGGGGTAGGAGATCCTGTTCTGTTCTCCGATGAGGTCATCAAGTTTTCAAGAATGGCATCTCCCAAGCCCGGAGTTAAGGAGGTATTGAGGAGAATCAAGTCAGAGGAGGGAAGAATAAGTCTGGTTACAAATGGTTTCTTGAGTTATGTTCTACCTATTCTGTCAAAAGCAGGAATTATCGAGTTCTTTGACCGGATCGTGACTCCAGATCAGACCGGCTACATAAAACCGATGCCAGAAATATTTCTCGCAGCAGTGGACAGAAATGAAAAGATCGTTCATGTAGGAGACAGTGTCTCCCTCGACATATGTGGAGCTAGAAGAGCGGGATTTGACTCAGCTTTAATAATGGAGATCCCGCCGACTTTATCAGAGCTTGATCCAATGAGGAGAGTTTACGCTGTAGCTGAGCTTATCAGGAAAAAGTTCGAGATAGAAACTTATTCATTTCTCGTAGAAGGACCATGCCTTCCCTCTTACCTGATAACTGACATAAGAGAGCTTCTCCATCTCATTCGGCGATGAGGCTCAATTGAACATTGTTCCAATTTTCATGCAAATTAAGAATGATTTTCGTAATTTTTACAAAAAACTCGTCAGAATGTTTATATTGAATGAGCGAAGAGAGGACCTATGCAAGTACAGATGCAGAGAGAGGACATAATTCCTATACTTAGAATACAAACCACTGTGCTAAAGGAGATGGTCAACTTCATGATCGACAGAGGATTTATACAACTACTTCCCGTGATAACATCCAAGGTAACAGACCCCTTAGGTCCGGATCCGGGAAGTAGTGTTGTAGCAATTCCTAGGATAAGGTATTATGATGAGGAGCTTGTCCTGACGCAGAGCATGATATTTCACAAACAGCTTGCTGTGGCAAGAGGCCTTGAACGGATATTCATAATGTCTCCGAATGTGAGGCTGGAGGACAAAAGGAGAAGGAACACAGGGAAACATCTGTTTGAGTTCACTCAGATGGACTTTGAGATAGCTGGAGCTGAAATGAAGGATATATTCTCATTAGTCGAAGATCTAATAATCCACATAATAAAAACTGTTAAATCGGAGAATAAAGAAGAGCTCGAGGAGTTGGGGAGGGAGATAAGAGTTCCCCAGAAACCCTTCCCTGTGTACACCACGCATGAACTGGAAGAAAGATATGGAAAGGACTGGGAGATAAATGCATCAGCTGATCATCGTGAGCCGTTCTGGGCGGTATGCTTCAAGAGAGAGTTTTACGATAGAGAGGATCCTGAGAACCCTGGACATTTCAGAAACTATGACCTGATATATCCCGAGGGATTTGGGGAAGCTCTATCAGGGGGGGAGAGGGAATGGAGGTATGAAAGAATAACAGAGAGAATTAGAAGGGACGGTCTTGATGAGAGGTTCTTCTCTCCTTATCTAGAGGTGGCGAGGCAGGGAATACTGATTCCGAGTGCCGGTGCTGGCATAGGGGTTGAGAGGCTGATTAGGTTTCTATCGGGCAAAAAACATGTGGGGGATGTGCAGCTGTTTAGGAGAGTTCCCGGAGAGCCTATCCTGTTTTAGTTACTTTTTGGATCTTATCTCCTCTATTATCCTCTTTGCTACATCTATTCTTATGGTTTTTTCTCTCAGCATTCTCTCCACTACCTCATCAACTATATCAGGGGTTGCTCCAGCTGCCATTGCTATGTTTCTGGCATGAAGCTTCATATGCCCTGCTTGTATTCCTTCTGTTGCCAATGCTCTTAAAGCAGCAAAGTTCTGTGCAAGCCCGACAGCAACCATAACTTCTGAGAGCTCTCTAGCTGATTTCACACCCAGTATCTTGAGAGCTATCCTAGCTATTGGATGGACATTTGCCACACCACCAACTATTCCCACAGCCAAGGGCATCTCCAGAAATCCCTCGAGATCTCCATCCTCATTTCTCCAGAACCTGCTCAGGGATGTGTATCTTCCATTTCTAGCGGCATATGAGTGAGCCCCTGCCTCTATGGCTCTGGTATCTTGGCCTGTTGCTCTTGCAACAGCAATTATTCCGTTCATTATTCCCTTGTTGTGAGTTGCAGCTCTATAGGGATCTGCTTCAGCAAAAGCATAGGCATAAAGTATCCCCTCAACAACCTCATCTCCTCCTATTTCCTCCTTTTTCCAAACAGCTCTTGCCGATGCAAGCCTTCTATCTGCCAAATTTGATAAAATCCTCAGGTAAACTCTGCCTCCTGTTATTCTCTCTATAAACGGGGCTACTGCCTCAGCCATTGTGTTCACTACATTGGCGCCCATCGCATCTCTGACATCCACAATGAGATGAGTTATCACCATCTTTCCCATTATGGTATCTATAATTCTAACCTCCAAATCCCTAGCCCCTCCACCTAGCCTGACCAAGACTGGATCTCTCTCGTTAGCTATCTCTAATATCCTCTGCTTCTCTGCCAGTATGGCATTCCTAGCTTCCTCAGCATCTTTCACTTTCACAAGTTGTATCTGGGATATCATTATCGGATCTGTGCTGGATGTGAAGAATCCGCCTCCTTCTCTTGCCATTTTTGCTGCATTGCTTGCTGCTGCGACAACGGAGGGCTCCTCTATCGCCATCGGTATGAGGTAATCCCTTCCATTTATGAGGAAGTTCGTGGCTATGCCGAGCGGAAGCGGCCATGTCCCAATTACATTCTCTATCATCCTATCAGCAACGCTTATATCGAGATTTCCAGCCTTCATTAAAAGGGATGCCTCCTCATCTGTGAGCCCGGCAAACTCCTTCACTATTTTTACCCTCTCCTCAACAGGTAATTTATAAAAACCAGGTATTCTTGATGTTCTCTCCATATCGCACTTCTCACAGGTAGCCTAAAACCCTTTCTATATCACTGTTTTTGCTATAACCTTCAGGTAAGCATATCTCATCACAGCCACCACTATAGCTGATATTAAATAGTTTAGTATCTCGAAAGCGAAAATTCCCGTGATGTATATTGTCAGAGGGGTGGCATTAACTATTGCCCTAAACACAGGTAGACCTGCTATCATCTTCCTGATCTGGGTCTCATTTCCCCTTTCTATTTGCTCCTTCAGTGCCTTCTCATAATTGTTCAGGTATGCCGTTATTCTTGTCCTGTAAGAGCTACAGCAAATTCTCTCCTCCTGGCTCAGGGCGTCATATTCCCGATTTACCCCATCTCTAACTCCATTCATTATGCTCGATATAATCTCCTCCATAGCCTTCTTCTGTACATCCAGCCCTCCGGCTCCGGCTGTCAGGTCTGTCATGAGATCTAGATTCTTTTCTTCTGCAAACTTATTATACTTAGGAAAATACAAGTATATAGATAATGCTATGCCAACCATCAGCACCAAAGCAACTACTGTCATCGCTGTTCTCACCCTATTATACATGCCAAAAAATTTGTTTCTCTCATCCCCTCTGCTGAACATGGCAACGGACGCCATTACTCCTAGAACAGTCATGGAAAGAGTTATTGATTGTGTTATATAGCTCACGATCACTGTTATGATGGTAAGACCGATGAAAATCAGTTCCTTGCTGATCCTGTCAAATGTGTATATGGGGATTGCAACACCGAAACAGATAAGGAGGAACGGAAGGAATACCTTTGACCCAAATTCCCTTATATAATACATTAAGAAATTGTATACCGCAGTAAGAGCATCGCTCATGAGGGATCTCATAAACACTCTAGTGGAGTCCACATCCATTGATATAAGATCCTTTATTGTTATCTTGGTGAGATCGAGCAGCAAAATGCCTAAGAGCACCAAGGTTATGGAGAGAATGCTCAACAGAGCTGAGGTATATCTCATACTCTAGTGTTAATAGAAGGAAAAATATAATCCTATTGTTTTTTCAGTCTTATCAGACCATTTACCTCCTCCACTATTCCGCTCTCCTTAAGCCTTCTTATCACCTCATTTCTGAAGGCAGCAGGAATTCTAATTTCCTCTATCCTTTTTTCTCCTGTAGATAGCTCTGATATCACCATTCTCTCCAGAGCTGGCATTAATCTTCTCATTTCATTCTCTATCTCCAGTTCCTGCTTTATCCTGCTCACCTCAACAGAAATCCCCTTTAACAGCGAATCAGCTATCTCAATGGGATCTCCCTCTGGAACTCTCACTGAAGCAAGTCTTTTGGCCTCTATCACTGGTTTCAGATCTTTTAATATGGCTAAATTGTCTCCAATAAACTTCATGATTTTGTAAGACTTTTCATCAAGCTTTACTTCTCCCTTGGTAATTCCAACATCCCTCACAATCTCCACCACTCTGCCCAGAAGATCGTGGCCGATAAGTCTGTCAAATGGCTGTGATATCTCCTCCATGATCATGACACCCTCCCTGATATCCTGGGATATGCTAAGGACTTGAAGAGCTATGTTTTTCCTTCTCTCAATCTCTTTTTCCATCGATTTCAGGCATTCTGAATCACAATTATCAGGTATTTCAATTCCGATCTTGACTTTAAGTCCAAATTTATCCTCTATTCTTTTCGTTATTTCTTTGAGCTCCTCCATCTTTTCATATACCTCATTCCTCAGCTTCTCCAGAGATTTTCTCTCATGAACTCTGGAAAGCTCCTCTTCTGCACTTTTAATTAGCTTATCCATTTCAACAGCCTCATTATACCCTAAAAATTCCTCTCTACCGATGATCTCAGCAAGCTTATCCTTCTTTCCCGGTAAAACCGAATTTATGTCGATTTCCATCTCATGAGCTTTTTCCAGCACTTTTTTAGCCCTTGCTTTGAGAGAATCAAGTCTCAGATATCCCAAGGAGTTTATTTTGAGGGGATCAGCTCCGCTTGCGATGGCATCAGCTAAAAGCAGAGCCTCCTCTCCAGAGAATATCCTAGAGCCTATTCTTATTGCTGGGAGGGTTGTTATCCCCTCCTTAAGAACTTTGGAAAAATCAACTCCGTGTCTTATCTCAATATATTTAACGCTTAAACCAGTTCTTCTCTTGATTTCCTTCTCCTTTCCTTTCAGAATATTCTCTATTATCTTGGATTGCCTTGCGGCTAGAGCAATCGAACTTGTTTCAAGCTTGGTAGGCACGTACGAGAGGAAGACCTCTATATCCGGCACTGTGAAAATTCATTTGATGAAGGATATAAAAATATTCTGCTGTGATAGGATCTGTAAAAAATGTCTCGAAAAAATAGGTTTATAGGTTTTCCTGAGAAAAGCTCAGGGTGGCATCTTGATAATATCGGGAAGATATGTGGTGTTGCCTGATGGTCTTCTTAAGGATGGGGCTGTTCTTGTGATCGATGGAACGATAGAAGAAGTGGGGAAAAGCGATGAGATCATGAGGAAAAACCCCTCAGAGGAGAAAATAAGCTTTCCAAGATCCGTGATAATGCCGGGACTTATATGCTCTCACTCCCATGCATATGGGGCATTTGCAAGGGGAATGCCTCTTAAAGCAGAGCCTCCCAAGACTTTCGGTGAGATCTTGGAGAGAATCTGGTGGAGGCTTGATAAAAAGCTGAGGGAAGAGGATATAAAATACAGCGGCCTTGTGACGGCAATAGATGCAATAAAACACGGAACAACATCCACAATGGATCATCACGCAAGTCCATACAGCATAAGAGGTAGCTTGGATGTCCTTTCATCGGCTTTCAAGGAGGTTGGGCTCAGATCGAATCTGGCATACGAGGTCTCGGATAGGGATGGACTGGATAAAGCTGAGGAAGGGATAAAGGAGAACGTGGATTTCATAAAGAAGCACAAGAACGATGGTATGATCACAGGAAGCTTTGGTCTTCATGCATCTCTCACTCTTTCTGATGAAACCCTTCAAAAAGCAGTTGAGGCATCCAAGGAGCTGGATGTTGGATTTCACATTCATGTGGCTGAGGGAGTGGAGGATGTCTCGGATAGCATCAGAAAATCGGGAAAGAGGGTTGTTGAAAGGCTTTGGAGCCACGGAATACTTGGAAAGAAGACAATAGCGGTGCATGCAGTCCATATAAACCCATTAGAGGTGAAAATTCTGAGGGAAACTGGAACATGGGTTGTCCACTGTCCTGAGTCAAATATGAACAATGCTGTTGGGGTGTCACCAATTCCGTTTATGATGGATATGGGGGTGAAGGTGGTTCTGGGAACCGATGGAATGACGATGGACATGTTCAGAGAATCGAAGTTCATGTATTTGTTGCATAAGCTAAATGCAGCAGATCCCAGGGTGATGCCGCCCGACAGAATAATTGATACAGTGATCAGGGCTAACTCAGAGCTTATGTCAATATATGCCAATAGAAGAGTCGGGATGATCCAAAAGGGGGCGTGTGCAGACATAATTGCTGTGAGGTACATGCCTCACACTCCGATGAACTGGGATAACTTTCCAGCTCATTTTGTGTTCGGCATGGACTCATCACAAGTGGAAATGGTGATGGTAAACGGAAGAATAGTGTTCGAAAGGGGATCCCTGCTCACTGTGAATGAGGAGGAGATAATGATAAGGGCTGAAAAACTGGCAATGGATCTATGGGAAAGGATTAATTAAAATATAATTTATATGAATAAAGATAATTTTAAAAATTCCTCTTTATGTTAATAGTTGACTGTTAAGTAAAAATAAACAGGGGGTGATCGAAAATGGAGATAATAAGGCCTCCAGCCCTCTCTCCAGGCTCCACCATAGCTGTGGTTTCTCCCTCATCTCCGGCAGATCCGAAATCCCTAGCTAGAGGGATCGGATACCTGAGGAAAAGGGGATACAAAGTTGTGCTGGGCGATGTGACCAAATCGGTGAGAATGCACGGATATCTCGCAGCTCCTGATGAGATGAGAGCTGCTGAGCTGAGCTGGGCATTTAAAAATGAGGAGGTGAAGGCTATAATAGCGGCTGGAGGAG
>NZ_RCOS01000027.1 GCF_003947435.1 Candidatus Methanodesulfokora washburnensis
ATCCTCACTTGATTGAAAACAGCTAATTGTAAGTACTTGTTCTTGGATTGCAGATTGCTGAGATCGGCTACAACATCCTTTGACAACTTTTTACGCATAATTGAGGCCGAGATTAGTAGGAATAGCTGGGTTAGGAGGCTTATTGGGAATATTGACTATTTTGAGGTCGGTGGAGTTATTAAATTTAAGTTTAGGAGGCCCGATGTTTTGCTCGAAATCTTCGAGAATTTGGGGGATACAGTTGTAGTTTTTGATGAGGCTCAGGAATTGAGGAATCTGAAGTTTAGGTTTGATGGATTCCTAGCGTATGCATTGGATCATTTGAGCATTAGAATTGTGGTTTCAGGCTCGGAGGTTGGTTTGCTACATAAGTTCTTGAGGGTTGAGGATCCTGAGGCGCCACTCTACGGCAGGCCACATAAGACCATAGAGCTCAAACCATTAACCAAGGAGGCTGCATCAAACTTCCTCAGAAGGGGATTTGAACAGGAGGGTGTAGATGTAGGCGATGAGTTGATTGATGAAGCTTTGAGGAATTTTAATGGAGTTATAGGTTGGCTAACATACTTTGGATATAGCTATGTGAGAGGGTTGAAATCCATGGATTCGATAATCGATGCCGCAATTAACATGGTCCTGGCTGAAGTTAAACACTTCCTTGAAATAGGGTACGTCAGCAGTCCCCAAAAAGTCAACTTTATATAACTTCTGTGTGTATACTCTACTTGTGGAAGTCTACCTAGGGGTTCCCTTCGGATATGAACCGGACGATGAGATGAGAAAGCTCCTGGAAGACTTCAGGGAGATGATAAACTTCTGCATAGATTATGCTTATAAAAGAAGGATAACATCATATGCAAGGCTGAGGAGAGGAGTTTATGGGGAGTGGAAACGGAGATGGAATTACTCAACCCATTTCTGCCACTCTGCATGCAAGATAGCCTTGGCAATGCTCAAGAAACACAGAAAGAAGCATAAAAAGGGAAAGCCTGAGGCCAAGAAGTTATTCATGCAGCTAGATCCCCAGCTCTACAGGTTTTATGGAGATAAGATCAGGATCTCGGTGAGGCCAAGGAAATTCATCTTCATAAATCTGAAATTCGGGGAATATCAGAAGAAGTTCATTGATGCTTGGAGGGAGGGGAAGCTCAAGACAGGTGAGATAACGGTAAACGAGAATAAGATTATTATTCCATTCAAGAAGGAAGTTGATCTTCAGAACCCTAGGGAATGGATAGCCATAGATATAAATGAATCTAATGTAACGGCTGTAAGCTCAAATCCCCACGTTTTAAGGGTAGATCATGAGCTTAGAACAATACATACAACATACTTTATCATCAGAAGGAAGATTCAGAAGCTTGCCAGATATAAGCCAAAGACTGCTCGGAGGCTTCTGAAGAATTATTCCGACAGGGAGAAGAACAGAACGAGGGATCTATGCCACAAAATTTCAAAAGAGATTGTGAACTTCGCCAGGCAAAACAATCTCGGGATAGTGATGGAGGACTTGAAGGGGATAAGAAAACGCATCAGATACGGGAGGCAGATGAACAGAAGGCTTCATTCATGGAATTTCCGAGATCTTCAGTTTTATATTGATTACAAGGCTAGGCTTAACGGATTGCCTGTTGAGTATGTGAATCCGAGGGGGACCTCTAGCCTGTGCCCGATATGTGGGGGAAAACTAGCTCCGAATGGGCACAGGCTTCTGAGATGCCTGCGGTGCGGTTATGAAAGTGATAGGGATGTGACCGCAGGCATTAATATGCTCAGGATGAGGGGAGCCCCGTTGCCCCTGAAAGCCATCAATGAGGATAGCAGTCCGTTGCTATCCGAGATGGAACGGATAGTTATAAAATGTTAACTATCCGACAACGGCTGCAGAATAGCTGCCTGCAATGAGATAATTGCTCTTTGCTTCATCTATTCTAGCAAGTACGACATCCCCTGCCTTAAGATCCCCCTTAATAATAACAGGTCTGTAAAACTCAGTTCTTCCCTGAAATAGATTGCTTCCGATCCTCTCTGTAATTAACACAGGATAATCTTTTCCCACATGTATCAAGTTTCTCTCCATCTTGACTTCATATGATATCTCCGTTAGTATTTTGCTCCTTCTTGTGACTATATCTGCTGGAAGATCCTTCAATTTGGCAGCATCAGTGCCCGGTCTTCTTCCATACTTGCTTATATTTATCACCTCTGGCTTGGTCTCCTCAAGAAGTCTAATGGTCCTCTCAAAGTCCTCATCATCCTCTGTAGGGAATCCGACTATTATATCAGTTGCTATTGTTGATTCATCTCCGAAACGCATCCTTACTTTCCTCACAATGTCCAGAAAGTCGGAGCTCTTATACCCTCTTCTCATATCAGCCAGCACCTTATCGCTTCCGCTTTGGACAGGGACATGTAAGAATCTGTAAATGTTTTCAGGCATATTCTTAAGCAAATCATCAATAAAAACCTTAAGGAAAGCAGGATTTGCCATTCCCAGTCTTATAAAGATCCCTCTTATTCCCTCAAGGGATTTTACAAGTTCAGCTATATTAGTTCCCCTATCAAGTCCATAAACAGCTGTATCCTCTGCTGTGAGAAAGACTTGTTTGTACCCATCAAGAGCTGCATTCCTCACTGCATCAACTATAAGCTCCATCGGATAGCTGAACAATCTTCCTCTGGCGAATCTCGTTATACAATAACTACAGTTCCCTAGGCATCCCTCTGCTATTGGAACTATCGCTGTTAAACCTGAGAATCTCACTCTTGGCATGGATACCTTGATTAGATTAGCTTCCTCCTCAGCTCTTTCTCCAGAGATAGCCTTATCTATTAGATGTATTGACTTTGGGCCAAGTAGAGCAGTAGCATATTTTATCAACTTCTCGGGTTGTGTCTTAGCCATGCACCCTGCTATTATTAAGGGCTTTTTTGAGCTCAGTTCCTTTGCTCTATGGATCATTCTTTGTTCTGTTGGCAGCTTGACATTACAGGTGTTCAGTACGATAATATCCGCATCCTCTGGGTTATCCACTATCACATGACCCGCTCTTCTAAGTATTCCAGCCATTATCTCAGAGTCGGATATGTTCATTGTGCATCCATGTGTCTCTATGTAGATCCTCATCTGATCTTGCTTGGAAGACCCATTATTTAGTCTTTAGGGGAGTTAAATTAATAAGCTCTTCACGCTCCGGTGCTGGACCTGTATGGCTGTGGCGAAGCTAGAAGAAAAATATATAACAGTTAATAATAAAATAATAAAAATAGGAGGTCCGATACCTCAGCCAAAGGAAGGAGAGAAGCTGGTGAGAAGAACTGCTTCCCTCTGCCCAGATTGTTACAGATATCTTCCTGCTATTATCGTGGAGAGGGAAGGGAAGACATTCATAAGGAGGATATGTCCGGATCATGGAGAGATAGAAGAGGTTTACTGGGGAGATGCAGAGATGCTGAAAAAGGCCTTTAAGTACGAGGGGCCGGGAAGGGGTATATCCCCGCAAGTTGAGTTCAAGGGAGTTTGTCCATTTAGCTGCGGAATCTGCCCTCTCCACAAGAATATGACGGCTCTTGCGAACATAGTTCTTACGAACAGATGTAACTTAAGCTGTTGGTATTGCTTTTTCTATGCTGAGAAAGCTGGATTTGTCTATGAACCATCAGTAGATGAGATAAGGGAGATGATAAAAGTTCTGAGGAGTGAAAGACCTGTTCCAGGAAACGCAGTCCAGCTGACTGGAGGGGAGCCTACTTTAAGGGAAGATCTCGTGGAAATAGTCAAAATGATAAAGGAAATGGGGGTAGACCATGTGCAGCTCAACACTCATGGTATAACGTTTGTGGAAAGGCCCGAGTATCTGGCTGAGTTGAGAAGAGCCGGCGTGAACACACTATATCTTTCATTTGATGGGGTCACTCCTGAGTCAAATCCAAAGAACCACTGGGAGATTCCCTATATCTTCAAGGCTGCAAGAGATGCAGGAATGACCAGCATAGTGCTTGTTCCGACTGTGATAAAGGGAGTAAATGACCACGAGCTTGGAGCAATAATAGAGTTCGCGGCACTGAATATCGACATAGTAAGAGGTGTTAATTTCCAGCCAGTATCATTAGTCGGTCAGATGCCAAGAAAGGAGAGGGACAAGTACAGGATAACGATACCTGATGTGATAAAGAAGATAGAGGAGCAGACAAATGGGCAGATCCCAAGGGACGCATGGTATACAGTGCCGTTTTCAACTGCTATAAGCGATTTTGTTGAGGCCTTAACAGGCAGACCGCAGTATAAATTCACAAATCATCCTGCCTGTGGTATGGCAACGTATGTGTTTCCTGAGTTCTCCTACAAAAATGGGGAGAAGGTGCTAAAGAGATTTGTTCCAATAACGGAGTTCGTTGATGTGGAGGGCTTCCATGATTATCTACAGGAGAAGGCAGATGAAATAAGAAAGGGTGCCAATAAGTACATAACCGCAATGAAGGTTTTACTTAACATAGGAAAATTCATAAGAAAGGATAAACAACCTGAGGGGATAGACCTCATGAGCACTCTGAGGAAGATATTTTTGAGAAGGGACTACAGCGCACTTGGAGAGTTTCACTACAAGGCATTATTTTTAGGAATGATGCATTTTATGGATCTTTATAATTATGATGTTCAGAGAGTGATAAAATGTGATATACACTACTTGGTTCCTGGAGGAAAGGTGATACCTTTCTGCACTTTTAATGTGATGCCTGATATATACAGAGACAGAATACAACGTGAATATGAAACCCCTCTTGAGGAGTATGCTGAGGAGCATCCGGGCAAAGTGGGGGAGATATCAAAGTATAAGAGGGATATACGCAAGCTTGTAGGAGGAGAGGAGTACATAAAGACATATAAACAGTTCTTCCACCTCTTCAGAAATCCGCCGGGAGCGCAATAAATGCAGTTTGATTTTATAATAGTGGGCTCCGGTCCGGCGGGTTCTTTTTCAGCATACCTGTTGTCTGAGCTCGGTAAAAAAGTGGCCATAATAGAGAGAGATCCCCTTTTCTCAAAAAGATCGATATGTGGGGAGATTATTCCGGAGAAAAAGTATCTGCTGGAGGCTATAGATGAGGATGAGTCTATTGAGGAGACTTTTTCCTTATCAGAGCAGTTTGCTAGAAATAGAATGAGAAATATAATCTTCAAGATTGGAAACAAGGAGCATCGACTTGATTATGGGATGATGAGCATCGACAGAGCTAGACTTGTTGAATATTTATCAAACAGGGCTATGAATTCGGGTTGCAAATTTTTGTTGGGCAGGTTCTCCTCTTGGTTGGAGAAACAGGATGAGGTGAAGGTTAGGGTTGTTACAGAAGAGGGTGAACAGTTCTTAAGGGGGTCAAATCTTGTGATAGCGGCTGGGGCATCTTTTTACAGGGAGATGTTCAATGTGAATGACATGGACATGGCTTTTGCTCTCAGAACAATTGTGTCAGGTATATCCATAGATAACTCAGTTAGGATGGAGATCGATCCCCATATTGCTCCAGGTGGCTATATTTGGATAATACCGATGGGAAATGGCAGGGCAAATGTTGGATTGGGGGCAAGGCTTCCCTTTATCTCTAGGATGAATCCAGTGTTATCCCTAAGAAATTTTATTATAAATAGATTCAAAGAATTTAATATAGAGGAGAAAGAAGCTGGTAGGCTCGTGCCAGTTGGAGGAATGAGAAAGGCCCGATTTGGGAGGGTTTTTCTTCTGGGGGATTCTGCTGGAATGTGCGTTCCTATAAACGGTGGCGGTCTATATACAGCGATGATATCAGCTCATGTGCTGTACAGAGTTATTAGAGATGGTGTTCCTGAGAGTTATGAGGATATTTTGGCCAAAACTATTGGAAAAATAGTGAATACAGGTTTGGTATATAGAAAGGCCGCAGATCTTATTGTTTTTAGTGACAGAAGGATAAGAATTACATCAAAAATTGTTCCATCATTTATAATAAGGGATATTATAGCAATGAAGAAAAGCTTCAGAGTATATCCAGCAATGAAGTTTCTATCTGGAGTTGCTGAGCTGTGCCGTCCGATATAAGAACATCAACCTCGCTCTTAATGAGCTTTTTAATATTATCAGGCAAAAATCTGCTTAAATCTCTGCCCATCACATTGTAAACTCCTCTTGTTATTAAAAGCGAGTCAAACTCCCTAAGCGCAATTATGCTGGGCTCCGGTCCAGTTATGACAATACAACCCTTTTTTATGGTCTCTCTCAAAATCCATTCAACAACGTCAATTCGGCCGCCTGCCGCTCTCAAGGAGCTCTCCGATATAGGGCTTATGATTGGAACTACTAGGACAAAATCCCTGTATCCAAAAGATAGCGATTGCAACACGACCAAGGCGGAGACGAGATCCTTCGACATGAGATCTAGATCGGATGTATTTATGATAAGAGGACCCAGTCCTGGCATAGCATCATCCAGCAGAACTCCTTCATGGATTATAATGTCCTTTATTAGCTTCACTGTCTCAGGAAGCTCCACACTAGCTCTCTCCTTTACAGCACTTGCTATCACTTCAGCTCCTATGCCGGTTATCAGGGATGATAATATGCTGGCAACTGTGAGATAGTTGGGACCAAGTCTCCCAGAGTATGACAGAGATATGTCTCTCCATTCTGCTTGTCTGAAAGGCACACCTCTTTCTCTCAATAAACCCGGTACAGAACCATCCCAGTCAACTACAACTAGCTTTTTCCCGGAAAGTGCCAGATCAAGCGATATTTTGGCAACAAGATTGCATATAGATCCTATCGATGGAGCCACAACAAGAATCCCTCTTGAATGGAGCTTTCTAATCTGCTTTATTCTCTGTTCTTTTTTCTTTCTGCCTATTAAGTGTGAGATTGTCGGAAGAAGGATGGAGAGAGACATACCTATTGCTGGTCCGAGGAGACTTATTATGCCGGATAAGAGGATTAATGCAACTCTTAACTCCTTGTTTTCAATTCCAAGCAGATGGATGATAGAGAAGGATACCATAATTCCGGCAATAAACGAGCTAAATCCGGCTTTTCTGCCAGAATATGCTTCGGCTATGAAAATAACAATTCCTAAGAGGAATAGAAGGATAAAAGAAATTGTCCTCAGGTTAACTTTCGTCAGAACTATCCTCATATTTTCCCTTCCTTCAAAATTCTCTCTATTCTCTCAGCCTCCTTCTCTATATCCTCGCTTATCTTTCTGAGGTATGAGGCCTCTCTTCTCATTTTTTCAGAAAGTCTCTCCAAGGGAAGTATTACGGATGCTTCTATGCTGCTCTCACTATCATTCATTTTTTTCTCTCTTATCTTTTTTGCTTTTTTAAGATACAGATCCCTTTCCCTCATGAACTTCCTGTACAGCTCTACTCCAAATCTCCTAGAATCAACTATTCTTCTTTTTCTATAGATATATATTGCATAGTATCCACTAAATATAGTGCCCACAAGGGCAACAGCCAAGAGATAGGATGGCTTGTTCTCCACTTTCGCTTCATAATTCTCATGAATCATACCTGATGAAGTATTTACTAATATAACTACATTCATGTATTCATAAAGGAGGATAACCTCGGGCACTGTGAGATATCTCCTAATCTCTGCCTTTTCCCCTCTCCTGACTGATAAGTTAACTGGGTAGCTATATGTAGCTAGCTCCGTGACAGACGATCCAGTGAGTTTATATAGCGTTATATTTGATATTCCATATAACTTTATTTCTATTCCTGTTATATTCAGGTCGGAGCTTCCAGCAGTGTTATCCACACTGAGATCCAGCTCCATTACATAAGGTGGATTGGTATCCAGATTTATCTTGGCATAAATCAGCTCTCCACCGGCCAGTAAAAATTGAGCTGGAATTACTAGCAAGATTATGAGGATAAAGCTATATCGCATCAACTGGAAGCTAACCGATGGATATTAAACTTTTAATTATCAAGAATTTAGCTCATTATCCTCTATTATCTTCTCTGATAACTTTCTTGCTATCTACAAAACAATTTAAATAGAAGAATGGCAGTTCCCAAGGTGCCTTGAGTTGATAGCACAACCATGTGAACTTGTGGTCAAGATAATAATACCATGCATAAGGGCGATAGTTGCAAGAGAACTCGTGTTAAACCACAACATGACCCAAGTCAAAGTAGCAGAGATATTAGGAGTGACTCAAGGGGCAGTAAGCCAATATGTCAGAGGTTATAGAGGAAGCTCCGTGGATCTGGAGAAAGTTCCAGAGATAAGAAAACTTCTAGATAAATTGATCAATGGCCTTGCAACAGGAAGTTTAAGGGAAGATGAGGCAATGAAATTGGTATGTGATATATGCGATACTGCAAGGAAAAAGGGAGTGTTCTGCAGGAAGCCCATAGCTAAGAAGTATATGAGGATAGCTGATCTAATATGCTACAGATATATGCCCGAGCCTGAGACGAAAAGCGTATAGCTTTGGAAAAACTTTTTATTATTCCGGTTATAAGTTCCTAGGTGGTGTCATGGAAGAAGTTCCTAAGATAGTTGTGACTCCTCCGGGCCCTAATGCGAGAAGATTGCTGAGAAGAGACGAAAAAGTAATATCTCCCTCTTATGTCAGGTTCTATCCTCTTGTAGTGGACAGAGCTGAGGGCTCTCTTATATATGATGTTGATGGAAACATATACATCGACCTTAATGCAGGTATATGCGTTATGAACGTGGGACATGGGCATCCAAAGGTAATAGAAGCTGCCAAGAAGCAGATGGAAAAGCTGGTTCACTACTCAAACACAGATTTCTACTATGAACCCTCTATATCTCTGGCTGAGAAGCTTGTGAAGATAGCACCAGGAAACTCCTCAAAGAAGGTTTACTATGGAAATAGCGGAGCTGAAGCTATAGAAGCTTCTATAAAGCTAGCGAGATGGTATAAGAGGAGGCAGTACATTATAGCCTTCATAGGAGCATTTCATGGAAGAACTTACGGTGCAATGAGCTTGACTGCAAGCAAGCCTGTTCAAAGGAAGTATTTCGGTCCCTTAGTCCCAGGCGTGATACATGTTCCATATCCTTATGTATATAGATGCCCATTTGGCTCAAAAGATGACCCTGAGGAATGCTCTCAGAGGACTTTAGCTTTCATAGAGGATTGGGTGTTAAAAAGGTACGTTCCACCGGAGGAGGTAGCAGCAATAGTTTTCGAGCCCATACAAGGGGAGGGAGGATACGTAGTCCCTCCGGATAGCTTCATACCTGGCCTTAAGAAAATTGCGGACGAGCACGATATCCTCCTTATAGACGACGAAGTTCAAGCTGGCATGGGAAGGACCGGGAAGTGGTGGGCGATAGAACACTTTGGTGTTGAGCCCGATATAATGGCCTCAGCCAAGGCTCTAGGGGCTGGTTTTCCGCTTGGAGCTATGATAGCTAAGGAGAAGATAATGGTGTGGGAGGGCGGATCTCACGCATCCACATTCGGAGGAAACCCAGTCTCTTGCGCTGCTGGTTTGGCAGCAATAGAGGTTATAGAAAAGGAAGGCTTGTTGGAGAGAGCTAAGAACTTGGGAGAGAAGGTAATGAAGAGACTCAATGAATTAAAGGAGAGGAGCAAAATAGTAGGTGATGTAAGAGGAAAGGGTCTGATGATAGGGGTTGAGCTTGTAAAGGACAAAAGAACAAGAGAACCTGGAATAGAAGAGGCAAATGAGGTCATGATAAGATCATGGAAGGCTGGAGTTGCCATAATAACTGCTGGGAGGAATGTGCTGAGAATAGCTCCTCCGCTGAACATACCAGAGGAGTACCTTGATAGGGCTATTGACATAGTGGAGAGCAAGATAAAGGAGGTCGAGTCCC
The DNA here is from genome assembly GCF_003947435.1 of Candidatus Methanodesulfokora washburnensis. Taxonomy (GTDB): domain Archaea; phylum Korarchaeota; class Korarchaeia; order Korarchaeales; family Korarchaeaceae; genus Methanodesulfokora; species Methanodesulfokora washburnensis. The sequence continues at coordinate 9,855 of NZ_RCOS01000027.1, forward strand.
TCTTCTCAACTTAATTTTTTATAAAACAGTGGTTAGCCTTGGGTCGAAATATCTTTTTAATCAATGAAGGGGATTTAATGTGATGAAGTCGATAATCCCCCTTCTGCTTCTCTTGCTCTCCCCTCTGCTTGTAATGGCTGAAAATCAGGCAGTTCCAATATCGGTTCTTGTTATTCCTTTAGTGGATCCACCAGCTCCTGCTCAGCCAGTTTATCAGAAAGAGAATGTTTCTAAGACAAATAAACTTCCGCTTATCACAATAGCCTTTGAGGCAAAACTCTATAGAATGCTCCTAAGGGAATACACGGGGGCGTTTGGCTCCCGACCTATCCCCATATAATCTTTTTTATTCTAACATATCTAGAGGTGTCGCTATGCAGGATCTCGATGAAATAAAGGGATATCTGCTGTCAAAGGGTTATGTCGCGAGGAATGTGGATGATCGCATAGAGCTGATAAAAGGGGAAAAGAAGGTTATAATATACAGAAGATTTCCTGCTATCCTCCTATTAGAGGGAGTTGAAAGACATGTAAAAGGGCTTGGAATATTGAGTCTAGAAGGTCTAGAAAAGATTAAAAAAGCAATAGAAGAGTCTCCTTAGCCTTTTTGTCTTCTTGATAAACCGAAAAACTTATATTTTGCGATGGTAAAACTTGGTCTAGGTGGTGGCATGAGCAAGGTAAAAGTGGCTTTGGCTGGAGTGGGAAACGTGGCATCAGCCATAGTGCAGGGAGTGTTCAAGTACAAGGATTCTCCTGATGATATCCCAATTCCTGGATTAATGCACACTAGATTTGGTCCCTATCATATAGGAGACATAGAGTTTGTGGCTGCTTTTGATGTGGACAAAAGAAAAGTCGGAAAGGATCTTAGTGAGGCTATTTTCTCCCCTCCAAACGTTCTTCCGAAGTTTTCTGATGTTCCAAAGCTTGGAGTCGAGGTTCTTAAAGGTCCTGTACTGGATGGGGTAGCTGAGCACATGAGGGATTTCAGATATGGAGAGGGCTTTATAGTCGATGAATCGCAGAAAAGTGTTGATGTTGCAGAGGTATTGAGGGAAGTGAAAGCTGATGTGCTTGTGAACATTATACCAGTCGGCTCCAGAGAGGCCACTAGAGCATATGCTGAGGCATGCATAAATGCTGGAACAGGGCTTGTCAATGGAATACCAGAGTTTATAGTGAGTGACAAGGAATGGGGGGAGAAATTCAGGAGAGCGGGTCTGCCTGCTGCAGGTGACGACTTTAAGAGCCAGTTGGGAGCAACAATACTTCATAGGACTATAGCAAACTTGGTTGTTGAGAGAGGACTGAAGATATACGATACATATCAGCTTAATATAGGAGGTGACATGGACTTCCTCAACATGATAGAGGAGAGCAGGCTGCATTCTAAAAGGATAAGCAAAACTGAAGCTGTGACAAGCTTAATACCATATGAGACAAGGACTAGGATAGGACCTAGTGATTATGTTCCATTTCTAGGAAACAGAAAAATAATGTATATGTGGATGGAATTCGAACAATTTGGGGGGTTTAGAGCAAGCATAGATGTAAAACTGAGTGTTATGGATGCTCCTAATGCTGCAGGGGTAGCTGTAGATGCCATAAGGGCTGTAAAACTTGCTATGGACAGAGGAATATCTGGACCTTTAGTGGAGATAAGTGCATACTTGTTTAAGCATCCTCCTGTTCAGATGCCGGATTATAAAGCTAGGGAGCTAATTGAGAAATTTATAAAAGGACAATAAGTATTATTTTTTAAATAAACTTTTTTTCCTTTCCATCTGCAAAGCTCTATGCTCTCCGATAGAGACCTTATGGAATATATAAAACTGGGTTGGCTCAAGATAAATCCCCTTTACGAGGACTCTATTCAGCAAAATGGAGTAGACATGAGAATAGGAGAGGAGATAGCTCTTCCTAAGCAGGGTGGCATATATGATATAAAAAGCAGCAAGGCAGAGGATTTCTTCTCTGTAAAAAGGATACCGGATGAGGGGATAGTCATAGAGCCTATGACATCCTTTCTACTCCACACGGAGGAGAGAATAACGCTTCCACCTGATGTAATGGCAATATGTGGAATAAGAAGCACTATAGCTAGGATGGGCTTCATAGCTCCGGTGACGTATGTGGATGCAGGCTTTGATGGACAGCTGACTATAGAGCTCTTCTGGTCAAAAAACTACCCTGTTAGAATCTACAAGGGGATAAGGTTTCTGCATGTCGTATTTTCAAAGACAACAGGTGTTGTTCTCAGGCCATATACGGGAGTTTATCAAGGCCAGAGCGGAGTAAGACTTCCTAAACCTCTAGGAGATGAGAAAAAATGAGGGATCCGGACACAATAATATCTGTTTGCGCCAGGATATCCAGATCAAAAAAACCAATTAAGGATATATTGATGGAGGTGAACCCTGAATACGAGGAGAAGTTGCTAGAAAGCCTGTTTACAATGGGACATTTGAGCGTATTTGAACATGGTAGATTTCTGGTGAGAAAGGAGTTCTCCGATAGGTACATCCGCATGCTTGCTAAGTATAGATATCTTGACTGGCATGAGGAATCAAAAGAAATTATAATTTCTGGAAATATGAGGACAGCCATAGAAATGGCTGCTGATCCAGATTATAGGGATGTTGCTTTGGAGTTTTTATCAATATCAAGATTTCTCTCCAGAAAATTTGGTGTTGAATACAGAGGAGTAAGAGAACCAATGTTCCTTAAGAGTTACTCATCCCCTCTGGGAATAAAGCTCTCTGTGATAGACTTCCTTAAAGCCCCTGGAGATCTCTCCTCCATGACATTTATTGCCGAGGGAATATCTAGGGTCACCTCTCATCAGCTAGTGAGGCATAGATCCATGAGCTTCACACAGCAGAGCCAGAGATTTGTTGATGTATCCAATTTAGACTTTATAAAACCACCTTCTGTGGAGGGAAAGGCAGCAGAACTATACTTTGAGATGATAGATAGATCATTAAGCGCTTACAGAAAGCTTGTTGAGATGGGAATAAACAAGGAGGATGCAAGATACATAATTCCTCAGGCAATATCAACAAGAATAGCGGTTACAGCAACAGTTTCATCCCTTAAGAATTTCTTCAAGCTTAGATTGGATAAATCAGCTCAATGGGAAATTAGAGAACTTGCTAGCCTCGTCTTAAAAGCTGCAGAAGAGCTCTCTCTAATGCAGCATACGAGTAAGTAGCTATCACAGAGGCAACAACTGCTATTGTGATCAAAGAGGTAAATCCAGCCGTCACGGAGTAGAGCCAAGGTTTATCTTTTCCTAATGATATCTTTATAAATAGATTAGTTAAATAAATACACCATAGTAAAGAGGCTATTATAATTATAATTCCTATTAGAAAAGTTGGGCTTTCGATGAACTCAAAAACCGGTGAAATAATTCTCGGTAGATCCTCGACAGTAGATCCAGCTGGTATCTCCACAGCCTTTCCCGGTGATGCTAGTATAAAAGGCACGGATAAAATCTCCCCAAGTGGTACAGGTGTCATAGACAGTCCTATTCCAGATAGAATTCTAGGAAGTTCCTCACTTTTACTCCTGCATGCTAGGAGAAAAACCAATAATGAGTCCAAGATCCAGAATACGAGTGGAAAGATTGATAACAGCAAAGAAGCAAACCATAAATTCCAAGCAAGGGATTCTGAGGGTATTATCCAGGATATCCTAGTTCTGATAACTTCTGCAGTTATATAAGTTGTTATAGTGACGATAACCACAGACCGAAGGCCAGATATCCTCTTCTCATCAAAAAGCATCTCTCTAAACAAAGTGCTCGGCGAAATGATTGCCTTCTTTATATCTTCTAACAAATAAACCACCTTTATATATAATATCTTCCAGTTTTTCGAGCGAGTTCATCTAACTTAGAGCCGGGCTTATTGGCCCTAGGTCTACCTGTCTCCGGATCTCTTCTAAAAGTTATATCGACATCCTTTAAGAACCTATTCATTCCATCTACTACGCTCATCGGACCAATTGTCTTCCCCTCTAAACCAGGGACTCCCTCAAACAGTATTATCCTGTCTGCAATACTCTCCATCATTATTAAGTCATGTTCCACGACAAAAGCTGCTTTCTTCTTGCCCTCTATTGTTCTCTTTATTGCTTTTGCTGCTGCTAATCTCATCTCTACATCCAAGAATGCGCTGGGCTCATCTATCAGGTATATATCGGCGTCTCTACCCAGACATACCGTTATCATTACCCTCTGTAGCTCCCCTGAGCTGAGGTCTCTCAAGTTCTTCTCCATCAACATATCCACTCTGAGCCTGCTCACCACCTCAGAGTTGAAGTAGTTCGATTTAAGGGAATCTGGTATATTTTTAATTAGAAAATTCCGGACATTATCATCCGAATCCACTCTGAGGTACTGCTCCTTATATGATATCCTCAAACCAGATGTCGGAGTTTCTCCCTCATCTGGCTTTATCTCTCCAGCAAGCATCCTCATAAAGGTCGTCTTTCCTATCCCATTGGGACCAGCAGCAACTAGTATCTCTCCCTCCCGTATATCTCCTGGGTTTATCTCTATGCTGAATCCATTGAAACTCTTTTTCATCTTTCCATATGACATAAGAACTGCTGTTTCCTGTTTTATTTGAGATCTAGAGAGGATTTTTATCTGTTCATCTCTGAATCTAACGTTATCATCCGGAAGGTATCCGTCAAGGAATATGTTTATGCCCTCCTTGGTGGAGTGAGGCAGACTTACCACACCGTAGACGGAGGGGATTCCATACATCACATGAATGTAATCACTTAGATAGTCGAGCACAGCAAGGTCGTGTTCTACGACAATAACTGCTCTATTATGAGATACGAGTCTTCTCAAAAGCACCGACATTCTGAACCTCTGATAGACATCCAAATAGTTTGATGGTTCATCCACAACATACACATCTCCCTCCCTACAGTAGAGGGCAGTCACAGCCACAAGTTGCAGTTCTCCTCCACTCAATTCATCCAGCCTTCTTGACATTATCTTCTCTAGTTCTAATAGCTCTTTTGCCTCATTTAGAACACCTCTTTCATCTATACTGTTCAACAGATCCTTTACTGTTCCTTTGGCTATCCTTGGAATTAAGTCTATTCTCTCAGGCTTCCTTATAATTTTTATTTTTTTATTCAATATTTTCTCAAAATAATCCTTAAGGGCAGATCCTCGGAATCTCTCCAATATCTCGTCCCAGCTCAGCTCCCTTTGCCTTCCTAGATTTGGTTTTAACTCTCCTGACAGGATCTTCAGGGCTGTAGATTTTCCAACACCATTTTGTCCTACAATTCCTACAATAGATCCGAACCTAACCAGAGGTATTCTGTACAGAACGAAACCGTTGGGCCCATATCTGTGAATTTCCTCTCCTTCCACCGGTGCTGGTAGGTTAACTACACTTATAGCGCTAAATGGACACTTTCTCACGCATATTCCGCATCCCGTACAGAGCTCCTCATCTATCAGCAGGAGATCATTTTCCAATCTTACAGTCTCCTTGTACCCCATTCTCACCTGTGGACAGTACTTTATGCACTCTTCTCCGCATTTTCTCGGGTTGCATCTCTCCCTATCCACGACAGCTATTCTTCTTCGCATCACTCACACTGCACTTACACTACTTAAAACCATTCTACCTATCTTTTGCTTCTTTTAATCCAGCATCGAAAGCTCTCAGATTTAGTTCTCTATATCTTGCAGGAGATAGTTCGCTCAAAGAACTTCTTATCTCATCCTTAGAGAAAGGTAGAACTCCTGCAGTAGATACAGCCCCTAGCATAACGGAGTTAGCCAAGACCGGATCTCCTATCTCAACTGCAATATCTGTTGCGCTGACAGTAATGATCTTTTTAGCTCCTACTGCTTTTAGATCTGATATTATCTCATCAACATCCGGTACTCTCGCCTTCTCTATATAGGCAGTCACAGGCGTTATCTCGTGAACATCCATCACAACAGTGGTTCTCTGGTTCACATAATTGGCCTTTCTAAGAGCTTCCAATGGCTCCAGTGCTATTAGAAGATCGAGAGTTCCCTCGAGAATCAAAGGACTTTGTACATCTTTTCCAATTCTTATCTCTGTATGAATAGATCCATATCTCTGAGACAGTCCGTGAATCTCTGTTTGAATGAAGTTAAGGCCTCTTTTCACAGCTGCATGACCCAAAACTCGGCTCATGAAGAGTATACCTTGGCCCCCAACTCCTGCTATAATCACATTTAATTCATCCATTTTAAACACCTATCCCCTCCTTAAACCAGTTTACGGAACCCTCAGATGGAACTATTGCATTGTAAGGACAGACAGTAACACAGGCACCACATCCGAAACACACGGCAGGGTCTATTCTGACCTTTTCTCCAGTGTCAACAAATGCCGGGCATGCGAATGTATTTATGCAGACCCTGCAGTAAGTGCATTTCTCCGGATCAACTCTGTATGGAACTATTTTTCCCTTCTGCCTGAGTTTTCTTACAGTCAAGAGGGCGCACTCCCTTCTTGCTATTATGACAGAAACGCCCTCTCTATTTAGGGAGTCCCTTACAGCTTTTTCCATTCTCTTATGGTCGAATGGATCTATTACCTCAACATGCTCTATTCCAATGGATCTCACAAGCTTTTCCAAATCTATTTCCTTGGCAGGTCTGCCAGTTGCTGTATAGTTTACCCCCGGATGTGGCTGGTGTCCTGTCATAGCAGTTATTCTGTTATCAAGTATCATGAAGACAGCTTTCCTGTTGTGATGGGCAGCCTCAACAAGAGCTGGTATTCCTGCATGAAAGAAAGTAGAATCCCCTATAAAGGCTACTACAGGCTGTTCTGTAGCTATACTAAACCCATTTGCGAATCCAAACGAGGATCCCATTGCATGACTTACCTTTGCTAAGCTGAAGGGCTTCTGAAAGAGAAGAGCATAGCAACCTATGTCTCCGAGAACTATTGAATCTGCCTTAACAGCCCTCCTTGTGGCGTATCCGGTGGATCTGTGGGGACATGCAGGGCATAAAGTTGGGCTTCTTGCAGGGGCCTTTTTTGAAATCTCAGCAGCTATTGGGTTTATTGCCGGAAGGCTCAGATCTATTCCAAAAGCCTTTCTTATGGCTTCTATCACGATTCCCGGTCTATACTCTCCAGACCATGGTAAATGCCCTGTCTCCCTTCCGTATATCTCCACACTAGGATTTGCATCCTTTGCTATCATTTTGACGTAGGATTCCATTATTGGATCCGACTCCTCCACAACAACAACTTTTTTGCAGCTCTTGAGGAATTCAGAGACCATCTTTCTTGGAAATGGATAGGACATTCCTATCTTCAGTATTTTTATGTTCAAATTAAACCTCCTCAAGGCCTCAGCAGCATAAGAGTAGGAAACACCTGAAGCTATTATGCCGTAATCAGATTCATCTCCGATAATTCTGTTGAAATACTCTTTCTCCGATACCTCTTCCTCTATTTTCTTTAGCTTTTCCACAAGCTCTTTATGATGTCTAACCGCTATGTTTCCCACTTGTAGATATCTATCAGGCTCATCTGGCTTGAAAAATCCCTTCTTCCTTCTTTCCTGAATCTCTCCTAACTCGACAATTCCTCTTTGGTGGCTGATTCTAGTTGTAGTCCTTATCATTACCGGTAATTTATACTTTTCAGATATATCGTATGCAACTTTAGTAAAATCCTTTGCTTCCTGCGAGTTCGAGGGTTCAAGAGTGGGTATCTTCGCTGCGATAGAGAAATGTCTGCTATCCTGCTCATTCTGGCTGCTGTGTGCTTGGGGATCATCCGCAGCTACTATGACCATGCCACCTACTACTCCTGCATATGTAAGCGTAAAGATAGCATCCGCAGCCACGTTCATGCCTACATGCTTCATCATGGTGAGGGATCTCAAGCCGGACCAGCTAGCAGCTATTGCTATCTCGGCTGCAACTTTCTCATTTATAGCCCAGTCAAAGTATATTCCGAGCTTCTCTGCTACAGACGATATGGCTTCTCCTATTTCTGTGCTAGGTGTTCCAGGATAAGCAGAAGCTACATCCAATCCTGCTTCTATTGCCCCTCTCGCTATTGCCTCATTCCCAAGAAGTAATGCTTTAGAACCAGGAGGAGCTAATAGCTCTACCTCCGGCATAATTAACCTCCTCTTCATTTTTTTGGTTAATGATTTAAACTTTTCTTCTCAGGGGAAACCAATGCTAACCTATCTTTTCCTCTAGAACTCTTCTTTTCATAGACCATTTTATCATTGCTGCCATAGAGCTTACTGCTCTCTCTGGAGTTGGGTATACTGGGAATCCCTCTCTCTTCAGTATATCCATGGCCTCTGAAACCTTTTCTCCTCCTATCATCGCTGCCACAATGGGCTTATCCGTCGACTTGTTTGCCTTTATCAGGACTTCTGCTAACTTTATTGGATCGGCTACAGCAGTTTGGCAGTAAAGCACTATTATATTATTAATAATATCTTTTCTTATAACCACGTCTATAGCTCCCTCAAACTCCACATGAGTTGCCTGTCCTGTTATATCGACAGGATTTCTCGGTGATCCAAAAGGAGGCATATAGGCCATAAACTCCCTCTTAAGATCCTCTGTAGGGTCTAAAAGCTTAACTCCTAGTTCCTCACAGGCATCCGTGGCTAAGACGCCAACTCCTCCTCCATTTGTTATTATGATTGTGTTCTCTCCTTTCGATACCTTCTTTGTGGAGAAAAGTCTAGCCCAATCAAATGCTTCCTCCAGACTTCCGGCTCTAAGCACACCACTTTGTTCAAATGCTGCGTTATATACGCTGTCCATTCCGGCAAGAGACCCTGTATGTGAGGCAACAGCCTGCATTCCTCTTCTTGTCTTTCCAGCTTTTATAACTATAACCGGCTTCTTAACTGATGTTTTTCTTGCCTCCTCCATGAACCTCCTTCCATCTTTTACTCCTTCAAGATATATCAGTATAACAGATGTATTCGGATCGTCCCTAAGCCACTCCAACAGGTCTGCATCATCTATATCCGCTTTATTTCCCAAACTTATCAGAGCAGAGAGTCCAACTTTTTCGACAATTGTCCAGCCCATAAGTGCTATTCCCAAAGCTCCTGACTGAGAAACAAGTGCTATCGATCCAGGTATGACGTCCTGTGGCCCAAATGTGGCATTGAGCCTTTTAGGAGTGTAGCATAACCCGAATATGTTAGGTCCTAAGATTCTTATATTATATTTTCTTGCATATTCAAGTAAACTCTCCTCAAGATCAGCTCTGCCTGCCTCCTTAAAACCGCTGGATATCACCACAGCCACTTTTGCTCCTTTTGCACCAGCCTCTCCTACTGCCTTTGGAACCTGTTCAGCAGGTATAACTATAATCGCTAGATCTATTTCATCAGGAATATCAAGAACCGTTGGATAACATTTTAAATCCTCTATCTCATCGTATTTCGGGTTTACTGGGTAAACACGCCCTCTAAAACCATACTTTACTATATTTGTCAGGATAGCATGACCTATTTTGCCTGGAGTCTTAGAGGCACCTATAACTGCTATAGATCTCGGGTTGAATAGTGCATCCATACATTGATCCCCCCATCAGGCATGAGACATCACTAAATACTTTTAACGTTATCGCTGGTAATATGCTCCCTAATGGACTTCCATATCCTGTCTCCAAGATAATGTATATTTCTCACTGATTTTCCCCTTTCCTTAATTTTATCCGAGTTTCTCAGGGAAATATCGGATATTAAACCAAAAATAATTTATTTAGGGGATTTGTATTTAAAAAAAAGAGAGGGGTTAATCCCCTTTATACAAAGTCTCATATATGAAGTAACCTATTGCAGCAAGCAGAATTGCTATTCCGATAGCGCTCACCAAGAGCATAGTAGGGTCTTTGGCCAAAGGACTAACGTTCTCAAGAGATAAAGATCTTCCGAGTATTGTTCTCCATGGTTCAGGTATACTCTCAGCTACTATTGGCAGATTAGCCAGAAAGTATGGATATTGGCTGAACATATTCAGATATTCTCCAGTTAATACTGTGAGTGCTGCTGATGTCGTTGCAATAGCAGAGAGCCTGAAGTTAACGCCGTTGCCAAATACGGTAAGCTTTAATATAGCATATATCTGGATTGCTATAAGGATGATCTTAATTACGAAGAGCCATCCCATATTTATGGTCTCAATTCCACTAAGTCCCCATCCGAAGGATCTGAAGATGTTGTTAAACTTCACTGGTGTAGATATCAGGGACATGGAATACCAGGGACCCAGTATCAGCATTATGAAAATTCCTATTATGGCTATCCTTAAGAAAGTAGAGTAAATTTGGAGACCCTTCTCACTTTTTCTTCTGGTTATCTGATAAGCTAATAAGCTTGAGATGAAAAGGGAGCCGAACGTTACGGCACCAAAGATGCTCTTTAGGTAGAGTGGCATGAAGGTTGGATTAGCAAGAGCTCCAAAGGCATCTATATAAGGCTTGTCATCTATTTTGAGTCCAGATGGTGTATTTAGGAAGGCAAAAACCAGTCTGAAACCTAAAGGTATAGTGTAAGCTGTGAGAGCTAACAAGATCCCGGAGGAGAAATGAGCCCATCTCGGAAAGGAATCCCAGCCATAATAATAGAGCACTATAGCTAGGAAATGAACTAATATTGAAACTATTGCTATTCCAAAGGGTAGTAAGGTTATGTTGCCGGCAACTCCAATAAACTCAGGATAAAAGCTTAGCAGGAATACAGTGAAAGCTGTTCCCATGACTCCAGCTATTGCATATGTAGCAGCATATATCCTGAAGATTCCTCTAGCTATTTCATCTAGCTCCTTATTCCCGCTAAGATCGGCCTTTCTCTTTAGCAAAGGTATAATTGTTGATAGGGCTATTCCTAAATTGACGACCACTATATGTATGCCAAAAACAAGTGCTATAAAATAAACATAGGGGATCATGCTCACACCTCCCTGACTGATGGAACATAAAGGAGTTTAAAAACGGCCAAGATTAGGACTAAAGCCACAGAAATCAATATCAAAGCTATTATGCCGTAAGATAAGGGATTTCCAGGGTTTATCGTGTGGGCTACATCAACTGTCATTACTCCATATATAGACCATGGCTTCCTTCCTATCTCCCTTACTGCCCAGCCCAGAAAGCTGATAATTTGAGCTACTATAGGTGTTATGACATTTATTTTGAGCAAAGTTGGTGATAAATTCCCCCTTAGGACTAATATGGCTGAGATCAAGGCATAAAGGCCCAGAATGATGCTTAAACCGGTTTTAGCATAATATAGATAATGTACCATTAGAGGAGGTCTGCAGTCCGATATTGAGGTAACTCCAGTTAACGTACAATAATCTTGAGGTATCAAATCATATTCAGGTAGTTTCGCCTCGAAGCTTCCATAGGATAGGAAACTCATGATTTTCTCTATTCCTAGAGCTCTGCTGAGGCTGAATATTTCTTTACTAGTTCCCTCCATCGCTGCTAGCTTCTCAGGATTGTATGACGCTATTTCAGTTCCGAGAAGATGTCCGAAAACGAGGCCCTGAATTGCTATAAAGAACAAGCCCAAAGTAATTCCCAGCTTCAGCCCGCTGGCATAGTAAACTTTCTTCTTGTCACTTCTAGACTTAAGGAGTAATAGTGAGTATCCTCCAGCTATAGTGAATCCTGTTACCGTTAATGCAGCTCCTAAAGCGTGTATTATGCTTCCTGCGTAAACTGGAGAGAGGAAAGTAACCATAGTATATCCAACACTCTTGACCGTGTTAGTCAGTATAGCATCAACGACATCCTTTACGAGCAGATTCTTTACGCTTCCAAGAGCCTCTTTCTTTATAACAAGGGATAGAATGCTGTCTCCGACTTTGACATTCCTCCAAGATTCACTTGCTAGGGTAGATACTATTTTAGACGGGAGTAATACAGCAACACCATCGTTTTTCTCTCCTAAAACTTCCATGCCGAGAGATAGAAGCTTATTCACATCTAGAATATTTACTATTTCCTTAGGAACAACTAATAGCACCTTAGGATACCCATTATCATATTTCCATCCGCTTATCGGGTCGTAGGAAGCTTTTATCCCGGTAGGAGCAACCATATAGCTGTTAACGCTTACTATTAGAGCACCTGAAAGCCAAGCTCCCAGTAGTGCTAGAAATGCCAGAATCAGCTTTCCCTTAACCCCTAACTTATTCCATCCAAATATTAAGAAGTATATAAAGGTTATCTCAATGATAAAAGCGAAGATCTCGGCATAGAGAGGGAAAAATATATACCTACCAGCGGCCTCAAGCAGGTTGGGCCATATTAAAACCAAGCCGAATTCGCTTACTGTTCCACTAGCGGCTCCTACTGCAAATATTATGCCCAAGGCTTTTGCCATAGTCTTAGCAATGTTATACCACTTCTCATCCCTGCTCTTTGCATAGAGCAGAAGTGACAGGATAATAAAGAGAGGTAGGCCGAGGACATACTGCAATATAAGCCAGTGAAGCTCTATCCCTATAATCGACAATATCCTGTCTAGGGAAGCAGGATAACTTAGCCATTGACCAATTAGGTCCAAAATATCACCCCGATAGGGTTTAATTTAGAAGCCATTAGAAGGATTCTTTATAAGCTTATTGTTAGAATAATTAACCATCATGTTTGATAAATCCACTTATAGCTATTTATCGCTGGTAATATGCTCCCTAATGGACTTCCATATTCTGTCTCCAAGATGGTGTATATTTCTCACTGATTTTCCCCTTTCCTTAATTTTATCCGAGTTTCTCAGGGAAATACCTAGGGCTATTGTCTTATTGTATTCCTCGGCTACAACTCTGACAATGTCTCCCTCTTTTATCCTCTCATCCACGTCCTTCACACCAGGTCCCATGACATCAGCACCATTTAAGATGAATTTCACAGCGCCTAGGTCAACAGTAATTTTTGGAATATCTAGTCCATACTTATCTATTATACCTATAAAAGGGATAAGAAAATTTTCTTTTCTCACAAGAACAGGAAGTCCATTATACAAGTAAACAAAGGCTTCTCCAAGATCAACAACTTCTAATGACGTCTTTCTCTTAGTTATCAGGCTGGAAAGCTGAGGGTATCTGGACATAGCATCATCGATAATGCCTTTGCTCTCCTTTGTCGAGATTTTATATTTCCTAAGCTTCTCCATACGTCTATCCTCAAATTATTTATTATAGCGCCCGGGCCGGGATTTGAACCCGGGTCTGAGGCTCGACAGGCCTCTATGCTGACCGGACTACACCACCCGGGCACTCTTCACGGTCTAACATTTGCTGTAATTGTGGTGGATCAAGGTTAATATAAGCTTTTCCCCTCATGCTAGACATGAGTTTTCGCTGTTCTTAATAGTTTCAATATAGGGGTAGAACATTACTTGTTCTTCAGGAAGCTCTCATATATCTCCTTCATTTTGACAGAGTCTCTCTCCAGTATGGGGCTCTCTGATACGACAAACCATTTTAAACCATTTTCTGCCATTATCTTCGCCAAAGGACGGAAATCTGGTCCATAACCCGAACCTAATTCGTGGTGCATTCTCTCACCATAGCCGGATGAAGTGGCTTCAACTTCAGTAAAGTGAACAACCAAACCATTAATATCACCAAGCTCTTTCTCTATTTTGTTCAGTATCGATCTATAATCCTCCTCGCTTTTTATAATTCCGCCCTCTCTTACGTGAAGATGGGCAAAATCCACTGTTGGACTGACTCCATCAACAGATTTAGCCATTTCTAGAACATCATCCAAGGATCCAAGCTGGGAGGGCTTCCCCATAGTTTCAGGTCCAAGCTCAACATCTATACCCTCGGATATCATTGTCTCCCTAAGCTCTTTGAGCGCAGATATTGCTATCCTCAGTGCTTCATCTCTACTTCTCCTGAGATAGTAACCCGGATGGAAAGTTACATGTCCTGCTCCCATAGCTTTAGCAGCTTTTGCTGCAGATAAAAGCCTGTTTATGCTGCCTCTTATCTTCTCCTCAGTTTCTGCAGATAGATTTATGGCATAAGGAGCATGAAGGGTCAATATTATATCATTTTCCCTTGCTTCATCTCCTAACTTTTTCAGCTCCTTTTCGTTCGTTGGTACTCTCCTTACCGCTTGGTATTCCATCCCACTCAAGCCTATTTCTCTCAAATATCCAAAAGCTCTCTCCTTCGGGGCATCTATTGGAAAACCAGCAGGACCAAACCTAACCCTATCTAGGATCAAATTCACACCCTTCATATGTTAAGGCTGCTTAGTTATTGTTCGCTAGAGGTTATTTATAAGAATTGGTTTCCTCCTGTGTGGTTATCAGGAGCTAAATGGTGAAGCTTATATACTCGATCATCCCATAATTATATTGGGACCGCCCAGGGCCTTGGAGTCGCTCCCCTTCTGTGCTGAAAGGAAGGGGCAACCGCCCCCATTCGGGGGGATAAAGGGGATCCCATATTGATCCCCGCCCAAGGCACATGAGACGCCGCACTTGGGTGCGGTGCCAACCCGGGCGGTCCCCATCTTCAGGTGAATTTAAATGGCCTGGTTCCTCAGGCCAGATGCTCTTCAGGCTTTTGATGATCCAGAAATAAAGGAGGTATTGTCAAGATACATAGATGTTTCGAGAGGAAAGAGGCCTGCCATGTTCATTGTGTCTAGAAGCCTTGAAGTAGAAGATCTCAAGGGAGAGGATGGATGGAGAGAGCATGATAGAGCAGTAAATGAAGCTTTAAAAATCGCAAAAGAGGGATATTTCCCTGAGGAAAAGCCTAAGTTCTCATTGCTAGATCTGAAATATAGGCTTTCACTTGAGCTAGCAAGCAAATGCAAGCTATGTGAGAGGAAGTGTGGTGTTAACAGGATAAAAGGAGAAATAGGCACTTGTGGTGTTGAAAAGCCTAGAGTTGCAACTGCTTTCATACATATGGGCGAGGAACCTCCTATAACGCCCTCGGGCACTATATTCTTCTCCGGGTGCAATTTTAAATGCGTTTACTGCCAGAATTGGGATATTTCTCAGTTTCCGAGTAGAGGGGAGGAGGTAAGTGAAAGGGAGCTCGCTCTACTGATGGATAAGCTAAGGGAGAAAGGAGCTAGGAATATAAACCTTGTTGGAGGGGAGCCAACTCCAAACATTCCTTGGATAATAGGCTCTCTAAGGTTTGTGACAAGGAATGTTCCCATAGTGTGGAACTCAAACATGTATTTATCTGAGGAATCCTTGAAGCTTTTAATAGGACTTGTGGATGTATGGTTGCCAGATTTTAAGTATTGGGATGACGATCATGCTCTTAGACTGAGCAAGGTGAGAAATTACAGGGAGGTAATCACCAGAAATCTGAGTGAGATATATAGAAGAGAGGGGGAGATTTTGATAAGGCATCTAGTCCTTCCAGGACACTTAGAATGTTGTACTTATCCTATACTTGAATGGATAGCGGAGAACACACCGAAAGTGCTTGTAAATGTGATGGAGCAATACAGGCCGGAATATATTGCAGACAAATATGAGGTGAACAGGCCTGTAAGCTGGGAGGAAGTAAAACTGGCCAGGAAAAAAGCTGAAAATCTAAAACTCAGGTGGAGAAGCGTCTCTTAATCAAATAAGGAGTATCTTCAGAAGGGATTTCTTGAGATCCTCTATAGAGCCATCATTCACCACAAGCTCATCAGCCAAAGCTATTGCGTTTCCTAGACCAAAGAGCTCCACTTCAATTCTATCATCCCTGAGAAAAGAGCTGTAATCCCTTCTATCAAATCCAGATCTGTTTCTTTGGACTAGTCTTAAATATCTCAGCTTTCTTGGAGAGTATATTGCTATTGAGACAAAATCACTTCCAAACTTCTCTCTGAAGAAATCCACCTCCTCTATGTTTCTTATGCCATTTATGACGAATCCTGGTGCTTTTTCCTTTATTATTCTGTGATAAGTTAGCTCAGCCACTATATGAGGACCTTTCTCCTTTCTAAGCCTAATACCATATTCTCTTAAACTTTCTCTAGTTGGAGTCACACCTAGTTCGCTTAGATAGCTAGAAAGAACTTCGCTCATCCTTATCTGATAAAATCCAAGTTCTTTTGATATTATATCGGCAGCAGCATCTTTTCCTGATCCTGGTAGGCCTAGAAGAGCCACATAATGGTATCTCACAATATTTTCACTCATCTATTTCCTGTGTCGATACACGCTTTAAAATCTATGATGAACGGAGAGGTTATTAGTTTGTCAATGGAAATATCAAGGGAAGATCCACCATGGAAGGAAAAATATACCTGATAGATCTATCATTTTCAAGTAGAGGGGAGGGAGAAATACCATTTTCCGGTCCTTATATAATAGATAGCATAAGAAAAGCTATAATGTCCTCGGATCCAATCGTAGCAAGATCGGCTGAACTGAACGAAATATCAGTATACCCCTTTATGCCAAAGGATGGATGGAGATCTTGGTGTAAGTACCAAGGTATGCATGTGTCAAATGGAGAGCGTTTTCAGTCAAAGATAGTTATCTTCGATGAGGAAGTGTTTAATTTGGTGAGATCTTGGCTTCTTAAAAAACCTGCCATCAGGATAGGAGATATAAGCTTCCTTTTAGGTGATGTGAGCTGGACAGAGTTAAATTATGATTCCTTTATTATAAAGGAACCATCTAAATCATTTAGGTTGGTTTTTATGACTCCAACGTGCTTGAAAAGATCAGAACCACAGCTTTGTTACCTGTATCCCAATGTGAGGACCATAATATCATCCCTTGCATCGATATGGAATAGAAGAGCTGAAACAAAATGCCCGGATCCAAGAACTATAGGAACTTGGGCTAGCCTAAGTCTAATAGAAACAGGATATGAACTGTGCACCAGCAGGCCCATACAACTGCAGGGAAACCGCTATCTCGTGGGGTTTGTCGGATGGGTTAACTACAGAATAGCAGATCATCCAGAATGGAGCAGGGAGGATCATATTATGATGGCAGCTTGGACACAGACGCTTCTCAGACTTGGTGAGCTATCGGGCATAGGTATTGCACGATCAGCTGGATTTGGCAAGATAAGATATAGCGCCAGTAGGTCTGACGCCTACTTCCTCGAAAATCGCTCCTAAAAGACCCATTCCAGTCCTGATTTCTAGTGAGTATCCTGTTTTTCCCTTAAAGAATCTTACCAAGTTGAAATATACCTCCCATGTGCTCTCCGGATCCTTACAGGACGAGACCTCCACTGTCACGAGGCCCTTGCTTATCCATGTCCTCACAGCAACGTGAGATTCTCCTATAACTCCTATTCCCAGCAGTCCATCCACCTGTCTGTGCACATAGACATCGAATATAGTGAGTCCGGCTCTGACTACGGACGAGACTATGGCCTCCTGTAGGAACCCCATGTCATCCATTAGAGCTCTATCGGCATTGTGAATTTCCCCTATCACGTGAAACTCGAAGGCTCTGACCATAGTACAAGTCACCTCCTTTGAGAGTACATGAAATGGACAATAGGTTCAAATAAAAATTTTATGCTGGCAAGTCAAGGGATTAATCTCTGCGTCAAAGCTGGCCAAAATCAGCCAAATTTGTCCAAAATGTCTCTTTAGCCTCTGAAAAATCCCCCATTGATCAGACCTCGGATTAGAGTTCTTTTTAGAATTCTGAGGAATGCATGCAAGATAAACTGTATTATTTGCCAGATTAGCGAACAAAAAGGAGATAAGTCTCTAACTTCGTTAAATTCTAATTTTAAATGCTTTTCGCTCCGCTTATCTCCCTAGCCACGGAGGTCCCGCTGGATCCCAGTATCTCAGGTCTGCTGACCTCTTTTCTGCGTCTTCTGACCAATTCCTTCACTATTTCATTCATTTCATCATGAACAAGCTCTTTTACAGCTTTTGCATCATCTATCAACAGCCGATTAACCTTCTTTTTTGCAAGAAAATTCAGAAGCTCTGCAACAAACGGTCCTGTATCTCCTTTCATGAAGAAAGTGCCGAGTGCATGAAGCTCCAGCTTGTTTGCTAGGCTTCCCACCTCTGATAGCTTCTTAAACAGGAAGGAGATTCTCACAATACCTGCAAATCCACTTAGTCTTGTTACAACCTTGCTTCCATCAACAGACTCCTGCATACGCTCCTCAATGTACATTAGATCCTCTACTCCAATATTAAACTCCTTTGCAAATTTTTCAGCCGGCCATATGCCGAAAATAAGGGGAATTTCTCCCTTTATTCCTACATTTTGATCTGATATAAGGCTAATTGCAGTTCTTAAAATTATTTGTTGCAATTCCTCGATCTTTTCCTGCTCGAATGGTGCTATCCTCTTTACGAAGGATCCTCCCTCTCTTCTATCAGAGAAATCTCCGATGTAAGATCCATCATAACCCTCATAAAATCTCTCCAATATGGGTAAAGCCACACTGGACTCGTCTAAAAACAAGGCAGGATTTTCATCCATTCCCTTCAGGAAATTTTGTCCATACAATCTAGTGAGGGATCCAGGAGAGTCAACTACAACCCAACCATCTGCGCCTTCAATGCCAACAATGGGTTTCAGTGCATAGGTGAAATATCTTAGCTCCTTGTCATAGGAAAGAGAGCATCTAACACACAGCTTTATCAACAGATTCCTGTGGTAAAAATCTCTTTCTGCCTCTATATCCATTCCAGCTATCCCAATTACATTCCAAGAGCTCTTCTCCTCCATTATATCTCTTAAAATCCCTGAGAATAACTTTCTTGGTGTTCGCATGCGATTACCTCATCACTTTCTGCTTTCAATAGTTGCCCTTTTAATAAACTTATTGCAATACTCAGGGCCACGATGTCGTAATAACTCTACGAAATAGTCTCCTTAAGTTCTCCTTAGCCTTAGAATTAGGTTTAGCACTTATTAAAAACTGAAGGTAAAAGTTTTATCTTTGAATATAACTACCTTAATGGGGTGAGGAAATCTGATAGTGAGAAAAGTCTCTGATGTAGAGCCCCAGCCTGTTGTGGATGCCGAGGGAGTAACTGTGAGATGGATCTTCAGCAAGCCGGAGAATGTGCCAAATTTTGCAATGAGATATTTCCACATGAAGAAGGGATCTGTGATAAAGGAGCATTTTCACGACTGGGAGCATGAAATCTATGTGGTGAAGGGGAGGATAATTGTGACAGCTGGAGAGGAGAAAGCAGAGGTATCAGAGGGATACGCTATATACGTACCTCCAAACATTCCCCATTCCTATCTAGCTATTGAGGAGTCTGAGTTTCTCTGCATGATACCGCTAAAGGGTGCTCCTTAGGTGGTATTATATGGGAATAAGAACATTTATAGCAGTGGATTTGGATGACTCTCTGAGAGGAAAAGTAGTTGATATCCAGTCTAGATTGGAGAAATCAACAGACTATGTGCTAAAGCTAGTTGAGCCAGAAAATCTTCACATAACCCTTAAATTTCTCGGCGATGTTGATGAAAGCAGAATGGAAAGAGTATTTCATACTGTTAAAGAGGCATTGTCTGGTGCAAGTCCATTTAAGATAGTGCTGCGGGGAGTAGGCGCTTTTCCCTCTGTTACGAGGCCTGAGGTGATATGGATTGGGCTTGGAGAGGGAATGGAAAGCTTAATTAAAATAATGACAACACTGGAAACTTATCTTGCGAGAATAGGTTTTCCTAGGGAGAAAAGAGAGCCAGTACCGCATCTTACAATAGCGAGAGTTAAAAAACCATCAAAGGATGGCATATCCTCTCTTCTGAGATCCCTCTCAGACATAGAAATAGGTTCCATGGAGGTATCAGATGTGAAGGTTAAGAGCAGCACATTAACTCCTTCTGGACCTATTTACAAGGATCTAACTACAATTCACTTGGTGTGATGAGAAATGATAATAACTCTCCTAACAGATTTCGGTACGAAGGATTACTATGTCTCAGCTATGAAAGGTGTGATAAAATCCATAAATCCAGCGGCAGATATAGTGGATATAACTCATGAGGTGAGGCCCTTCTCCATACTGGAGGGAGCTTTTATTTTATGGCAAGCAGTTTCTTGGTTTCCCGATGGGTCTGTGCATGTGGGTGTTGTGGATCCTGGAGTTGGAACAGGGAGGAATCCCATAGTTATCCGAGCTGGAAGAAGTTTCCTAGTTGGACCTGATAATGGACTTCTTTTTCCCGCAGCAAAAAAGTTGTCAGATAAACTAGAGGTGTTCAAGATAGTGGAGGGAAAGTACACTTTACACAGGTCGGGGACATTCGATGGAAGGGATATATTTGCGCCTGTCGCTGCTCATATATCAAGAGGAGTTCCTGTAGAGGAAATAGGGGTTAGAATAGATAACTTTATCAAAATAGATTTATTTGATTGGAGAAAAGCTGGAAGAACTGTATACGGCAAGATCCTGCATATAGACAGATTCGGGAACATAGTAACAAACATACCAAATCTAAATATTAATAATATGATTATGAGGATAAAGAATGTTGAGATTCCTGTGAAGACCATGAGTTCCTATGCTGAGGCCGAGGATGAAGTTTTTCTAGTTGAGGGAAGCTCGGGGCTTTTGGAGATATCCTCTAAGATGAGAAGCGCTGCAGAAATAACAGGTCTAGAAGTAGGCGATCCCATAGAGCTGATTATTCCATGAGGATTTCAGTCACAAAAATTATGAAATGGGAGCCCAGAAAACCCAGAGCTTTAGCTCTGGGATGGATGGGCAAAGTTTAAATACAAACCTCCCCTGAAATCCATGGCTCGGATGTTCCGGGTCAGCGAGGATATGTCCTTAGCCCGCAGGTTAATGAGATCTGCGGGATGGGGGAGTTGTGAGCCCCCCGAACCAGCAGATGAGGGGATAGGCGCAAAGCCTCCCTGAACGCTGGAAGCTCCCGACTTCGGTCGTGAAGCAGCTCACATAAAGGATTTCCTCAGAGATTTTAGGGATTGTTGTGTGTAGTTGTAAACCCCGTAGAAGAGTTCTGCTCCACTTAAAAATTTATTATAATAAAAGGTGAGTTCATGGAGGAACACGAGCTCATAAAAAACCTGAGATCGGCTGGAAAAGAGACTCCTGATCTAGGACCAGTTGCTGTATGGATGGGTGAGCTGGAATCTGGCGGATACCCTGTACCAAAAGGTATAGTAGTATCAAATAAGGTACTTGACTCCTTTTTAAGGGAAAATGGGATTGCACATGAGCTGTTTTCCATGATGAAATCTGGAAGGAGCGGGGCTGAGGTATCCGAGAGAATCTCCAAGATGATAACATCTGGAGTTATTAGTCAACAGTTAATGAAAAGCTTATTGGAAAGCATAGATTATAACATGGAGAAAGCCAATGAACTAGGATGGGTCTCATTAATAGCCTCTCCTTCTCACAAGCTCCTGCCGATTTTATGGAATGAAGGGAATATATTCATGCATGGAGTTAGCTTGAAAGGATTGGAGGAAGGATTAAAAGAGATGTGGAAACTGAACTTCATGCCTAGGGCTATAGATCTGGCTAGAAATGATCTAAACATAATCTTAAGCTCTGTTATAATGCTGGATCCGGTAGAGATTGGCTTATCTGGGTGGCTTGTAACGGATGAGTTAAATATACTGATAAAATCCTCCTTTGGCTATCCCAAGGGGTTTAATGATCAGGGATATGATTTATTTACCATAAATAGATCAAATCTCTCGATAAAAGAGAGAAAAATAGCTGAGAAAAGCACGAAAATCATAATCGAGAGGGGAGGATTCAAGGTGATCAAGAGGATGAGAAGTGAGGAAGCAGTATCTTCTTCTATAAGCGAGGATATGCTAATAAAACTGGCCACGCTTGGTCTAGATGTTGAGTGGCACCTGGGAGGTAATATTATCCTTCAGTGGGCCATTGGAGAGGAGCCAATTATACTTCTTGCTGTGAAAAGAAAGGAGGTAGAAATAGGAATAAAGAAGGAGGAGATATACACCGAAAAAGAGGAGGAAAAGATAAAGCTGCCTTCAGTTATTCCACCTCCTGCTATACTGAAGTTGTTTCTCTGGGTGGACGATCCTGTAAAAGCCGAGAGTCTTGAAAGTATAGTGGATGGATTTATAATTGATAGTAAGATAGCTCAGAAAATATTGAATTTTATATATAAATTAGGACATACTATAATAATAGATGGAGAGCTAGAGATCCCTCAGGACTTGGCGCAAAGGGTTTACTTCCTGTCAAAAGAGTCTGGAAAAAGAAGTTTGCTTAAGGTAGAAAGCCTAAAAGACCTTCTACTCTATAAAAGAGGGTTTTCTGGTATGGTGATGTATCTAGATGTCATTTCTAAAGAATTAGATATGGGATACAAGGAATTGCTCAATATGATAAGAAAAATAGTGGATCCCTTGGAAGGGGGGCTGGTCTTAGCTCAGCTGGATGAGATACCGGATGTTGATACAGTTAAGATCATGATGTCCCTTGGGATCACAGGAATTGTCCTCAGATCTATAGATGAGGAAAAAATGCTCAGGCTGAGAGAGATAGAGAAAGAGCTCCTTCTGAGCACTATATCATTGATATGGAAAAAGAACTTTAATGTAATTAATCAATAATACATTATTATAATTCACAGTTATAGTAATATCTACCCTTGCTTTCTTCATTTCTATTGGAAATATGAATATCCATTTCTCAGAACCTAAACTTTTGAAGTTTATATCAATATGTAATTTCTTGCTTGGGATATCAGCGTAGGAAAGGAAGAGATGATACCCATAATCCCATTCTAGGCTGTACTTTTCAACGAGATTGCCTGCATGTATTACCACATCACTCTCCGGCTTTCCGAACATTCCAAGCAATAGCTGAGGTAGTGGTTCTTGCTTTATATAAATAGATAAATTTTTAATACTATTAGAAAGCATAGGTATATCAAAAGATATAAATTCTCCTTTATTCACATAACGGCTCATATTTAGCTCTAGCGTTTCATTGGTAGCATTCCCAACAACATCTTTCAGTCTTCTTGCCTCCGATAAGTATGAGATGAAATATGCATGTGCTCTTGTTAGATTTTCCTCTTGAATTGAATCTAAAAGTGAGGACACATCAGAGTACATCTTATTTATCAAGTCCTTTGCTTTTCTTGCTATTAATAGAGCCGCTAAACATTCCTCAGAGGAGTTTTCACATGGTGTCGTTCCGTTGATCTTCTCTATTATATTCTCCAGCACTCTCTTTCTCTCTATCCAGGCACTTTTGTTGAGAATCTCCCCTGGTGGTTTCCTGAAAAGGAATATAGTAATATTTTCATCTGTTTTTCCTGATTTAACCTGAAGCTTGGTCGATAGATTCCCAAAGAACTCCTCAACAGGGGTTATGCATATTTTGTAAGAAGTTTTATTAATTTTTTCCAAGTGAAAATTAAATTTATTATAATTATAAACAAAAGATATATTATCTATATCTTTATCCGAAGCAACATAGAAACAGCTGTTTCTATCGAGGTCGATCAATTGACTGGACAACTTTACTGAAATATTTTTCTCCCTGTATATTTGGATATCCTTGCTTGCTTCTGAAGCTGAAAAATTCTGGTCTCCAGGAAATCTAGCTTTAATAACATAATTTCCGTCAGGAAGCTGGCTTATATCTAGAGTTGCGGAGAACTCTCCCTCTGGATTAGTTAACGTCCATGTTTCCATCTCAGCTAGGCTTATTATAACAACTCTGCTGGGGATACCAAATGTTTCGCTGTATAACCTACCTTTTACTATTACTTTCTCTGGATAGCTGATTTCAGCACTCAGGGATATATAAGTAGGTATGGGCATCTGAGCTCTGCCTACAGAAGGACTTTTCGCCCCACCAGCAGCGGTAACCAGATCGCAGAAACTTTCATTGCTTTCACCAGAAATTATTTTAAATATATTTCCATTAATATCTATTATTACTATAGTTGGCACTCCGCTCACATCATACTTTTTAGCTAGATCGAAATCCTCCGGAATGAAGAACCAGTTTTCATTAGCATAAGAGGAGAAAAACTTGTAATCTTCTTCTACATCTCCTCCAAGCCCATCCATTAAAACGATATAATCTCCATCGCAGCCGGATAGACCTGCGCTTAGCTTTGGAATTTCCACGCGACAATGAGGGCAGTAGTACTGATAAAAAACCAATATTATGACCTTTCCCCTCAGATCATTAGTGCTTATGGTTTTTCCATCGTATGTTTTAACGGAAAAATCAGGTGCCTTAGTCTGAGGCAGAGCCAGAATTATAGTAACATTTATTATGATGAAAAATAATATCCAATATATCCTCATTGAGTGTCAGATAGGGAATCCTTTAAAAATTCCTCCGAGCTATTTTCTAAACAACTTGTAGACATGCCGTGAAGGTTGCTGTGCAGCAGGGATCTGGATGTTTTCATCAAATGAAATCCCGAGCGGATTGTTGAAGCCTTCCTTCGAGGAGAAGTACAGAAAAATGCTCGGAAATGAGTATGGAGAATTCCTGTCCTTTCTTGCAAAAAGAACAAGGAAAAGCATAAGAATAAACAAAATGAAGGGGAAAAAAGAGGACATAATTGCTCTGTTGAGTGAGGATGGCTGGAATCTCAAGGAGATACCATGGTATAGCTATGGCTTCTGGATAGAGCCTCAAGCAGAGGGAATAGGAAATACGATTGCCCACAAGCTAGGCCTTATATATGTGCAGGAAGCGGCATCCATGGTTCCACCTGTTGTGTTAGATCCAAAACCAGGGGAATTTATTCTGGATCTAGCAGCAGCACCTGGCTCAAAGACAACTCAGATCTCTGAGATGATGGAGTGGAGAGGAGTAATAGTGGCGAACGATGTAAGTCCCTCTAGGATAAATGCGCTCTCTTCAAATGTTCAGAGGATGGGATGTATAAATGTGGTGATAAGCAGGGCTGATGGGAGACGAATATACAGGATGTATGGTGAGATCTTCGATAGGGTTCTCCTAGATGCTCCTTGTAGCTCTATAGGACAGGTGAGAAGGTCTTGGGAAGCTCTTAAAAGGTGGAATCAAAACCTAGTGGAGAGAATATCGGTGCTTCAGAAGAGTCTTGCAATTGCTGCGTATAAAGCATTAAAGCCAGGAGGCTTAATGGTGTACTCAACTTGCACATTTGATCCTGAAGAAAATGAGTTTGTGGTTCAAAGTTTGGTAGATAAAGGAGCAGAAATAGTGAAGTCCAAAATCCCTGGTATGAGGACAAGAGAGGGACTTGTTGAATGGAATGGTGTGAAGCTTGATGATTCACTGGCATATACGCACAGAATATACCCACACCTAAATGACACAGAGGGTTTCTATGTAGCCCTAATTAGAAAGGTGCCTGTATGATAGATGAATTTATTGCTTGGTTTAAGGATAGATTTGGAGGAGATATAAGCCACTTAAAGGATTTTCTTATAATCTCGGGAGAAAAAAGGATAAGGATGATATCTCCAGAATCTAGAGAGATTAATGGAGCGATAAGAGGAATTTATATAGCAAAAATAACGCCATTCGGCTTTTCTCTAAGTATAGAGGGATCTCAGATACTGGGGAAATATGCTAGAAAGAATGTAGTTAACCTTAGCAAGGAAGTAGCACTAATGTGGATGAAAGGCGAGGATATTCCTCTGGGGGATCATAGCATGGAAAAAGGGACTGTGATGGTAAAATACAAGTGGGTGTTCATGGGGAGCGGATACTTTGATGGTCAGAAAGTGAGAAACTATGTTCCTGGTGAGAGAAGGCTGGAGTAATATATTTCAATATATTAAGTGCTGACAGAAAAAGGTTTATATTCTACACTCTCCCTCGATCACTGCCTTGATAGATTATTCACTCCGGATTCTAGTATTAAATAAGGAGGAAGTCAGATGGAGGACGCCGAGAGAATCTTAGAGGAGCTGAGAAGCCAAAGAGATGAACTTAGAAGGCAATTAATCCAGTTAAGGGATGAAAGAAGAGCACTTATAAGCCAGCTGAGGGAGTTAAGAGAACAAAGAAGATCTATCATAGATGAGCTGAGAGCTAAGAGGGATGAGCTGAGTAAGCTGCTTGAGGAAAAAAGAAAGCTCAGAGAAGAGATAGAAAAACTAGAGAAGGAAAAAGAAGAGGCTTTAGCTAAATTCAGGGAAGCCAAGGAGAAGGTAGAGAAAATAAGACAGGAATATGAGTCCATAATGAACTCCATAGGCATACCGGAAAGAGTGATAAGAAAGAGGATTCAGAGACTTGAGAAGAGAATAGAGACGCAGCCTCTTTCAAAGGATGCAGAAAGAGACATAGTAATGAGAATAAGTCATCTAGAATCTCTTCTTCAGGATATAAATAGAGCAAAGGCAATAAAGAGAAAACAAATAGAATTTCTGGCTGATCTTGAGAGGTGGAGATTCTTCATAAGGGATGCATCTGAGGAGATAAGGGCAAAAAGACAGAGAATAAAGGAGATAAACTCGACTATCTCTAAGATAATAGAGGAACTTGATGCTAGAAGACCTGAGGTTGAGGCGATTACAGCTAAAATAAAGGAGCTCAGTGGGAAAGTAGATGAGATGAAAGGCAAGATGGACGAGATATTCAACAAAATTGTTGCAATAAGAAGCCAGATAGAGGAACATGTGGGGAAGATAGAACTCGAAACAAGAGAAAAGGAGGAAGAGGTGAGGAGCAGAATAGTAGGTGAGGCTAAAGAAAAGCTAAAACTAGGAGAAAAGCTTTCCTTAGAGGAACTCAAGGCCCTTATGGAGGCTGGAATAGTTGGAGAATCCAAAGGCTAAGTTCTTTAATATTCTCCTCTAAATAGCATATTTATTTTTAACTGCAGTATTCCATTGAGTTTTCCTGAATAATCTTGATATGTAGAAACACTTAAAAGTGTCTCAGGAGATATCCAGATGAGAGCACATGGTGAGCAATCCTGAGAAGGTCTTGGTGCTCTGCGTTGACAGAGACGACGATGTAGGGGTTAAGACGGGAATAAAGGGCCCAATAGTTGGAAGAGATAGAAATGTTGAAGCAGCCTCCAGATTGGCGATGGCGGATCCCTCGGAAGCAGATGCCAATGCTATTTTTGGAGCCGTAAAAGTCTATGATGAAATGTTGAAGGAGCTTTCTGAGGATAGTTTACTAATAGCAACCGTTACAGGTAGCAATAAGAGTGAATTTCTGGCAGACAGGGAGATAATAAGACAGATGAGCGAGATAACAAAGGATTTCCGTCCAGACATGATAATACTTGTTTCAGATGGCGCTGATGATGAAAGAGTAATACCCCTATTGAGCAGATTCTCAAACACAATAAGCATCAGAAGAGTGCTTGTTCAACAGAGCAGGGAGATGGAGGACATGTACTTCCTGCTTAAGAGGTATCTAGAAAAGCTTTTTGAGAATCCAAAGAACAGGGCTATAGCGTTTGGAATACCAGGAGTAATCCTGTTTTTAGGGGCATTGTTCTATATTCTCAACATACAGAGATATTTCTATGCAGGTGCCGGTTTGCTCATAGGTTTAATTCTATTAGACAAGGCATTTGATATATCAAGGAGAGTTCAGTCAGCAATAGGGTACTTTGGTGGAAGCTTGGGCCTTATCTCCTTTATCGGAGGTCTATCCGGACTTACTATATCAATAATATTGATGTATAATGAGGCAATTTATCTGATAAGGAATTATCCGTTTGAGATCCTTCTTCCCAAGCTCCTTCAAGATTTCTCTTTGCATATAGCAATATCTTTATCCATCATGTTCTGGGGAAGTTTCTTGGAGAAATTTCAGAAGAAATCAAAGGATGCTTTCGAGAGACTATTCGGAGCTATTGCTATGATGACAATATGGCCCATTCTTCAGTATACATCCCTGTATTTACTCGGAACTATCTCCCTCCAATCCTTCATCTTCTTCGAGATCAGTATAATACTCTTCCTCATAGCCCTCTTCTTCCTCACTCTTCACCTCGGATGGAGGAAGTTCGGCGGACTCACTCAGTGAAACAAATTTATCTGCTGCCTTTTTTAAAGCTATGCTAAATCCTGGCTCTGTTCCTATTACAATAACTTCCTTTCCCTTCTCCTTCGCTTTGTGTATGAGAGGAAGGTATGCGGCACTTCTTGCGACTATTATCAGGCTGTCTATCTTATCCATGTAGATTGCATCCATTGCTGCTATTGTGAAGTCAACTTCCACCTTGCCAGCAGATATTATAGGCTTAAAACCGGCATTATTTACCGCTTCCACTAGCTTTTCTGAGGCCTTTCTGTCCAAGACAACTGCTGAAATAACAGGTCTTCCTATATCCATTATTATCTTTCTAACTGTTTCTAAATCGACATTAAGATCCTTTCTGAGCATATTAGGCCCATCAACTACAACAGCTACCTGTTTCCTCTTAACAGCTTTTTTAACAGTTCTCAGCACCTTCAACTTTGATCCCTCTATCAGCTAGCTGGAATTTAAAAAGGATATTTTTTATTTAAACTTATATGAATAAATTAATAACTTATTCTTTAGGGAAAAAGCTTATTAGGGCACTAGTCAAAGTCTCATATGATCTGTCCCAAGTGCGGTCATTTAATGCGACCCAAAAAAGAGAAAAACGCTATTGTCTTTGAATGTCCGGTTTGTGGTTTTATCTCTGCCGGAAATGGGAATTTGAAGGTATCAAGACATGTCGCTAGAAGACCGGAGGATAATGTGATTGTAATAGATAATCCGGAAAAGCTCATAGCGTTGCCTGTAGATGAGGATGTCGTGTGTCCCAAATGTGGCAATCGTGGGGCATATGTACAAGTAGTGCAGACGAGAAGCGCTGATGAACCTCCAACTAGGATATATACATGTACAAAATGTAAGTATACTTGGAGAGAATATACATAAAACCTTATACTTGAACTATATAGATATCTGCACATGCTTTTACTAGTTCATATGGTATCCTTCTCTTCTCCTTCTTCTGAGAAACCACTATTTCGGCTATCTGACCCTTTGCATCATCCATTATAAAGTCCTCAGCTTCTCCTAAATATTTTCCTTCCGTGGAAAAAACTGGCATTTTGTATAGCTCAGATATCTTCTTGACCATAAGAGATCACCTTAGTAGAATTCTGGCGTCCACAACCTTTATACCATTTGGATAAGCCATCACTGGATTCAGGTCCATCTCAGCTATTTCCTCTATCTCAAGGCCCATTTTCCCGACAGCAATCAAAGCTTTTTTCAAGGAGTTTATATCCACAGGCTCGGACCCCCTGTACCCTGAGAGAAGAGGATATCCTTTTATCTCCCTGATCATTTCATCAGCATCCCTCTCTGTTAGAGGTGCTATTCTAAAGGATACATCCTTAAATATCTCTACAAAAATCCCTCCCAAGCCAAACATCACAGCAGGTCCAAACTGCGGATCTCTTATCAACCCTATTATTACCTCTACTCCCTTTGGTGCATACTCCTGCACGGCTATGCCCTCTATTCTTGCATTGGGTTTGTTTTTCCTCACATTTTCCATTATCTTTCTGAAACCGGCTCTTACCTCATCTTCGTTTTTAATTCCAACGAGAACTCCCCCTACATCGCTCTTGTGGACTATATCCTGGGAAACTATCTTCAGAACAACGGGAAATCCTATTTCCTCGGCGATTCTCACAGCTTCCTCCTCATTCTTTGCAACCCGGATCTTTGTAACAGGTATACCATATCTGCTGACGAGATTTTTCGCCTCGTGCTCTAGTAATAACTTCCTGCCCTCCTTTAAAGCAATTCCTATCTCTTCTGGGACGATTTTACTAACTTGAGTCATGATGGACACCTCCAAGCAGAGAAGGCATTGCTTTTTTAACTTTGTCGTGCCATGAAGCATAATATCATGATAAAAATGTATACATATGCATTGTATGTTCATCCCAAACTCGGCAGGATGAGAGCTATGTAAAGCCTAGCAAAACCGGGAACTCTGGCTTTAGCCGTGAAGGATGTTATTTTGCTTTTAGTCTCCTCATAATTCTGTCTAGGCTCTTCTTTCTCAATTCATCTATCTTTTTCTCAGTCTTCTCTTTTTTCTCCTTGATTAGGGATTCCTTTACCTCTTTCATCCTTCCTATTATGTCCTCTGGAACAAGGTAATTTCCTGATGAATCCCTTTTTAGCAAATTCTTTGCTGTCATTGCCTCAAGTCTGGAGAACGTTTTGGATACAGGTAGCTCTATTTCTATGGCTACATCTCCTACAGAGACCGGTCCTCCATTGAACTTTCTTATAATAACCTCCATTGTATCTCTAATATCAGCAGGAAGACTGGAGAGGAATTCCAAGAGAGGACCCTCAGTCTCCATTATGCTTTCGAGAATTCTCATATCTACAGTGCTTTTTCCTAGGACCACTGCCAAGTCTACAGCCCTTTCTAAAATAGATAAAAGCTTGGCTGGATTTCCACTAGCTATTTTATTGGCTTCTACGACTACTTCTTGATCTATAGGTCCAAGAGGGGATTGAAAATTCCTTGATTTCACCAGATCAATTCTTTTTGACACCAAGGAAATGGCCTCATGATCCCTTAAAGGCTCTACTCTTATGATGTCATGAATCCTAGAGGAAAGAGCAGGAAATCTGCGCTCTATTTCATCAAATGCCTCTCTTCCGCTTGTCATGGCTAGAATTGATCCCTCAGGCATGTTGGAGACCACCTCCCTTATCATCTCGAAGATGAAGAAGATCCAAGATTCATCAGTAAAGAATACATTATGTATATCATCTAAAAGAATGCATGATGGTCTGGTGGACTTTAGCGATTTAACTACAACCTTCCCGGCATTGCTAGCAGAGCTTATTATCTCATTCATCTCTTCCTTAGTAAGCTGGTCACTAGTTCCAAAGATAGTCTTCTTTAAGACCTTATCTACTCCTCTATAGTTTCTATATGCCATTAGAATTATCTCCTCAACTATTTGCTGGCCTATCATCGGTTCAGTTGGGTAATACATGGTGGAAGCGCCGTTCTCCCTGAATATCTGCGATATAACCCTCAATCTCATAGTTCTGCCGGATCCAGTAGAACCTGTTATCACTAGGAAGCTTGATCCTACATTTGATAGAGCTTCATCCACTAAGGGCTCCAGTAATGAGTCACTTTCCTGCTTAGAGAATATTCTGATAGGATCAGATTCCTCTAAAAGAGGATTTCTTGTAAAAGGGTTCCTAGATAAGCCAAGTATGCTAGAATATCTGTCCACATAATATGGGCTTGTTCCCATTAGATCACCTTCTTGGAAGCTTTTTAAGAGCAGAACAACTTATGCAATAGATATGCCTTTCCATAAAAGTACTTGACATTTTCTGCAGCATAACATCGGGCTTTATATGAGGCATCTCGTTCACTAGGAGTTATACAGAAAAGTTTATTTAAGTATTTTCTTTCAGTTCTCAATATGTTCATGACTTATATATTTGTAAGAAAAAAGCATTCAGACACATTTTTAACTGCACTCAAGTTCTTATCTGGAACGAAGAGGTGGTGATATTGCAGAAGTATAAGAAAATAGTTGACCATCTAAAAGATCTAATGGGCAATCAAGAAAACATCAGAAATATAGGTATAATGGCTCATGTAGATCATGGAAAGACCACACTATCCGATCAATTGCTCTCCGGGGCCGGGATGATAAGTGATAAGATGGCTGGGGAAATGCTGATGCTAGATTATCTGGAGATAGAACAAATGAGGCAGATGACAGTGAAAGCTGCGAATGTATCTTTGTACTATCAAAAAGATGGAAGGGAATATGCAATAAATCTGATAGATACACCAGGCCACATAGACTTTACAGGCCATGTGACCAGATCTCTCAGAGTTATAGATGGTGCAATAGTGGTCGTGGATGCAGTGGAGGAGGTCATGGTTCAGACAGAGACTGTTACTAGGCAGGCGCTTGAGGAGAGAGTAAAGCCCCTACTTTTCATAAATAAAATAGATAGGCTGATAAAAGAGCTCAGGCTCACCCCACAGGAAGTGCAAAAGAAAATAGTCAGAATAATAAAAGACTTTAATAATTTAATAGAGGCTTATGCAGAGGAACAATTCAAGGACAGCTGGAAGGTGAGCTGGGAAAACGACTCCGTTGCCCTTGGTTCGGCTCTTCACGGATGGGGGATGAACAATAGCATATCACAGAAGAAGGGAATTAAGTTCTCTGATATAATTAAGGCATATGAGGAAGGGACTGATTTAAAGCCAATAATTCCCGTGTATGATGCAATACTGGACATGGTTATCAGACACATACCCTCCCCTAAGGAAGCACAGAGCTACAGAATAGACAAGATATGGAGGGACAAGGAAGCGGAGGATATAATAAATGCAATGAAAAACTGCGATCCAAACGGGCCCCTTGTAATTGGGGTAAATGCAGTAAAGGTTGAGCCACAAGCAGGGGTAGTTGTGACAGGCAGGGTATTCAGCGGAACTCTTAGAGAGGGAGAGGAGGTATATCTTGTGAATGCAAGGCAGACTCAAAGGGTACAGCAGGCATCTCTCTACATGGGACCTTACAGGATAAGATCCGAGCAAGTTCCTGCTGGTAATATAGTGGCGATAATGGGGCTCAGTTATGCAAGTCCAGGGGAGACCGTTATAACTCAGGATATAAGGGATAGGGTTATTCAGGGATTTGAGTCGATAAAGTACGTCACAGAGCCCGTTGTAACAGTGGCGATAGAGCCAAAGAAACCTCAGGATCTGCCAAAGCTCGTGGATGCCATTAGAAGGCTCACTATACAGGATCCAAACCTGATAATGATACACAACACTGAAACCGGTGAGATATTGCTCAAGGGAACAGGGCAGCTTCATCTCGAAATAGCGATGTACGAGCTTCAGAAGGAGGGTTTAGAGTTCGAAGTTGGCGAGCCCACTGTTGTGTATAGGGAGAGCATAAGAGGATCAAGCGATGTTGTTCTGGCCAAATCTCCAAACAAGCTAAACAGAATATGGGTGACAGCAGCAAGATTAGACGATAAAGTCGTTAACATGATAAAAATGAGGGAGATAGATGAGAGAACTGACAGAAGAACGCTTGCTACAGTGCTTAGGGAAAGAGGGGGAATGGAGACCGAGGATGCCAGAAATGTCATGAAGATAGATGAGGAGAACTACAACTTGCTTATAAATAGAACAGTTGGAGTGCAGAGATTAGACGAAGTCAAGGAGCTATTGAAGCAGGGATTCATCTGGTCGATGAAAGAAGGGCCTTTGGCTGGCGAGCCTGTAATGGGGGTTGTCATAAGGCTTGTCAATGCAATGATACACGAGGATCCAGCTCACAGAGGACCAGCCCAGATAACTCCAACGATGAGAAGGGCTATATATGGTGCTATGCTTAGCTCTGATCCTGTTTTGCTTGAGCCAGTGTACGAAATTCAGGTGTCAACCCCTCCAGAACTCATAGGAAATGTGATAGGTCTGATATCGCAGAAGAGAGGAAAGGTAGAGGGAATAGAGGAGAGAGGGAGGATAAGCATAGTGAAAGGACAGATACCTGTGAGAGAAACTCTTGGAACTTTCAGCAATGAGATGAGAAGTGTGACGAGTGGAAGAGCCTTCTGGCAGACAAAGTTCTCTCACTGGGAGCCCATGCCAAAGAACCTGATGATAGAGACAATAATGGAGATAAGAAGGAGAAAGGGAATGAAAGAGGAGATTCCAAGGGCAGAAGAATTTATGGACACCCTTTGACCCAACAATTTATTCCTCTTTTCCCTTTGCTTCTTGTTTTCTGTATATAAATGGCCCTATGAATAGAATAAGGAGAGAGAGGATAGAAACAAAAGTGCATATCACATCCACTAAAGGATGAGGTGCGATGGATATTATCAGGGGAGGCAAAAACCTGAGATCCCACAAAAACCCACTTCCTGCAGTTTCCTTGGATCTGGGATACCTCAAGGGCACTAATGTCATTATAATCGATATTATCACTAGAGCAATTGGTATGCTCATACCTCCAAGCACAGGGGTTTCTATCAGAAGAGCTGGTATGAATGTAGGAGCGCCGTTGAAATGCCTCTCTCCTTTTGGCATCGATATCCTAATAGCACCTGCTATTATTAGAAGTACTGATGGAATCTGGGCAATAAAACCATCCCTCATCGATAGAAGGATTGCTGGGGCAATACACTGATTTACTCTATCCGTAAACCTGTCTAACATCTCTCCATGGGGGCTTTTGGCATTGAGAAGTCGGGCTACTGCTCCATCTAAATAATCCAAGAAGAGAGCAAAGAAGAAAAGTCTGGATGATAGCTCAAAATTTAGCTTTGCAGCTGATATGATCGACTCAAATGATGTGGCTAGCGCTGTAAGGGTTATAATATCCGGGATTATATACCTTCTGGTGCTACTAGATGCCGACATATCACGTGATCCTCGTTGAACCTGAGAGCTCATTAAATGTAGGTCTAGTTGCTAGGGCTATGAAAAACTTTGGCCTCAGGGACATGAGGATAGTTGCACCCATGTTTGAATCTTTTGAAAAAGCTTATGTAGCAGCGATGATGGCATCGGATGTGCTAAGAGAGGCAAAGATATTCAGCACATTGGAAGAGGCAATAAAAGGGATAGATGTAATAGTTGGGACGACAGCCAAGCCCTCCATAAGGGTGATATCCAGAAGAGCTGTCTCTTTAAGGGAGTTTGTTTCCGAGATCCGTGCTGATACTAGCTATGGATTTGTTTTCGGCAGAGAGTCAACAGGACTGACAAACGAGGAATTGGAGATGTGTGATGTTGTCTTGAATATACCATCATCCGAGGAATACCCAACGCTGAATCTATCTAACGCGGCATCCATAATCTTCTATGAGCTTTTTATCTTAAAGAAGGAGAAAGAGGACAGGTTATATGAACCTGTGCCAAGAGAAATCAGGGAGCTGATGCTGGAATCGATTAAAAATATAATAGAAATGACAGATCTTCCTGCTTACAAGAAAAGAAGGCTTTCCTCCCTCTGCAAGAGGATACTTGGGAGAATATATCCATGCGGTCTAGCGAGGGATGAGGCTATATATTTATTAGGTGCGTTGAGATCAGTGGAGGAGAAGTTGAGGAGAGTGGTGATCGATGTCGACCAGACCGGGAAGAAATTATAGGGCCTTGCAGAGACCCTATACAAGAAAGGAGTACATAAGAAGCATTCCACCAAGCAAGATAACGAAGTTCGTTCACGGAAATCCAGAGGGAGCCTATGATTACGAGATTAAGATTGTTGCAACTGCTAGCTTTCAAGTTAAAAGCAATGCGCTGGAAGCTGCTAGAATGAGCGTTCTATCCCAGCTTAGAAACTCTGTTCCAGAGGAATTCTTCCTCTTTAAAGTGGTGCCGTATCCTCATCAAGTGATAAGGAGGCATGCTCTTGCTGGAGTTCATAAAGCTGAGAGGCTTCAAAAGGGAATGAGGCTTGCCTTCGGAAAACCAGATGGAAGGGCAGCTAGGATAATGAAAGGGCAGGAGATAATGGTGCTCAGAGTGAGAGCACAGGATCTTGAGCTGGCAAAGGAGGCTATCAGAATAGGGAAATTAAAACTTCCTCATATGACCAAGGTCGTCGTAGAGAGGATAGCAGGCAATGAGAAGAAAGGAGCTTGAGATAATACTGCAGAAAATATCTCCACTTCCCAAGTATGACATCTGGTCTGAGCAGTATCAAACTCCACCAGATTTGGCATCTTTTATTTTATACACAGCTGTTGAAAAGGGTGACATAGAGGGTAAGAAAGTGGCGGATTTTGGATGTGGAAGTGGAATTCTTGCGATAGGTGCAGCGATACTGGGAGCTTCTGAAGTTATAGGGATAGATATAGATCCAGTCGCGATATCAGAGTCTAAGAGAAATGCAGAGATGCTTCAAGTTAGTGACAAAACAAAGTTTTTCCTAATGGATGTGAGGGATTTCAATATCGAGGTGGACACTGTGCTACAAAATCCACCTTTTGGCACAAAAAGGAGACATATGGATATAATATTTTTAGAAAAAGCACTATCAGTATCAAAAGTTGTGTATTCTGTTCACAAAGCTGGCAACACCGATTTTATAAGGAAATTTGTGGAGAGACTCGGAGGAGCTGTGGATGAGATATGGTTCTCTAGGATAAAAATTCCCAAGATTCATAAATTTCATTTAAGAGCTGTATATCCAGTGGATGTGGAGATATTCAGGGTGGTTAAATGGAAAGGATTGTAATTCCTGGAGAAAAACTAGGGGTAATAGAGCAGTATCTTCCAGGAGAGGGAACTTATCTGAACTCATCCGGAGTGGTGGTCTCCAACCTTCTTGGAGAAGCCATTTCTCAAAATAGAAAGATAGCAGTAAAGCCCGTTAGAGAGGTGAGATATCCACTTTCTGCAGGAGATATCGTGATAGCCATCATATGGAGCAGTGAAAGATCTCAATTTCTAGCAAAAATACTGGCTTTGTTCAAGCCAAAGGAATTGCTCCTCAAATCACTTATGTCAGCTATAATTCTGAAGAAAACCCCGGAGAACAGGGCAGCTCTGCCTGGAGATTTTGTTCTTGCAAAAGTTGAAAGCTTTATTGGAGGGGATATATATCTAACAATGACCGGTTCTACTGAGCTTGGGGTGATAAGTGCGATGTGTAGGAAGTGTAACGTTAAGCTTAATAGAGTAGGCTACACCTTGGTCTGTAACAAGTGTCAGCAGGTATATCTTGATAGAAAGATAAGTGATCATTATGGGCTTAATCCGTTCGAAAGAAGGTAATTTGAGGAGATCTGTTGTCTTGATGATAGATGAAGAGGATAGAGAGGACTTTCTGGAGTTTTTTGAGAGAGCAGCCTCCGGACTAGATTACTCATACAGACTTGATGAGAAAGGAAAACTTGTGATAGATATTTTTGGGGATAAATCATCCCAGAGATTTGCGGAGAGAAAGATAAGAAATGCATACAGGAATTTCTATATAATGAAAGATAGAAAAATGGGATTGAGAAGGTATCCTGTTGAGGTAATAGCAGAGCTAGCCGCAGGAGTCTCCATAGGTTTAGTGGAGAAATCTATAAAGCTTAAAGGAAGAAAGCTGGAGAGAAGAAAGGATGTGCTAATAACTGATCTTGAGCCGGATGAGATAACGGATATGATAAATGAACTCAGATACTCTCTTGATGAGATAAGGCCCTTCGTCAAGCAGAAGATGGTGAGGGAGGTATTAGTATTAGCATCTTTTATATCTGGAGTTAATGTCGTAGACATGATGGAAAAAGCAATTGATTTAGGCTTGATAGAGGAAGTTAACGGCATCTATTACCTGAGGAAAAATCCGGATGAGATTATAAGAATGCTGGTAGGAGGTGATTGAGTGGAGCTGAAGATAGAAAAAAAGGAGAAAAATCTCCTATCAATAAGAGTTTATGGGGAGACATATACCCTCTTGGACCCGCTGACAGATGTCCTCTTGAGAATGGATGGTGTTGAGTTCGCTGGATACGATGTACCGCATCCTCTTAAAGAGGAAGGTGTTCTCACTGTCAGAACAAGAGATGGAGTATCCCCAGATAAGGTGATCTTAGAAGCCTTAAACAAGCTGAAAGCAGAGTTTGGAAAGATAAAACCGGATGTGGAGCAACAGCTCAAGAAAGTTGGGTGATCTTATGGAGAAGAAGTATTTCAACATAATTTTTGATGTGGTATCCCTTTTAGCATCATATATAATAGGAGTTTACCTGAGAATTCTCCCTATATTCACCTATGGAGTTCATCTAACAGCTGATGATCCCCTGATTCACTATTGGGTCACGAAGTATCTGCTGGAAAACGGGAGATTGCCGACGTATAATGCCTTGGCATGGCATCCTTGGGGATATGATCCGGAGAAAGTACTTCCGGATCTTCACTACTATATCTCAGCCTACCTGTACAAGATAGTAACTACGATACATAGCATTGATCTCTACACTTTTGTGGTTTTAATGCCAGCATTCTTTGCTCCTCTTGTTGTCATACCCCTATATCTGCTTGTAAAGGAGCTCTGGGGAAGGTGGCCGGCATTTTTCACGTCAATAGGAGTCATCACATCCTGGGCTTATATGAGCAGGACCACAGCTGGATTCTTCAGGCATGAACAGATAGCAATACCATTTCTCACAGCATCATTCTATCTCACAGTTAAGTCCATGAGGGAGAGAGATCTGTGGAAATCTGTGGTGCTCTCCGGTTTCAGCGGCCTGTTTTTGGCAGTATCTGCTGGAACATGGGCTGGATTTAGGCAGCTATATGATGCATATCCTCTGATGCTTTTCATCTTCATGCTCTTCAGAAGAGCTGAGCTAAAAGATGTCATATCACTTGGGCTTCCACCTGTTTACGTGCTTTTGGCATCCATATCAATTCCATCTCTTAGCTCAAGATCGGTTTTGATATCGATGGAGTCCACATTTGTATGGGCTGTTTTAGTTGCATCAATACTGTATACTATATTTCAGAAGTATAGAAAGGAAATTGATGCTAGGATTCCAGCAGCTGGAGGCTTTTTAGCAGTTCTCCTTTTCTTCTTCCTGACAGGAACTTATGCACCTCTGACTGGAAGGCTCCTAAGAGTGGTATTTCCTGGAGTAAAACTTCCTCCTGGAAATGTAGTTGAGACAGTAGCTGAGCATGCTCCTGGATCTGTCCTAGGATACTTTAACTACCTTCTAATTCCAATAGCATTCGGTCTCTCTTTGATGGCTTGGGAGATGTGGAGAGACAAGACTCATATTTTTATAGTAATAAATGCTATCATAAGCCTGTACTTTGCTGAAAGCATAACTAGGTTACCGCCTCTTGCAGCTCCATTTGCTGGATTGGGTATTGGATATATCACGATGAAGATAGTTGAATTAACAAAATCTAGAGCAGAATCAGCTAAAAGAATATCAAAACTTCTTAGCAGGAAGGGAAAATCCTCAAGAAGGAGAATTTTGTCTAATTTCATGCTTCCAACGCTCTTAATAGCTCTGCTGCTTATTGCTCCCATATTCGCCTCAGCATACCTCTCATATGAAGCCTCGAGGACATATCCTCTTGGGTTTGAAGAGGGCTGGGAAAAAGTATTTTCATGGTTGAAAAACAATACAAAAAACGGCACTGTTGTTGTATCTTGGTGGGATTATGGGTACTGGATACAGCTCGGTGCCTCTAGGGTAACATTAGCAGATGGTCTTACGATAAACAGCAGCCAGATAAGGGAAATAGCATATGCATTTTCTGGAAACGAGGAGGACATGTTGGATCTGATGATGAGATATAATGCAAGCTATGCAATAGTAAACGTTATTCCCATGGCTGGAGGTGGTGAAATAGATATTGGATATGACATTGTTAATAAAAGAATAAGTATCGAACCTACAGGAAAATGGCAGGCAATATTTTGGATAGCACAGAGATTTACCTATAGTCCATTCAGGGATCCATATGATTACTATCGGTATGATCTTCAAAAATATTTTACAATAGATCAAACTGAACAGGTAGTTTATCCTACACGAATATTTCTGAATACAACACTTTGTAAAATGGCTCTATCTCCATTTACAAACAGCTCCATATATTTCAGACCAGCTTATATCTGGGGTCCTGTAATAGTCCCCCTTGGTAGGGAATATAAGCTAGCTTATGTAGTAGTAGCTGGGATAAAAGAATAACTTAAGGAGATTTGGTGATAGCCAATGATAACAGGGAGAGATCCATTATCCTTCTTTTATAGGGAAGATCAGCTTGAAAATGAGGTTTACAGCAAACTTAAGGAGATGTTAGAGGCAGAGGCAGATCCCGGACAGATAAAAATGCTCCCCAAAATATCCTTTGCGATGATAAAGCCGGATGCTTACTTGAGAGGGCTTGCTCCTACTGTGATCAGCAGACTCGAGGAGGAGGGCTTCCACGTTGCAAAATTCGATGTAAGGAAGATGAAGAGCAGGGAGATAGATGAGCTCTACATGTTTGTCAAGAATAAATACAGGGAATCTTGGTGGATAATGCCCAAGGTCTTCAGCATGGCACCGGTTGTTCCCATGATACTGACAGGAGATACAATGGGATTCGATCATCTATCAGAAAGACTAAGGGAGCTTATAGGACCCACCACTCCAGATGCAGGCAGGCCTGGAGGCATGAGATATGACCTTAAGGGGGCAAACAGAGTTCTCAACATAATTCATGCATCTGATGACCCAGCTTCTGCTCTAAGAGAAGCTTTAGTCTTCTTCTCCTTGGAAGAAATACTTGATGTTTTAAGCGGTGGATTTGAGCCATTAGATGTGGAAAGTAGGGAATTCACGCCAGAGGAGCCAATGGATCTCAGAAGGTGGAGGGTATTTAATGAGATAAAACTTGAGGCAGCTGACCTGTTGGAGCAGGGAAGACAGGATATTCTCTCCCTTCTGGATAAAGAAGCTGAGATAGTGGAAATGGATCTGCCTATAGATGAGGAGAGAGAAAGCCTTATGGAGATAGAGAGAGCAATCTCCGCAAAGGCAGAGAAAATAAGGAGAGAGATCCTGAACTCAGCTGTAGTAGAGGCTAGATCTCCAGCAGATATAGGGAGAAAGATCTCATTCTCTGAAAGGATGGAGGAATCCCTCGTCTCCCTCAGGATAATAGAGTTATTAAGCGATGAGGAGAAACTCTCCAGATACAAAAACTTCGACTTTCTATTGCTAAAAGGAATCTCAGCTGGAATAATAACGGAGAACTATCAAGAGGTAGTGGCTCATAGCACATGGGCAGTAGCACCTCAAATGATGGCAGATCTGAAGAAGGTTGGGAAAAAACCAATAACAATATTAGAAGCTACTAAATAACGAAGAAGGTATTAAAAGCTCCTAATTTCTTGAGAAAATGAGGTTGAAGAGGGGCCTAGAATGGAAGAGAAAAACAAGGAGATAGTGCTTATTGTGGAGGATATAATAAGGCAAAGCGATTTTGGAAGAGGAGTGGTTAGAATAGATCCTGAAGCTATGAACGAGCTTGGTATAAAGAGCGGTTCTTATGTAAGGCTAACTGGTTCGAGAGTAACTGTGGCTAGAGCCCTTCCATCTGTGCCGATGGATTACGGGACAAGGCTGATAAGGATGGACAAGTTAATAAAGGGAAATGCAGGAGTCAAGACAGGAGACAAAGTAAGAGTAAAGAAAGAGGAGATAGTTGAGTTAAGCAAGGTTGTACTAGCACCTCAGGATAAAATGGTGAGATTCGGGGCAGATTTCCCTAAATGGGCTAAAAGCAAGCTTATGGACATGGCTGTCACTAGAGGGGATCTAGTCTACATACCCACATTTCAGAAGTTTGTTCCATTAATTGTGGTGAGCACTAGTCCTAGGGTATCCGGAAGAATAGGACAGGAGACTGTCCTAGAGATAAAGGAGCAACCCGCTGAGATGGAGAAAGTAGAAGTTCCAATGGTGACATACAGCGACATAGGAGGGTTAAAGGAAGCCATACAGAGGATAAAAGAGATGGTAGAACTCCCTCTAAAGAAGCCAGAGCTGTTCAGGCATCTTGGAATAGAGCCTCCAAAGGGAGTCCTCCTTTACGGACCTCCTGGAACTGGAAAGACATTGTTGGCAAAGGCAGTTGCAAATGAGAGCGGTGCAAACTTCATAAGCATAAGCGGTCCTGAGATAATGAGCAAGTTCTACGGGGAGAGCGAGAGAAGACTGAGAAAGATATTCGAAGAGGCTGAGAGAGATGCACCCAGTATAATATTCATAGATGAGATAGACTCGATAGCTCCGAACAGAAATGAGGCAATGGGGGATGTGGAGAGAAGGGTAGTTGCCCAGCTTCTCTCCCTGATGGACGGACTCAAGTCAAGAGGGGATGTCAT
This sequence comes from Candidatus Methanodesulfokora washburnensis, assembly GCF_003947435.1. Lineage (GTDB taxonomy): Archaea > Korarchaeota > Korarchaeia > Korarchaeales > Korarchaeaceae > Methanodesulfokora > Methanodesulfokora washburnensis. Next base: position 51,718 of record NZ_RCOS01000027.1, read on the forward strand.
AGTTATAGGAGCGACAAACAGGCCAGATGCAATAGATCCAGCCTTAAGAAGGCCGGGAAGATTTGACAGGGAGATAGAACTACCAGTTCCTGATAAGGAGGCCAGAAAGGAGATACTACAAATTCACATGAGAAATGTCCCTCTTGCAAAAGATGTAAAGATAGATGAGATAGCAGAAATAACACACGGTTTTGTAGGAGCGGATCTTGCAGCTCTGGTAAGAGAGGCAGCAATGGCGGCTCTGAGAAGAGTTCTTCCAAGTATAGATGTAGATGCAGAATCTATTCCATTAGAGGTTCTGGAAAAGCTCAAAGTCACAAGAGAAGACATAAATGAGGCATTAAAAATGGTTCAACCGTCTGCACTCAGAGAAATAGCGGTAGAAGTCCCTGAAGTGAGATGGTCTGACATAGGGGATCTGGAGCAAGTCAAGAAAGAACTAAGAGAGCTTGTGGAACTTCCATTTAAGAGACCAGATGCATTCAAAAGACTTGGAATAGAGCCTCCAAAGGGAGTCCTCCTTTACGGACCTCCTGGAACTGGAAAGACATTGTTGGCAAAGGCAGTTGCAAATGAGAGCGGTGCAAACTTCATAAGCGTTAAAGGACCTGAGATAATGAGCAAGTGGGTTGGAGAGAGCGAGAAAGCGATAAGGGAGATATT
>NZ_RCOS01000028.1 GCF_003947435.1 Candidatus Methanodesulfokora washburnensis
GAATAAATGATATAGAAAAGATTCTGATCGAGATAAATGCAAAAATAGATAATTTTATAGGATATGAAGAACTTACAGAGAAAGAACGGAGGGAACTGAGGAAAATACGTGAGGAAGTCAAACGTGGCGAGTATGTTAGCTTTGATGAGGTTTTCGGTGGAGAAAGTGTATGAAATAATATTTTCAAGGAAGGCAGCTAAATTCATATCAGGCCTGCCTAAAAAGTACAGAGAAAAGATAAAGAATATTCTGGAAAATCTCCGAGAGAACCCCTACGCCTATCCTTATAAGAAGATAAAAGGTGAAGTCAATGTCTATAGAATAAGAATTGGAAGGTATAGATTATTGTATGAGGTAGATAAGAAGAACGGTAGGATTATTGTCTTGAAAATAGACAAAAGGGAGCGAGTATATGAATAATAGCAGCGATTTTCACAGCTAAAGCCTAAATTTCATTTTCTTAAGCTCTTATGGCGTTTGAACAACTTATTTTAGCAATCTATAGCTCCTTCTGTACACCCTTTATCTAAATCTTAAGAGTGCTGCTTTAGTTTAGATGCTATTGTTAAAAATATTATTATAATTATTATTAAAAGGAGGGAGACATAGGGAGGAATATCTATACCGAAAGCAGATAAGATGAAAGCAAGGCCTAGATATACCAGATATACCGCCAGACCTTTCTCCAGATTTTCCACGAGCCTTAAACCGTGCTCCAGCAGAAAGTACAGGGCTCTCAGCCCAAGTACAGCCATTATGTTGGATGTATATGCGGTGAAGAACTCCCTAGTTATCGCTAGAACAGCTGGAACCGAGTCGAGGGCGAACATTATGTCTGTGGTCTCAATAGCAACTAAAACGAGGATCAGAGGTGTGAAGAGCCTCTTTCCGTTCTGTTTTACAGTGAAACCTCCTTCACCATAAGTTGGGGCTATGGGCAGGAACTTCTTGGCCAAGTTCACCGCTTTATTTTTCTGAGGATCGACAGAACCTCTCACTTCTCCGGCAATCTTAAAACCTGTGTATATTAAGAGCGCACCAAATATGTAAACCATCCAGTGAAACATCTGCAGGAGGATCACTCCTGCAAATATGAAGATGGCCCTGAAGACGGCTGCGCACACTATTCCCGCTAGCAGGACTATATGCTTGCTCCTCTCCGGTACAGCAAAATATGTAAATATAACTAAAAAAACAAATAAATTATCTATTGAGAGCATTTTTTCAGCTATATAAGCAGTTATATATTTTATAAACTCTTCCATACCATAGAACTCTAATATAATGATAGAAAAGAAGAAACCTATCGCTATCCATATGACCGTCCAGAAAAGGCTGTCCCTGAACGTTATCCTCTTTTTCCTTTCCCAATAAATAAAATCTATAATTAGAAATATAATTATCACTAAGTGAAAAGCAATCCAGAAGTAAATTGATGGCTGCATGGACTGAGGCTAGTGATCCACCTATTAAAAATCTTTACCCTCTAGGGATCTGGCCAAGCAGCTTGATATGTCCTCCACTTTTAATCCAGCTCTGGAGAGGGATGCAAGGCATATTGGGCACATCACAACAACCTTTTCCCCGTATTTCCTGAGCTCATCTGCCCTTAATCTTGCAATTTTTCCTGAGAGAGAGGGAAAGAGGGATTCAACAGGTCCACCGCAGCAAAAGGTCATATCCCTGCTTCTTTTTGGCTCTATTATCCTGAATCCAGCTGAGGAGAGCAGACTTCTCGGTTGTTCTATCACGTTCTCGAGTCTGGCATAGATGCATGAGTCGTGTATGACAACATCCTCTTTCACGCTTCCCCTGACCTCAGGCAGAAGCTCTAGGTAGCTCTGAACCTCCAGATCAAACTCCATGTATTTTGGATAAACGGATCTCATGACATTGGTTGTATGAGGATCTATTGTTATAATCTTTTTAACACCTCTTTCCTTAAGCGTTCTGTACACCTCAGCAGCATGTTTCTCAAAATCCCTCTCCAAGCCTAGATCATGAAGAAGGGCGCCTGAATACATCTCCTCCCCATATAAATAACCGAAGGAAATTCCGGCCTTCATCAAAAGCTTGGCTATATTCCTGACAATCTCAAGCTGTTTCATCTGCTCCTCCTTTGAAACTCTTATAATTCCGGTCAAGTTGAACAATTTTCCGAAGACTTTTCCAGTTTTTAGCACAAGAGGGGAAAAGCCTCTCCCCTCTACTCTCTCCAAAAGGGAGACAAAGGAGTTGAGGTAGGGTATCATCTGGTAGAGAAGGCCTGTGTATATTACTGTATCCCCTCCAAAGGGTATGTTGAGGCCATCAGCCCATCCAGTTGCAGCTCTCTCCGGTATCGGAACTGGGCTTCCCCTCCTCCTAGTGTTTTCAACTATTATATCAAGGATCTCTCTCATCATCAAAATCCCCTCAAGATGTAGGATCTGAACTTCCTTATGTCCTCCCTTATGTCTATTCCAGCTGGGCACTGAGTGCTACATGCGCCACAGAGGAGGCATGAGAATATCCCATCAATCCCCTTTCTGCTCCTTCCACCATCCCTCAGGAGTATCATTATTGTATTAATTCTACCTCTGGCACCATAAACCCTGTCGTTCATCACTTTTAAAGTTGGACAGACCCACTCACAGAAACCACAGAAGGAGCACTTTGACACATCCCTTAATATCTCCTTCCTCAGCTCCTCTGTCATTCCTGTCACCAAAGCTTTCCCGGATTGAGAATTCCCTTTGGATCGAATGCTCTTTTTATCTCCTTCATTATCTCAAGTGCCTTTAACCCCTCCTTTCTCTCCATCTCCATCAGGAGAAACTCCTTCTTCGTTGTCCCTATCCCATGCTCTGAGCTGATAGTGCCATCAAGCTCGATAGCAAGCTTCATGAGCTCATCCAGAAACTCCAGAGCTCTTCTTTTTCCCTCCTCATCTCCTTCCTCAAACCAGACATTCGGATGAAGGTTTCCATCTCCTATATGACCTCCAAGCGTGATGTTCACATTGTGCTTTTCTGCAAGATCCCTTATCCTCTTCACGCATTCAGCCAGCCTAGACGGTGGAACGGATATGTCCTCTATGAAGAAGATGGATCTCCTCTCCACATCTCTTCTTCTCTCAGCGGCTATCTTTATCGAAGCAGGATAAAAGCCCCTTCTCATGTCAAATATCCCCATTTCCTCAGCTTCCTTCATCGAGCTTGCCTTGAAAACAGCCGATGCATTGTTTTCCTTCATTATCTCCTCAAGCATCAATAACATTCTATCAGCAGCCTCTCTGGCGATATCAACGCTTATTATGAGAAGATTTCCCTCCCCCTGTATTCTCGGCTTCATCACCTTTGCTGCATCAACTGTCTGGGAATCGAGAAATTCGGCTATGTACAGGTTTATCCCCCTTCTCTTCAGCTCGACAACAGCGTTCACCAGATCATCCAAGCTTGGGAAGAAGGCCGCAATGCTCACTATGTTCTCCGGTATTGGGACTATCTTAAGAGTGGCCTCAGTTACAACTGCTAGAGTTCCCTCGCTTCCAACTATGAGACGAATTAAATCATAGCCAGCTCTGTACTTTGTCGTCCTTCCTCCCAGCCTTAAAACTGTACCTTTTTCATCGGGAAGCACTACTTCTAGGCCTAAAACTGCATCCTTCATCGTTCCATACCTTAGGCCCATCATTCCCCCAGCTCCTGAGTTTATTGCTCCTCCAACAGTTGCCGATTTCACCGATGCGGGGTCTATTGGGAACATATAGCCGACTTCAGCCAGAACCTCGTTCAGCTCAACAAGCCTAACTCCTGGCTCCGCTATTGCATACATATCTACTACACTGTACTCCTTTATTCTGTTCATCCTGCTGAGGCTGAGTATCACACCATCATCGCTTGGAGTTGACGATCCAACAAGCTCACTTGTCGAGCCCTGAGGATATATCTTCAGGTCTCTTCTGTAAGCATAGGAGAGGAGGGCTGATACCTCATCAGTGGATTTTGGAAAAACTACTGCAAGAGCACTTCCCTCTATATACGCAGCATCTCTTGAGTAAAGCTTTATCGTGAGCTCATCATCCTCGACAGATTCCCTTCCAAGGATCTTTCTCAGATCCTCAACTATCCTCTTTCTCTCCACCATTGAGAGAGTTCTGCTGCAAAAAGCTAAAAACTTATCCTAGCATGAGTTTATTTTACAAGACCATGAAGAGATCCCGATAAAGCCTTCAGCAAAGTTGTTAAAAAGGCCAGAAGACCCCGAGTGAGGATGTTCTGCAGGCTGATTTTACCTAAGGATCAGGAACAAGAAGGACGATACTAATGGCACGGATATGTTGTCCTCAATCCCATAAAGCTCAGCAAAGGAGGTTGCAGCTGCTATCACAGCTGACCTGACCGGATCAATCATAAAAGCCATTACAACAAAGTAGGAGAGAAATCCCGCTAAAGTGCCCTCAATTGTCCCCTTAGACATTGGAATTCCCCTCTTTCCCATGGTAATTCCAGCTATTGCTGAGATCCCATCAACAAAGATCATCGCCAGAACCCCAGCTATAAAGCAATCTCCGAATATCATGTAGGAGCTTCCTATCCCAATAACCCCTGTGAGAAGGCCGATCCATCCTGCTCTTTTCTCATAATCCCTCTCAAGCCTCTCTATTGACATGGCAAACTGAGATGTAAGCTTATCCATTCCCTCTATTCTCACTCTTTTTGCTACTTGCGCCAGCTCTGCTGGAATTCCCTTTGCTCTAACCGCATAAAGCCAAGCGGATGCAGCTACTATAAGACCATAAGCATTAACGGGATCATATTTTAGGGGAGAAGAAAGAAAATATGGAGCAAACATGAGCGCGGAAAGGGCGATGTGAAGAAGCTTTCTCTCTATCTCAGCTCTCATATGACATCTGCTGTGGCAAGGTAAAAAACTTTCAGCTTAATAATTTATCAATCTCAAACCTTTCGGTGAGCTATCCGCCCTGAAGGCGAGGCTTCCAGCGTTTAGGGCAGGCTTTACGCCTGTCCCCTCATCTCTCCCTGTCCTCCCTGATCAGCTTGGCAATCTCCCCATCTGGAATCTCAGGTAGCCTCTCAAGAAGCTTTTTTGCTCTTTCCTCTAGCTTTCTTATGGCTTTTCTCCTGACTTCCTCCTTCAGAGCTTTTCTAATGACAGAACCTAGCTTTATCTCCAGCTCATCCACTAGATTCTTGAGCTTTCTCGAAACTTTCGCTGCGATAGCTACGTAATTTCCCACAGTGAACTCTCTAGGGATAACCTTGATAGAGTTTACAGATAAAGCCAACAGAATGAGGATTATCTTAATGAAACTTTATTAACACATAAAATCTTAAGTTCCTATGTTCGAGAAGGAAGAAGGGATTGATGGCATCGTTGGACTTGGCCTCAAGTCGAACTATTAGTGGAAGGGAGAGGATCTTGTGGAAGCTTTGAGGAAGATATATTCTGATAATGGATGCAAGCATGTTGAAGGCGCTGTATAAGCGGAGGTAATGGGAAAAAGGAGCTTCCTAAG
>NZ_RCOS01000029.1 GCF_003947435.1 Candidatus Methanodesulfokora washburnensis
ACATCAAGCCTGTAGTTATCCAGCTCTACCTCCATTTCGCTTATCTTCCCCTGAAGGATCCCTATATTGTGGATCATCCTCTTCACACCCTCATGGTCCATTGGCATCTCCACTATATTTCTAGCATCAAATGCATCAAGTATTGCCCTGAATGTGCTGTACGGATAGGTTCCACCCTCTCCAAACACAATGAGGGACCATCTGTCTGCCTTTGCACTTAAAATTCTCACTCCCAATCCCCTTAGCTCCTCCCTCAGCACCGGATTTGCTTTCTCCAAGGAGCCCTCAATATTCATCCTTATCTGAAGGGGATATCCAGTTGGCTCCCTCCAGTACCTAACTGGATTTTTATTTACGAATTTCTCCGTCAGAACTCCCTTTAAGTATATCCCTTTGTTTCCCTTGTGTTTGCCATAGAGAAGCAGAATGCACCCTCTTTCTAAAAGCTCCCATCTTCTCTTGTTTACATTGTTCTCAGGAAAACCCCAGAGCCCTTCCTCAAATATCGATGCAACATGAGGATGGGAGAAATCCAGACATTGATTATGGCTCCACAGGAACTCCTGCTCATCAAAGTTTTGTGAAAGTTTTCTTAATAAATTTTTGAGACAAAACAAAAAAGAAACTCTTATGGGAAAATTTATATCTATCCTGAATTTCTGCATTCGACGTTCTATCAAGAATCGAAAACAATATAAATTTTGATGAAGATAAATTGAACTATGTCAAAAAGAGACTTATATATGCTACTAAGAGACCCGATTATTTCTAATAAAAGGAAGAAATAGAGAGCATCAGAACAACAATGTTAAATCTTAAATAATGATGAGATGCTCTAGTATATTAGGTAGGGGAAGAGTGAATAAAATTCTAGGAAAAGGAGGTGATGATAGGCGAATAGATTTTATCTTGAACCCGGCCTTTATCTGAATATGTTCGAGGTGAATGTTCCATCTAATGCCGAGGTAAATGCCTTTATAGCCTCAGCCGAAACTTATCCAACTCTGCGCGATCTACGAGCATTTATCACACAGAAAAACTGGAAAATACGGGTATATCGAGACAAAAATATTATCTTTGGATACGGTGAAAATGCCCACGAATTAGCTTCTAGAGGCTTCCAGCAACAAATGATAAAACTATTTGACTATCCAAGATGGTGCGCCAGATTAATCACAGAGGGTTTGGCTGATCATCTGAAAGATCAGGGATATCATGAATCACTTGAGAAAGTACATACAACACTTTACGAGTCCAGACCTTATGGAAGCGTCGCCAATGGGAAAATAAATGTATTTCGTGGCTATACTTTCCGAACGATATACCTTTGGAAAGACAACCAACCTGTATTTGGTCTAATCGTTGACATATGCTGGAAGATAGAGGATGAGAACGGTAGAAGACTTAATACAGCAGAGATTGCACAGTACAATGCCATTTCTCAAATAGCACAGATTCAAGACGAGCTTCTGCCTAACAACAAGATAAATTTAGAGGCATCCCGGCTTAGACTGTATAACCATATTTTACCATTCATAAATATGAATAAAAGTTTTACTTTGCCATTAAGCGAAAGGATTAATGTTTCTATAGAGGAGATTCCAGTTCATGTTATTCTTGGAATATGACTGCAATAAACAGGGTGTCTGACGATGGGCAGGTTCTACTTAAGTGGCGAACAATTGCAACCACCAAAATTACGATTTAATCCATCTTCTCTACAAGCATCTCACTACAATCCACGTCAAGGTCTAAAACAATATGGCCCATACGATGAACAGAGTCTCGGTAAGGAAAGTGTACGTTGCACGTTAATTTATCCAGAACAGCTGGAAATTCAGAAACAAATACTCATTTCAGGTCTAACTAATGGAAATGGTGCCTTTGACGGATTCCAAAGCCTATTCCGTATCCCTCTAGAATTCATAGCACATAGATCAGTGGCTGAAGAGAATGAGAAAGAAATAGAACAAGAAATTAAAACTGCTCTAAATAACGATAATCCTGATCTGGTAATCGTGATGATGAGCAGGAGGAATGAACAGATATATAGAAAAGTGAAATCATTTCTCTTAGGTAACGGGATTCCATCTCAGGTAGTTACGGCTGAGAAGCTTAAGAACATCGAGGAGCTTCCGTGGATTCTTGAGAATATTAGCTTGCAGATTTACGCAAAAATTGGAGGTACACCTTGGACAGTTATGTCCTCTCATAGACAAAAAGAGCTTGTTATAGGGATAAGCCGCGCAATGGACAAGGAAAAGAACTGTGTAGTTGGATTTATCACACTTTTCACTCATGACGGAGATTATCAATTTCTATACTCACTCGCACCAAAGCCAATTGAATGGCAAAAGCTGGATGAATATCGCAACGCACTTGTTGAATTAATCGTAGATGCCTACAAGGAGTACGAGCGACGATTAGGCAGGCCTTCATCCATTGTAATACATCTCTGCAAAAGACCAGGAAAGTTTAGGGAAATAGCTGCAGTGGAAGAAGCCATCCAAAAAATTGGTGAGAATTTGCCCTATGCCTTACTTCACTTAAATGACGATACTAACTATCGCTTGTTCGATTCAGCACACCCAACTTATGTGCCGAGATCAGGGATAAAAGTCGAGATCAACTCCAATACTGCACTTCTCCTTCTGGATGGACGAATGCCCGATCAGACGGGACAGGAAATCCGCAAAAAGCGGGGAGTACCGAGAATGCTTGAGATTCACATGGATAAGAGATCGACAATGCCTAGTACTGAATTTCCACGACTTGTTCAACAGGTCTTTGCATTTGCTCGCGTTAATTGGAGAGGATTCAACGCTCAAGCAATCCCTGCTACCCTCAGTTATTCTTATCTAGTTGCACGGCTTGTTGCTGAAATTGGTGCAGAGAACTGGAGTCCTATTGCCAGCGCAGGTAAGTTGAGGGATAAAGCATGGTTCCTATAAATTTCCATCGATACCGAGATGAGCTTCAGCGGATGCTGTTAGATCAAGCAGAATCGTTAGAAACTGAGTGGGATCCATTTGTTGCTGCTTGGATCTGCTATGCACTAAGTGCCGAGGAAATGGAGAATAATCAATCACTTACTAAACTTATTAATAGAATGCAAAGGTGGATGAAAGAGGATAGCGACCTATGGGAAATACAGCGATATCTTGGTCCGATAGCAGCTACAATATGGCTGCAGAGGAAAATGGGTCATCAAGAAGATGAATCAAAAATTGTTGAGCTTAGTGAAAAGGTGAAGCAACTCAATGCAGATGATAAGTGGTCACCATTACGTGATCCAGAGCAGGTTTATCTTTTATCCCTTGGCTTGAAAACAGGGAATAAAGAAGCGCGAGGGCATCTCAAAAGTATAGCCTACCAAGAATTGAAACGAGGTCCATTAAGGAGAAAAATTCTTTTCGCTGCAGCACTTAGAGAATTGGGTGAGAGCATAACTTGCCCTCAGGGAAACCCTCAAGATGTAGGTGATGTGATTACTTTGGTGTGGTGGGCAGAAAAATACGAAGAAAGCAAAAAATATGAGTGCTGGAAGCTCTTTGGTAATATCCAAAATAGAATTGCTCTTAATCCTAATAATGCTTCTATTTTTCAGAGGAACCTTACAATAACGGAGAAAGCGCTGCTCTACGAAGCTATTGTAAATGAAACTAAGTATCCTGAGCCAACTCTGCTCTTTGAATATCTTCCTCTTCATCCAAGGATTAAGCAACTGACCAGAAATCACTTCTTCGATGGCGATTACTCAGAGGCAATATTTGAAGCAGTAAAGGCGTTAAATGAGCTAATTCAACAGCGCACCGGTATTACTGATAAAAGCGAAGTTGAACTAGTTCAAGCAACAATGAAAAAAGAACCTTCTGAGTTGATTATCATCTTTAATGACTTTCTTAATACTAAGTCCGGTAAAAGCGAGCAAGATGGACTTGCACTGATCTGCGAAGGCATATTTAAGGCATTCCGAAATCCGAGAGGGCATGTACCCAAGGATCATCCGTTGGTTAAACTGGATCCCTATGAAGCTCTTGAGCAGCTTGCTACAATAAGTTACATTATGAAACGAATCGAGTCAGCAAAAATTGAACGAGAAGATACTTCAAACTGATAAATAAGGAGTGCTCCTCAATGCAAATAGCTCCTTATCGATCTAAAAGACATCTTTTCCCTAAGATACAATCGTAATAGCACTGTTCTTTTGCATCTGGACAAGAGGGCAGTGCTGACAAAGGATGCGAAGGAAATTTAGAGAAGAGGAGAATTCGGAATTAAATGGACTACAAGAGACCATTCAGCAATAATCTCGAAAAATTTGAAACATAGAGTACCTTTCACTTGCAAGCCTCTTAGCAAAAAGAGTTGACGAAGCTAAACTTAACAGAGGTGCTTAATCACTTGAAAGAGACAGATATTATCAGGAAATTATCCTCTTTTCTGAAAAACACATCGAACTGTTGGCAAAAAGACTGCATATCTCTAAGTGGTTTTCTGCTCACATCCTAAGAAGACCTTAAAAGAGGCTTCCATACCTTTTCACATATCCGCATCCACTCATTTTCTGCCAATGTGATCGATGAAATCGTGGCATCCCTAAGCGAAGCACCTCGCATTATGTACAGTTCGGGATCCTTTAAAGCAAATGCAACTATGTAGATAAATGAGTTGTTAGGATTATCTAAAATAAATTTATACTCATTTTTAGTTAAATTTATACTCCACAAACCTTTAGAGGCTTTAACTTCTATATATTTAGGAGAACCATCGGGCATCCTTGACTCAATATCATAACCTTTGCCTCTCTCAGACTCCGTTAAAACCCGAATATTCTCTACTTTACATTCTTCCTTCTCATATTTAACTGAAGTTAGAATTCCCACTCTTTCTACTAGTCTATTTTCGTCTACTTTGCTGCCTACTTTAAGTTCTTCCAGAAACCTCTTCCAAGCAGATTTCTCCTCTGGAGATTCGTTCTCGATAAATATAGGATCTACGAATTCAAGCTCAAAATCTAATAAATTGTTCATCACCAGTCTCTCTACGTTATTCTCAGGCTCATATTCTGCTGAAAGAAGAACTTTTTGTGGTTCAAGCCATCTCCCATTCTTAGTTCTTATTAAAAATCCTTCTTTGGTAATATCTTCACTATTCACAATACCCTCCTTCCAGAAATCTTTAATTATTTTTACTATTTTTATTTTTGTCTGGTCGTCTTTACTGGAATCTTTAAGCTCTTTAAGTAGACTCGGAAATTGTTCTTTTTTGATAATTCCTTCTAATTTTTCCTCTGAGAGCTCTTCAACCTTAATCTCCTTAAGAAAGTTGATTATAATGTCCTCTCTTAACAAGGGATCTAAAAATTTAAATTTTCCTGGAAACAGCTTCTTAGCTTTCTCCTCCACTTCTGAAGTAGCGATGTAGATATCCCCAGGTTCACAGATATTTCCCTCCTCATCAATCAAACAGGTTGCCATACGAAACTCCCTCTGATACTTTTCACTCTCCCTAGTGGATTGTGCATACCTAAACCAATCACTTGCTAAAGTCTTTAGATAATCTCTAAAGACTTCTTTCCATCTATCTCCAAAAGCAGTTTTGATGGATTCTATATCATAAAGGTATTCTTTTAGATTTCTTATATCTATTGTTTTTCGTTTTTCTAAAGAAGGATGGAGCTTCGCTTTGGGATGAAGTACCTTCTTGTTAGTAACCTTTTCTATGAAATCAGAACCGACCAAATCTAAGACGGTCTGGCTTACTTCAACAACCTCCGATATTCTTGCAAAATCCCCCTTTAAGGTAACTGCGTGGTTGCCATTTTTAATCTCATTATTGATGGGATTAGCTAGGTGTGTATCAAAAGGAGAGTGATGGACGATGCTATAAAGAACGTTAGTATAGGAATACTTCCAAGTATCATGGGCCTTGAATGAACTGATTACATTATTTATAATAAATTTTGTTATTTCATCCAACATCCACAGGTTCCAAGGGGCTTCTCTCTGTACCATCTCACGTCCTGGGGCAACTAAAAAGTCGGCATGAATGAGAAAGGGTATTCCTATTTCTTCCTCCCTAAGTGGGACGTAACTAAATACGCCAAACTTAATAGTCCCTGTAGTCGGAGCTAGATCTCCTTTATCATCAAGTTTAAAGGCAACAGCTATTTCTCTTTTTTCAACTTCTCCTCTATTCCATTCTTTTGTAAATCTATCTTCTTTTATGTTATCTGGAACCTTTATGATGTTACGAAATACTACCCAACTAGTAACAGTTTTGCTTCCATTTTCCATGACCTCTAGGGTATAGATCCCCTCTTTCTTTTCCTTTCTCCTAAATATCTTTTTCTTATCCTCGAACTCCAGCTCAATTTCGGTTATGTTGTGAAGGAAGAGTAAGGTGGTTGGCGCGAGCCTTTGTAGCTCTTCTTTTATTCTCTCATATCCTGCTTCATCTACCGGTATATGAAATACAACATTCCATTCTTTACATTCCTCTGGAACCTTCTCCAGCCATATAGGCGTAATCTGCCAAGGGACGGTTCTAGGATCAGGCCAATGACTTTTGTCAAACTTAAATCTGTAAGGTTTTGAGTAAATATGAGGGTTTGAAGAGACCAGGAAAATGGCTTTAAACCCCACGCCAAGATAACCTATATGTTCCTTGGGATCTTTGTGAGATTTTCCCACGGAGCATATCGCTTCAACGTCATCCCTTGAGAAAGGTGCTCCATTGTTAAGTATCTTGACTAAACCTTTTTGCAGGATTACTTTCACCTTCGTCGCTTTCGCATCCTCTGCATTCTGAATAAATTCCAATATAAAGTGTCCTGTGCGGGCAAACATTTTCTCTACAATCCACATAGCTCCTGCAAGCGAATCTAGAACTCTATTCTTTCCAGCAGTATAGCTTTTTTGTATTTCTGTTATATGATTATAGGCTTCCTCCTCGGATATAGTATCCACTTTATTTCTCATCGCAATTAACTTTTTGCTCATTTTTTATTTAAGTCTTCCTGTAGTTATGAATTTATATTCTTTGCTTCGGATAAGCTCTACACTAATTTTGCTCTTGTTGGCATCGTCTGAGTCAATTACGAACCCGAATGAAAATCGAGATGACTAGGAATGAAGAAAGACTAGCTCAGCAGTAATTTGCCGAAAAGTTTTTCTAAGTTCTGCTCTGCTAACTATAATGCCCGATGTATTTCCAGAGCTTCCAAAGGTTTCATTTAAATTCTCCCTTGATGTGGCCACTGTTTATGCGATAGAGATGGCTTTGCATGCCCACAAAATAGAAATGAGAGCAGAAAAACAGTACTTTAGCGAAGAACTTCTTGAGGAATGGCGGGAAGCGTTATCTTTACCAAATCTATTTTGGGACCTGAGGGCATTCATGTGTGGAAGGGGGAATTTAAA
>NZ_RCOS01000030.1 GCF_003947435.1 Candidatus Methanodesulfokora washburnensis
ACATACTTCGGAAAGACTGCAGAGCTAGTAAGAATAGCAAGGCCGAAGTCCCATCAGCAGGAGGTAATGCTTCAGATCACGAGATACTCCATGTACTTGGGTATTGCTGTGATGATAGCTGTCTCCATCCTTGCCTATGTAATGCATCTCAAGAACGAGCTAATATCGATCCTGACCTTTGATGTGGCGATCCTCATGGGATGCGTCCCTGTTGCCCTTCCAGCTGTTATGACCATAATGCAGGCAGCAGGAGCAAGGTATCTGGCATCCAAAGGAGTTCTGGTGACAAAGCTGGATACAGTTGAGGATGCAGCCTCTGTGGATGTGCTTTGCCTCGACAAGACGGGCACAATAACGATGAACTCCTTGGAGGTCTCCTCCCTTGTCCCGCTCAATCTATCTGAGGATGAGCTGCTGGAGCTTGCTTTCTACGCATCAAGCGAGGAGACCAAGGACCCAATAGATGTAGCAATTGTGAGCAGGGCTAGAAAAGTGAATATCAGGGGAAGGCGCATTTCCTTTATCCCATTTGATCCGTCCACAAAGAGATCTGAAGCAGTTGTTGAGATCGAGGGAAAAAGGATCAGAGTTGTGAAGGGAGCCCCTCAGATAGTTCTGGAGATGTGCGTAAATGGAAAAAAGTTTATAGAGGAGAAGTTAAATGAACTGGCCTCAAAGGGATATAAGGCACTGCTTGTGGCAAAGGGGGAGGAAGGGGGTCCTCTGGAAGCTGCTGGAATAATTGCCCTATCAGATCCTCCAAGGCCTGACTCAGCTGAGCTCATCAAGAGACTTAAGGAGCTCGATGTCAGGCCGAAGATGATAACTGGGGATAGCTTTCCTATAGCCAAGGAGATAGCTGGACTTGTGGGCATAGGGGAGAAAGGTATTTCTCTCTCTGATCTGAGGAAGTTGGATGAATCAAGGCTTTTGGAGGAGATTGAGAGAGCTGATTTCCTTGCCGAGGTATTTCCTGAGGACAAGTATGCTGTTGTAAAAAGCTTACAGGCAAAGGGACACATGGTTGGGATGACAGGAGATGGAGTAAACGACGCTCCAGCCCTGAAACAGGCTGAGCTCGGCATAGCGGTAAGCAATGCAACAGATGTCGCTAAGGCATCAGCCGGAGTGGTGCTGCTCACCCCTGGGCTTGGCGGGATAGTTGAGGTGATTATCCAGAGCAGAAAGGTATACCAGAGAGCTCTGACATGGATAATCAACAAGGTGACGAAGGTGATTCAGTTCACTCTCCTCCTAGCTGTAGGGCTGTTCTGGCTCGGATATGATGTTCTAACTCTGATGGGCATGGCCCTGCTTATATTTGCCAATGACTTTGCCACGATGTCGCTTGCCACTGATAACGCAGAGCCAACATCGAACCCAAACAAGTGGAATATAAGGAACATAATGGTATCATCTGTTGTCCTAGGTATTCTCTTACTGATAGAGGCTCTTATAGCTATTTATATAGGCCAGAGGCTGTTTTCCTTTCCCAAGAATAAGATGCAGACCTTTATTCTGCTCATTATGGTCTTCACAAGCCAGTTCAGAGTCCTTTTAGTGAGGGAAAGAAGGTACTTCTGGAAAAGCAGGCCAGGAAGGGAGTTAATAGCATCAGTCTTGGTGATCATAGCTGTTTTTCTGCTGCTGGGAACAGTTGGAATAGTAGTAGAGCGGATCCCCCTATCTGCTTCTCTCCTCTCCCTAGCGTACTCTGCTGCCTTCACCTTGGGCATCGATCCGATAAAGGTGCTGATCTTCAGGAGTGTGCGCATCTCCTAGCTCAAGAAAGGCTCTCGTGAGGATTTCCTTCGCCTCATGAAGCTTGATGAGTCCAACTCCTCATCACCTACTAACTTTTACAGATTTTTAAGCCTTTAATTGCCTTTTTTATTCTCTAGCACATTGAGAAGCTATGCAATGCTATCCACAAAGTTAATATATATCTCTTTAGATTCTCAGATTATAAATATTAATCTGCTAAAATTGCTAAAAATCAGCCTGTCTTCAGCTTCTCCCTCATCAAGGCTATTATGTCGGACTTTATGGAGGATACCTCCTGGTGAAGCAATCCCAGATCCTCCTTTATCTCATCAATTCTCTTATTTGTATCATCTATTCTCTTGTTCATCTGGTCAAGAAGGAGGATTATCACGTCTATGCTTGTAAGCCTCTTCCCCTCGGTTATCTTCTTAGCAATCCCTCCGAAGCCTACCTTAGGGCTTCCTCCAGAACAGATGCCACAACAGCCTCATGATTCTGCTTTGAATATCTCTGCTACAGCATAAATACTGCATTAGAAGAAGAATGACCTCAGCTTATATTTGGATGGTGTACTGCAGCATATGAGAGTCAAGCCCGATTGCATACCATGCTTCCAGAGGCAGACAATACAGGCATTGAGGCTCCTCTCCCTTGATGACAGCAGGATAGAGGGGGCCCTGAGGAAAGTTATCTCGCACCTTCTTTCAATTAGCTGGGATAAAACTCCACCTGAGATCGACTATGGGGTTCAAAAGATAATAAGGGAGTTCGCAGGAGGGGATCCATATGCTAATGTGAAGAAGGAGAGCAATGACAAAGCCCTATCTCTCTATCCCTACTGCAAGGAGCTTGTGAGAAAAAGCGAGGATCCAGTAAGAACTGCTGTCAAAATTGCAATAGCCGGGAACATAGTTGATTTTGGAGCTCTATCATCATACGATCTTGAGGGCACTTTAAACAAAGTTCTCAGCTCTGATCTTGCAGTTGATCACTACGATCTTTTCAGAAATATGCTGAGCAGATCAAGGTCGATCCTATACTTTGCCGATAATGCGGGGGAGATAGTCTTCGACAAGCTCCTGATAGAAACTCTTCTTGAGTTAAAAGACTTCAAAATCACTTTTGTCGTCAAGGGAGGGCCTTTAATAAACGATGCCACTGTAGAAGACTTCAGATATGTAAAAATAGATGGAGTTGAGCTTAAGACTGTCAGCAACGGAGAGCCCGGGACAGGACCGGACAGGAGATCGGATGAGGTTCTGAGATGGATTAAAGATCACGATATAACGATATCGAAGGGGCAGGGAAATTATGAGGTGCTAAGCGAGTTTAAAGGCATATTCTACATGCTAATGGTCAAGTGTCCTGTTGTGGCTGAATCCCTCAGCTTAAGCATAGGGGACTCAGTTCTGATGTACAGATAAGTACTTTTTCTCAAGGTAATCGAGGAAGGGCTCTGGCCTTATCTCCTCCTTAAAACTCCTCTTTATCAGCTCCTTTGGGCTGTAAACACTCCCCCATCTGTGTATCCTCTCCTTCAGATATTCCTTCACCTGCTCGAAATCCATTTTCCTCACCTTCTCGTGAAGATCTGGGATCTCCCTCATCATATGCTCCCTTATCTGGGCTGATATCACATTTCCCAGTGTATAGGTGGGGAAGTAGCCTATATCCCCCATGCTCCAGTGTATGTCCTGAAGCACACCATCTCTGTAGCTTTCTGGCCTTATCCCGAGGAGCTCCTCCATCAGGTTGTCCCACTCCTCCGGTATCTCATCCACTTTTATGCTTCCGTCTATCATTCCGAACTCTATTTTAAATCTAAGTATTATATGGAGGTTGTATGTGACTTCATCAGCCTCTGTTCTTATCAAGCTCGGCCTGACAATGTTGAAGTACCTGTAGATCTCCTCTGCAGGGACATCCCTCAGAAAGCCCAGTTTATCCTTAAGAATATTTTCAACTCCCCTTACAAACTCAATTGATCTGCCTATCATGTTCTCCCAGAACCTGGATTGGCTTTCATGTATTCCAAGGCTAACTCCTTTTGATAGAGGAGTTGCCATCAGCGAATCATCCACCTGAAGCTCATAGAGAGCATGACCGAACTCGTGAAGTGTGCTGAAGAAGCTCCTCTTGAAATCATATCCCTCGTATCTAGTGGTTATTCTCACATCCCTTATGCCCATGTGTATGGTGAACGGATGAGCTGACACATCTATCCTAGATCTGCTTCCTAAGGGATACCCCAGAATTCTCAAAACCTCTAAGTTCAGGAGTTTCATCGCCTCTACATCGTATCTCTGTTCCTCAAGCCAGTGCTTCCCATAGAAATTCGTTATTTTGGACAGGACTTTCCTTATTCCCGGTTCAAGGGAGGAGAATATCCTCTGCACATCATCTGTTTTCAGCCCCTCCTCGTGAAGATCAAGAAGGGCATCATATGGATGTTTTTCATACCCCAAGAAGTCAGCGACTTTTTTCTCAAGCTCCACTATCCTCTCCAAATACGGCTTGAACTTGCTGTAATCATCCTTTTCCCTCGCCTCCCTCCAGACAACCTTCGCCTCCTGAGTGACCCTTGTCAGCTCCTGAACTAGGTCTGGAGGAAGCGATTTAGCTATTCTTATCTCCCTTTTCAGCACCCTTAAAAGCCCTCTTTCATAATCATCCAGCTCCTCCTTTTCAGCCTTCTCTATTAGGCTTGAGAGCTCCTCATCGAGCAGAAGCTTCTGCCTCAGGACAGCTATTTCAGATGCCGCTATTCCCCTCTCCTGCACCCCTTCTACAGGCATGTTCACCTCTAGATCCCAGTCCATCAAGCTGGATGCGTGATCAAGAGCCCATATGGTTCTTGCCTTCTTAAGAATCTCCTTAGTTCTGGCAAACATAGGGCTTCTGAAGAACAGTACAATAAAAAGATTTTTAACTCGAGGTTCTCGAACTTCTTTCACACCAGCTGTTTTTCACTGACCTCTTCTCGGCATCACTAAGATGAACTCTCCCTCCGTCTCCTCAAGGATCACATCCTTTCCAGTGCTCTCCTTAACCAGTTTTATTATCCTAGCTACACCGCTTCCAATATCTGTTACAAGACCCATCCTTACGAAGAAGCTGTAAATTCTGGGGTTTCTGAGCACATGGCTTGCCCCCATCCTGATGCTCTCTATGCTAACTGTGTTTGGAAGCCTTCCCGGGCTGTGAAACTCAACTCTATTGCTGAATATTAGAATTCTTATTGGGGTCAGAAAACTGTTTCTTTCTAGCATAAACTTTATAAACTTGAGTCACTTAAATAACCCAATGCCTGAAAAGCTTTACAGAAAGGTCGTGAGGGTGTAAAAAGTGCCATTAGAGACTGTTAAGCTCACTGCAAGCTTTAAACTGAATGGATCTATCCCAGAGAGCCTTTTCTCGATGTATGGAGAGGTCTTAAACCAGCTACTTGACTTTGCTTGGATGAAGGGGATCACGAGCTTCAAGAGGCTGAAGGCAGAGAAGTACTACGAGATGAGGATGAAGTACCCAAGCCTTCCATCTCACTACATATACACGGCCTGCCAGATGGCCTGCTCAATCTACAGAAGCTTCAGAAAGCTAAAGAGAAGAGGCTTAGCGAAAGCAGAGAAGCCATACTTTAAGAAACAAGTTTTGATGCTTGATGACCATCTATTCAGCCTGGATCTGGAGAGATGGGAGGCCTCAATAGCGACTGAACATGGAAGGATAAGGGTGAAGCTTCTTCATGGGACATACCATGAGAAGTTCAAGGATATGAAAGCAGGAGAAGCTTGGATCTTAAGGAAAAACAATGAATTCTATTTGAACATCTGTTTTTCCAAGACTGTGAAGTTAATGGAGCAGGATAATAAGGCAATAGCTGTGGACATAAATGAAAATAATGTAGCATTTGGATCAACAGAGGGAATAGTGAACTTTAAAACTGAGGAAAGGGCGATAAGGACGGCTTATTTTCTTAAGAGAAAGAGAATTCAACTCAAGCTTGGATCAAGAGGGGAAATGCTGATGGAGAAATACAGGGGAAGAGAGAAAAGGAGGATTGAGGATATCTACCACAAGCTTGCGGACAAAATAGTGGAAAAAGCCAGAGAAGATAATGCAACAACGATAATCTTGGAGAGGCTTACAAACATAAGGAGGAGAATCAGATATTCAAGGGCAGTTAACGGCAGGCTGCACAGGTGGAGCTTCAGAAGGCTCCAGAAAATTATCGAATATAAGGCTAAATTGGCAGGTTTAAATGTTGTTTACGTAAATGCAAGGGGTACCTCAACCCTTTGCCCGATATGTAGGGAAAAGCTAAGCCCGAATGGGCACAGGCTTATGAGGTGCCCTAAGTGTGGGCTGGAGGAGGATAGAGATGTAATAGCAGTGAGGAACCTCCTTAAACTGAGAGATGTGGGGTCTTCATCCGTTCACCCCGAAGGCCCAATAAGGGAAGGGATGAAAGTTAATGCTAGACCAGAACGGACATTTATAACTAGGACTATTTTTTTTCCTTCAACCTCGACTGTTTCCACCACAACCGTGACAGGAGGCTCACATCCATTAAATGCAACATCATCTACCAGCCTCTCCAAGTAGTCCAGATCCTTCACGCCGATTATCTCTCCATTCCTCGATACTCCCACTATTATCTGTCCTCCATCAGTGTTGGCAAAGCACACTATAGATTTGGCCAGACTCTCAGGATTTTCCACATTTTCTTTGAACTCTGTGTGCAGATTCTCTCCTCTTGATATCCTTCTCACAAGCTCTTCTGCATTCATTTTGATCCCGCACTGATCATCCTTATTAAGCTTTATCAATGAAGCTTGTTATTAATTAAGAAATATCTGAAAGCTTTAGCAAGACAAAATATTTATTGCAAAATAAATAGAGGGTTTAAAATGTAGGAAGTTTTGGCTTAGTTTTTACCCTAACATCTTCTTTATCTCCTCTATCTTCTTGCTGACAGCCTCTATGCTCGATGCCAGTTCATCCAATGCCTTTTTTATCTCCTCCACTTGCACCACTTTTTCAAATCCTCTGAACGCAACTCCTTCCTTGAGGAACTTCTCGTAAGTCTCCCTCACAAGCTGTCCTGCTTTTGTCTTCCCTGAAAGATGGCTCCTAACTGTCGCCTCAGTCACTCCGAGCTCCTCAGCTATCTGCTTTATTGTTAACTTCGCTTTCTCCCTAGCAAGAGCTCCAGCAGCTATCCCAAGGGATGTGAGCCATGTAAGTCTCTCGGATGGATTTTTTATCTCCTCCCAGACCTCCTTCCTAAATAACGTCTCAACTAAAAGAGCTGTCTCCAGATTTTTTATCTCCTCCTTACCGATAGGAGAAAGGCTTATCCCCATATTATCACCTCCCCAAGCTCAAACTCTTCTCATGATCTATTATAATACCTTTATCCGTTATCTCAAACGGATGTCTGGACATTGAGTGAGCGGTCCCTCTCATCTTCCAGACTATTATGCTCCTGTAGAGCTTCCCGTTTATCTCATCCAGATCAAGCCTTATTATTCCATCAGCTGCATGTTCCACTCCAGGCCCTCCGAATCCTCTCTCCGTGACGCTTACCTGAGATACTAGGAAGGATGTTGTTCCAAGGCCTGAAAGCACCTTTTTCAGCTGCAGCACTATTCCTCTTGCCACAACAGGTTTAGTTATGTAGAGAGTCGTGACGCTGTCAACCACAACTCTCTTGGCATCTATCTCCTTTATCGCCTGCTTTATCAGATCTATGAGCGTTGGAAAGTCATCGGGAGATGGGCAGACATACTTCTCCCTCTTCGCAGCCTCTCCCACGCCTGCAGTAAATGCATCCACTATTGCAAACTCCCCTCTTTCCTCATATTTTCTGATATCCCAGCCGAATTGCTGCATGTTTATCCTCACTTGAACAGGATGCTCCTCGAGGGCAACGTAGATGCCAGGTTCATTGTTCATGAGCCCGTGATAGAGGAACTGCTGGCCAAGTATTGTCTTCCCAGTTCCAGGACCTCCAGCTAGGAGGACCATATTCCTCCTCGGAATTCCCCCTCTGAGGATCTCGTCGAGTCCCGGAACCCCAGTTTTCACCCTCTCTATGACTGACATACTAAATATAGATCCCAGAAAATATAAAGTTTACTATTAGAGATCGCAAAAGGACAGGAATCAATGTCCATTAGATTTTAAAGGATAGCTTGAGCGCTGGCTTATGGATATCCTCGCATTCATAATGGAAGTAGAGGCAATAACACTATCTGGAGCGCTATCTCCAGGACCGTTAACTGTATCCGCTGCCAGCCTTGGAATTAAAAGCGGGAAGAAAGCTGGATTTCTGATATCACTTGGTCACATGACATTCGAGCTCCCTCTAGTTCTTCTGATAGCAGCGGGTGTTTCTATTGTTGCACAGAGCTTCAGATCAATTCTCTCCCTGATAGGAGGAATCTTTCTGCTTTACTTTGCTTTTACCCAGCTTAGATCGTTGAGAAAAGCGAGTATAGACATATCTGAGGGCAAGGGAAATGCATTTTTAGCAGGAATAATGCTAACTGCTCTTAACCCGTACTTCATAGTGTGGTGGCTGACAGTGGGGACAAAGCTCGTGATGGATTCCATGCAGCTATTCCCGCTGGGGGTGCTGTTCATGTATATTCTTCATGTCTGGATGGACTTTGCATGGCTTGTCTTCATAGCCTACATATTTTACAAAGGAAGCAGGTTGAACGAGCCTGCCCTTAAGGTGATAATGGGAATTCTTAGCTTTGTCCTGATATTTTTCGGTGTAGAGTTCATATATAGTGCATTTAAATAGATTCTATAATATTTAATTAGAAATTTCTTTATTTAAATAAATTAAATTTAGCTTATATAAAATGAAACATCTTCATTCTCATCATTTATATAAGTGAATCAAAAACCAAGTTTAAAAGCTTTTCAGTTACAGGGATTACGGGTATTATGAAACGTTCAGACAGAACAAGCTTCGAACTAACTGAGCATGCTAAAAATAGGCTTAAGGAAAGAGTTATAGATGAAAAGGAGGTGGAAGAAATACTTAATAACCCAGTAATGACATATCTCGATATACTTACTGGGTATACCGTGTGTATAGGCCCGAGAACAAAACCCGGACACTGGCTTATCATAATATACGAAAAGCACAATCAGCTGAAACGGTTATAAGTGTCCTAGACACAAGCAACATTGAGAGATAATCAGCAGCAGGGAGGAGAGGGGAAGATGGTTAAGGGTGAGATGAAGGTCCGCTTTGATCCAGAGGCAGACATACTTTACATACTCATCAAGGAAGGCCCCCTAAAGGACACCGTAGAGATAGCAGATGATCTTTTTGTGGAGATATCTGAGGATGGCTCCATAGCAGGTTTGGAGGTCTGGAGAGCAAGAGAACACTTGTTAAAGAACTTGGTAGAGCACAAAAAGCCATAATACAGAAAATTTGCTTTCTACAATTTTTATCTTAGTTAAGACAGTATATTAAACTATATTTATAAAAATAAAAAAGTTGGGACGGTGGATTCTATTACCGCCTTTTTATCACTTTAATAGCTTCAGAAACTCCCTCATGAATGCTGGAAGATCTGGCCATGCCCTGCTGGTCACCAGATTTCCGTCCACCACAACCTCAGTATCAACATATTTTGCTCCAGCTGTCTCCACATCAGGCTTAACAGCTATGTAGCTTGTCGCTTTCCTGCCTTTCAGCAGGCCATATGCAGCTAGAACCAATGGGCCATGACATATAGCTGCAACGGGTTTATTCTTCTCAAAGAAATGTTTGACCAGCTTCTCCAGCTCGGGATAGGTCCTTATGAACTCAGGAGCTCTCCCTCCTGGTATCACAAGGCCCTCATATTCCTCCGGCTTCACGTCCTTAAACGCCTTGGAAACCCATGGAAATCTGTATCCGGGCTTCTCGCTGTAGGTCTCCCATCCCGGCTCAAAGTCATGGACAACAGTGAAGAGAACATCTTTTTTCGATGGAGCAGCTACATCCACCTCATATCCAGCCTCCTTCAGCCTGTAGTATGGATAAAAGATCTCCTGGGCCTCAACACCATCTCCAGCTATTATCAGGACTTTCTTCGCCATAGATACCCCCTAATACAAGAAAGGGGAATCTTAAAAACTTTACTAGAAGCAGAAGTTGAAGTCTAAATTTATTTAAAGTCATAGCAGTCTAGAACGGTCAAATCTCCTCACCTAGAAAGCTCTATATCACTTCCTCTGCAATTCTCCACATCTCTTTTGCAACATCTTTTGGAGCTGATTATTGTCTTGCAGTAATCATAATCTAAGAGGAATTTATGGGCTCCTTTACATATTTATCCTCACACTTCCCGCTTTTCTAAGAGTTTCAACTTCTTTAACAGAGAAGGCCTCTGCTATAATCTCTCCAACTAAGTGGATCCTCAGGGATCCTGAAAAATTATCACAAAGATTGATGACAAGAGGCAGCCAGTGGACTGAAGCTACTTAAAATATTCAAAATACTCAGATGTAAACCGATTGCTTATCTTTTAGTCCTAGCTCCAGCTGAACGTGCCCTCCCTGAAGGAGATCGTGGACAACTACATGTCAAAAGTGCCAGGTCTAAAGGAGCACTGCGATAGATGCCTTAGGACTGAGAGATGGGGAGGAAGCGTTGTTCTAATGGTTGTTGATGCTGCTTTCACATCGATAGGACTGAACTACTTCACCGCAGTCGTGCCAAAGGTGATTGAGTTTAAGGAGAGGTTCAGCGAGATAAAGAGGCTGAGTGATCTGGCCCATTGTGATGTTGAGAAACTGAGATCGGTGTGGAAAAACAGGAGATCATGGGAAATGGCAAAGAACATTGCTTTTTATCTTTCCACCTTGGATGAGGATGATAGAAGGGCAATAAGAAGGTGGGCAAGCAGCTCAAAGCTGGAGAGCTGGAGGGATGATCCCATAGGAAGGATAAAAGGTGTGGGAATCGTCACATTTCAGTACCTCAGGATGATGGGCGGAATAGATACAGTGATGCCCGATAAGATAGTGAAGAGGGTTATAAACGGAATTCTCAGGGAGGCTGGAATGGAGCCTGTTGAGGATGATATAGAATTCATCAGAAAAGCTGAAAACATCGCAATAAGCTGTGGATACAGACCTATAGAGCTCTGCTGGATGACATGGCTTGTCCAGCAGGAGGGAAAAAAGATGAGGATGGAGAAGTACTCAGACCTTCTGCAAAACATATGAGCAAGGAACAAACATTCGGCTTCTTATTCCGCATAGTTAATTTTAAAGCCACTTTTATCCAAGAGAGATTGTGAAGAACTCAAGAATGGAGAGGTTGAGCAAACTACTTTCCTACATTCTAAGGCATAATCCATCCTCTGTTGGAATGACGCTTGATAACAAAGGATTCTCAAGCATAACAGTGGAGGAGCTTGCAAGAAGAATCGCAACAAGAAGAGGATATGAATGGGTGAGACCTGAGCACATAGTGGAGGTTGTGGAGATCGATGAGAAGGGGAGATTTGAGATAAAGGATGGGAGAATAAGAGCTACATATGGCCACAGCATCGATGTTGAAGCGGGCACTCCGACAAAGGATGTCGAGATTCTATATCATGGAACCACTTTAAGAGCTTGGAAAATGATAAGGGATCAGGGAATAAAGCCGGGAAAGAGGAGGTATGCGCATCTCTCATCCTCCATAGAGGATGCTCTAAGCATGGCTAGAAGACATGGGAGAGATGTTGTTATCCTCAAGATAGATGCAAAAGCCATGATAAATGACGGATTTGAGGTGAGAAAAGCCGGAAAGGGGATATATCTGGTGAAAGAAGTCCCTCCGAAGTATATAGTCGGCATCGTTGATTTGTTCAATAACAACAAACTTTTGAAGCCACAGTAGAAAGCTGGATAAATTTATATTGCATTCATGAATACATGAACATATGAGGAGAGGAATAATATCGATAAACATCGAGCTTAAAAGGAAGCTTGAAATGCTTAGAGGAGAAAGAACATGGGATGAACTGCTGAACACAACGATAAAGGCAAAGGGAAGTAGAAAACTTTCTGAGAGAAACTGCTGATAAAAGGAATTTCGTTTCAAAACTGAGGGATGACGTTGAAACAGGTTCTAATTGATACAGATTTTCTCATCAGCATGGGAGGTTAAGCATGGGAATTAAAGAAATAGACTTTACTGCACACGCAAAAGAGAAACTTAAGCGATTGATGGGTTTAGGTGTTACTAAGGAGAAAGTTCTAGAAATTATTAGAAATCCCGAGAAGATTGTCTATGGCCGTTATGGAAGGAGAATTGCGCAAGGTTTATTAACTGGTGAGTTAGTATTAAGGATTGTGTACGAAGAAAATGAGAAGATCCTAGTCATCACGGTTTATCCCTGTAGGAGGGAGAGGTATAAATGAGAATAAAATATGACAGAGAGGGCGACATCCTAGACATATTAATTAGGGATAAACAGATACATCATGCTGAGGAATATGATCAAGTGATAATAAATTATGATGAAGAAAATAAAATTGTTGAAATAGAAATACTTGATGCAAGTAAGATGTTTGGAGATATTCTAATGGAAGTTCTCAAGGTTCCCGAGAGGAGAGTTGTTGAGATAGCTCGCACTTAAGAAGAACCATGTGATAAAATGTTAGCTATCAGAGATGAAAGCAGCTTCATTTCCCTTCAAATTTATCCTGCTGATAGAGGCTAATTTGCCCTTGACAGTTCAGTTCCAATAACAGCTAACATCCGCCCTCTGGAAAGCACCTGTGTAGGTCACAGTCTGATCCACCACCTTCCCAGTTCTTCCGTCAATCGAGCCAACGTAAACTGTGGCTGTCTTTATGGGGATGTTCCTGCTGTCATAAAGTGTTATCACAATCCTGACGTTTGTTGCCGCATTATATCCTGCGTTGAAAAGAACTATGTGAAATACAGCTGAGGATGTTCCGCAGACAGCACAACCTGCTGATCCCTCATACCACCAGTGGACAACATGAACATCAGCTTCCTCAAGCCTTGAATTAATAGATTTGCATGCAGATAGCTCAGTTTTGCACGATAGGAGCTCATTTGACATATTTCTAACTCCTCCTGACAGGTTTACATAGCCTGAAAGATTTTTTATGCACAGAAATAGGGACTCATTTATCCTGAGGAGATTTCCCCTGAGAATATCTATCTCTCTTTTGGCTTTCTCAAGCTCCTGTTCAGCCTTGGACAAGTTCATTTCTACTTCTTCTAGCCTAGACTTAGTGGTATTGAGGGCATTTTCAGCTTCTTTTGCAGCATTCTGAGTACTAAGGAGTTTCTTCTCCAGATCAGCAGAGTAGAAGTAGTAATTGAGCGCAAAAGCCACGGATATCACGAGAAGAACTGAGAGTCCCAGAATTTCTAGCTTCATCGCAATCCCTCTGCAGAAGGTTGCTGAGCATTCTTAAAGTTAGTTTTGAAGGTGTCTTCCGCGGACATTGAGCAATGAATTTTCTGAACATAGAAGGAAAAGCATAAACTTAAATTAGTCATACATTTTCATGAGAATATGAGAGTTGAGGAGTGGGAGAAGGAGGATAGGGAGTTCAGGGAGATAAGAAGGAGAAATGCTGATTGGGAATTCATAAAAGCCCAGCCTCCGCATATAAGGGCAGCATTACTGTATTTCATCGAGAAAGGGGACATATACAGGGCAGCAAGAATTGCCGGCATGACAGTAGGGGAGTTCAATGAACACAGGTATAGGGCAAGGATACCAAACATCACGTGATCTCCAGCAGGAGAATCCCCTGAGTAGGGATCTGGAAATTTTGTGCCAACAGGGATTAAGCACTCCTTATGAAAATTTATATATTGTGAACAACAGCTTGATCTGTGGAGATGCAAAAACTCCTGAGTGAGATAGGTCTGGGACAAGATGATGGGAATAATAAGGTTCGGATCGAGGGTCAAGGGATATTCGCATGAGTCATCGGATGAGGACATCTTAGTGATAACAAGAAGCAAGGGAGGGGAGGTTATCTACAAGGAGGGAAAGCATATCCTTGTTGTCTCCCTTCAGGATTTCATTGAGGAGGTGTTAAAGGCCTCCCCTCTTGTCTCTGCAGTTCTATCCGGATATGAAATAATATACGCTAAATATCCTGTCTACTTCTGGATTGAAAGAGCAAGCGAGATGCTCAGGAGAGCCGGATCAATTCATGTTGACAAAGGTGGGGTGCGTGATTTTGCCTGACTTGGAGATGGCGAGAGAGTTTGCGAGAAGGGCAAAGGAGGATCTCAGGAGCTCAAAAGTGCTTCTTGAGAATGGTCTTTATGCTGATTCTGTATATCATGCTCAACAAGCAGCGGAGAAAATTGTAAAATCGATATTGCTGTTAAATGACATAATAGTTGCAGAGCAACTTGTGGCATCCCATTTTGTGAGTGCTATAGTATCAAAATCACCTGATGAATGGTCGGAAAAGCTATCAGATATAGCCAAAGATCTTATAGATCTGGAGAAAGAGTGGCTGAGGAGCAGATATCCGATGAGGAAGTTTGGGAAGCTTGTGATTCCATCAAGTTTGTACGATCTAAAAAAGGCAGAAGAGCTTTATGAAAAAGCGAGAACAATTTTAGAGACAATACTGACATATGCAGAAGAGGTATATGGAGTAAAACTGATCGATTAAGCTGAATTTGGAATCTAGGGCTCTCTGAAAATTTGTTCTCAAGCCCAATTAGTAATTTACCTCCATCACTTTCAGAAAGTTCCTAAAATCAAACACCTGCAGCAAGAGCCATTTTCACTACCTTAAATGCCTCCTGAAAATCTGGAACCTCCCCGAATACAACAGGCCTCAGCTCAGAGCTCCACCTTGCTTGAAGCCTCTTCAGTCCGGAGATAATTGATGATATATCTGTTCTGATATTATAAAAATTCAGTTTCTGTGTTAAAAGATTACTATCGATTGAAATACCTTTCCTCACGAGGAACCAAGCATCATAGAGATCTCTTGCACTTCCCCTCACAAAAGCAGCTCTTATCTTCTCAGCCAACACTTCTCTTAAGTCCATTCCCCTGAGAAATGCTATGGGAATACCGTAATAAGGCTCATCCAGTCTGACAGAAAGAGGATCAAGAGCAACACTCTCCCTTCTGCTTATCTCCACTCTGACATGGCAAAGGTCCTTTTCGGATGTGTAAAGAGGCCCTCTGACGCTTATCCTGAACATCAGAACATAATCATCATCTTTTATCACTTTCACTGAATTTTTTGCACCAAAGAGCTCAAGAACTAGGGTTAGTTCCTCAATTGACTCCTCTATCTGCCCCAACTGAGTGAAATCTAGGTCATCTGAGAACCTGTTCAGACCGTGGAAGAACCACAGATAGGTGCCTCCCTTCATCACTATCGGCCAGTTTCTAAGGGCATACATCACAAGAGCCTGCACATACCTCTTCTCCTCCTGCCAGAGTCTTACTCCTCTCGCTTTAGCTAACTTTGCCAGTTCCTCCTTAGTCAGCATATACCTCTCACCCACTTCGCAACTCTTCTTGCTCTTGGACTTTTCAGCATGGAGAAGTTCTCTGCCATCCTGCTAAGAATGTCCATATTCAGCTCTATGCCGTCTGGCGGTGAATAGCCAAAGTAAACCATGTCAAGAACTGCTTTTTCTGGAATTGCCACATGAACATAGCTTTTCTGCCTGTCAAGCCTTTTATATCCAAAGAAGAGCATTGGATTTATCCTCCTGTATCTAATTCCCAGATTCTTCAGGCTTAAGCTTTGCCTTGTTGTAACGCAATCTATCAAGACCGGAACTTGATCTAGAAGATCCTGAAGGTAGAGAGCTGAGTGCATGGAGATGTAGGAGGGCTCTACCAGCTGAGTGGCAAGCACAAACTCATCATCCGTCAGGGCTATTATCCCCTTTCTCGGCCTCCAAGCCCAATTTTTGGACACAAGACGGGCTGCGTATACCTTTGCATGACTTCTTGGTATCCCCAGTAGGATAGATAGCTGCTTTACATCGACCACAAGCCTACCTGAGGACTCCAGCAATTCCTTGATCTCGTATAAACGCATTATTCACTCTGGGTAACAGAATTGTTACCCAGATTTAACTTTTGGTTCTATAAATATATTATTGCAGTATATAAAAACAAGGTAAAAATTTTGAGAAATACCTGAATCTAACTGAGATTATGGAAAACTTTTTTTTAATCTCAACTAATTAGCCTTATCTTAGCGGGCACAGGGGGAGCTGGGGAAACCCGGCTGAGAGGGCAGCTTGTGGCTGCCGACCCCTCGAACCTGATCCGGGTAATGCCGGCGTAGGGATCGTGCCCGGGATGCCTTCTTAGCCGGTATCCTCCTGATCCCGCTGGAAGGGGTCATGATGGGCGTTATATCGGAGGCTAGATGTGGTGGACATGTCGATGTGATAGCTGAGCTGGCCAGAGTGGAGGGCATTGATTACGAGACCCTAAGACGAAGGGTGGCGTCTGGCAGGATTATAATTGTAAGAAATAATAGAAGACCTAAAATACGTATTACCGGCATTGGTGAGGGCCTGAGGACAAAGGTAAACGTAAATGTCGGGACAAGTGGCGCTATTGCTGATATGAAAATGGAGATCGAAAAAGTGAGAACTGCAGTGAGATATGGCACGGACACGATAATGGATCTCAGCACAGGCGGTGATTTGGATTATATCAGAAGGAAGCTTCTTGAGGAATCAGATGGAATTCCCTTCGGCACAGTCCCCGCATATCAAGCGTGGATTGAAGGGATAAGAAAATTCGGTGGAGTTGACATACCATCAGACTGGTTCGTGTCCATTGTTGAGAGACACCTAAGAGATGGAGTGGATTTCATGACTATACATGCCGGAATAACTAGGGATTTGGCTTTAAGGGCTGTAAGAGGCTCTAGAATCATGCCAATAGTTAGCAGAGGCGGATCCATCCTAGCTGCTTGGATGATTGAGAACAACAGAGAAAACCCGTACTTAGAGCATTGGGATTATCTTATAGAGCTTTTTGGGGAGTATGATGCTACTATAAGCTTGGGAGATGCACTAAGGCCTGGAGCAACAGCTGATGCACATGATGAGCTTCAAATAGCCGAGCTTGTGAATAACTCAAAGCTTGCGAGGGATGCGGTGGCTAAAGGAGTTCAGGTGATGATAGAAGGTCCAGGACACATGAGCTTGGACAAAATAGCTGCTGATGTGAGGTTGATGAAGTCCCTGAGCGGTGGCTTGCCGTATTATGTCCTTGGACCGCTTGTCACAGATGTGGCCATAGGCTATGATCACATAGCGGCAGCCATAGGCGCAGCAATTGCTGCAGCTGCTGGTGCAGATCTTATATGTTACTTAACACCATCTGAGCATTTGAGCTTGCCGAATGTTGAACAGGTCAAGGAGGGGCTGTTGGCCGCAAAAATAGCTGCTCACGCGGGTGATATCGTGAAGCTTGGCGCTAAGGCTGCTGAAGAAGACATCAGAGTTTCGCTGATGCGAGCAAAACTGGACTGGGAGGGCCAGATAAAAGCCTCTCCGGATCCGGAGAAGGCATCTAAAGTGAGGATGCAGTTTGGCGGAAATATAAGATCCTGCACTATGTGCGGCCAATATTGCGTGTTTTTGCTGCTGGATAAATATCTCTCAGCCAGATCTGGGCCGAGCGCTGGGGATCTAATTCGAAGATATGGTGGTTCTTGTGGCATATGATTCTTTGAAGGTGTGGAGCGTTTGGGTAAAGACACCTCTGTTGAGAGGAGCTGAGATTCTGATAGCATCAGAGTGCCTGCAAGCGGTAAATCCAGAGCTCTTCAAAGAGCTGAGCAATGGTAAAGTAACGCTTCTGGCATGCCCAGAGAGGGAGCCCGCAGCATATTATGGCAAAATTGCAAGCATAATAAGATCCTCCAAGCCTAAGAAAATCACTGTGGTCACAATAGATGGAAGTCCCCATTGTTTTGCACTGCAAGCAAGCGTCAACGAGGCAGAGTACATACTGGGTGAGAGTATTGAGAGAGAGCATTATGTTGTGGTAAATGGAAGAAAGCTCATTAGAATATCCCCAAATACAATTAGAGTGGCAAGATACCTGGGCTTAGTTAATGAGATCATCGAGAAGAATCCGACATGGGTGGAAAGGCTGAAGGAGCTAAGTGAGGAGTTCAGGAGAGCTCAGCAGTATAAATAATAAAATTCCTTATTAATAAAGAAAGATTTATATATCGCCTAAGGCATTATGTGCAATAGCACATAATGGAGGTGAGACGATGTGGGGATGGAGGGGTTGGTGGGGTCCATGGCCCGGAAGGGGCCCGTTTAGCTATCTTCCTCCCTGGCAGAGGCCCGGATGGATATTTGGAAGGGGGGCCTGCTGGTATCTCTGGCCTTACCTCTGGTCCTACTACTGGTATCCAAGATCTGCTTGGTGGCCCTACTACTGGTATTGGCCTTGGTAGGGAGTGAGAGCATGTGGGGATGGTGGTATCCTAGGTATCTCTGGCCTTGGTACTTGTATCCCTGGCCTCCAGTGCCCACACCAGAACAAGAGCTATTCCTTCTGGAGAACTACAAAAAAGCATTAGAAGCAGAGCTTAAAATGATAGAGGAGAGGATAAACAGCCTGAAGGGGCAGCTGGGGAGGCAATAACCTTTTTTATTTTTCTCCTTTCAGCTCCTTTAATCTTCTTCTTGCCGATTCAAGCTCATCCTCAAGCCTCTTTATCTCCTGTTCTAGGAAAAATATCTCCTCCTCCCTGCTCATCTGCTGAGCTGGATAGGGCATTGGAGGATAAGGTGGATATGCTGGCATCGGAGGAGGATACATCCCAGATCCCTGCCATCCCCAGCCTCCTCTTCTCCTTCCCCATCCTCCTCTACCCCAAGCTGGCATAGGGGCTGGGGGATATGGCTGTGGAGGAGCTTGAGGGTGTTGTTGTGACGCACCTCCCTTCTTGTATATCTCGACAGCCTCCCTTGCAGTTCTGGCTGATATGGGAATAACTTGGATGCCTGCTGATACAAGAGCTTGATATGCATTTGGCCCCACATTTCCTGATAGGACGACATCCACCTTCTTGTCTATCAAAAGCTGCGCTGTCTGAATACCAGCTGCACTAGGAGCGTTCATGAAAGTGTTCTGCACTGTCTCATATTTCATTGTATCCAAATCAAATATAATAAAGTAAGGGGCTCTGCCGAACCTCGGATCCATCGGAGAATCGGGATCCGGCCCTGTGGAGGGAACAGCAACCCTTGTCATATCACCACCTTAGATTAACCTAACTTTCTTATATAAAAACTTATTGTGTGGATCCATGCTCTGCCGAGATCTTCCTTATGTTTAGGTCTATGAGCTCGTTCACCATGTTCTCGTATGCATGATCCCTTATCCTAACAACCACGTCCCTGATGCCCTCTATCTCGGATACCCTGACATATATGTCTACTCCGATCTGAACAGATAAGGGAGATGGACAAAAGGGTGTTGTTGGGTGGAATGTTATGTATACCACTCCATTGTCATACTTGACCTCATCCACAAGCCCCAGATCCACAATAGATCTTCCTGCTTCAGGATCCTTGACCTCCCTCAGCTTCTCCCATATCCTCTCAATCAATGGAGAACACCTCCCTTACAATCTCGAGAAATGCCTGCTTCATCCTTTCGTTTCTCTTAACCGCAGGAACTCCCTGTACAGCTGCTTCTATGACTGCTTCATCATAAGGTATTCTGAACACCTTAATCCCCCTTTTTGCAGCCTCCTCCTCTATTATCTTGGTGACCCCGCTTGGCACATTTGCCCTGTTTATCACTATATCAAAGCTCATTCCAAGCTTCTCCATCGCTTTAAACGACAACTTCATCGTGTTAAGGCCAAGAGGAGTGGGTTCTGTAACTATAAGAGCATGTTCTGCGAGCCTTAATGCCTGCATTACCGGGTTTGCGACTCCAGGACATGTATCTATTATTATCCTGTCAAACTGATTTTTATCGATTTGTCTGAAGAACTTCACCAAGCTATAAGCTACAAGAGGTGATCTAGCTTCACCAGGCTTTATAGCCGCAGATATAATCCTTATTCTATCTGATTCTCCATCATAAAGGGTTCCTATCTCTTTTTTCCCATCTTTTATCGCCTTTTTTGGACATATCTCTGCACAAAGAGAGCATCCTAAGCAGGAATCCTCAAAGAACAGCGGAATACTTCCTTTTCTGCCGAGCAGAGCATGGGTTGGGCATATTCTAACGCACTCCAGACACCCATCGCATAGGTTTTGATCTATAACGGGAGTTTTTATCACGATATCTCCAGCTTTTCTTCTCTCCATCCCGAGATAGATGTGGTCATTTGGATTATCAACATCAGCATCCACAAGCAGAACTTTATAGCCTATATCTGCCAGAAGAGCAGCTAAGTTAACGGCTACCGTCGATTTTCCAGCTCCTCCCTTCCCTCCAGTTACTGCAACTGCCCTCAGCTCAGACAATGTTCAACACCTCCTGCAGCTCACTAAACATGTTTTTTATCGCTACTGCTGCCTCAGAATCTGGCCTGTGCTCCACCACTGGACGGGCGTTTGAGACGGACTCCACAACGGAGAAGTCAAGGGGTATCATCCCGAGAACCTTGGATCCACTGAGCTCGAAATGCCTCAACATTTTCTCAAGGAAATTGCTCATGTTATATCTGTTTATCACAATGCCAGAGGGGATTTTGAAGTGCCTTGTTATCTCCAGAATGCGATCAGCTCCCTGAAGAGCCTCAGGAGTCGGCTCGGTCACTATCACAGCATAATCAGTGGCGGAGAGAGAAGATATAACGGGGCATCCTATTCCTGGAGCTCCATCTGTCAGGATCAGATCTCCTCCTACCTCCTTATAGATCTCGAAAGCTTTTTTCCTCACCTCATTCACAAGAAGACCTGAATTGTGTTCTCCAATCTCAAGCTGAGCTGTTACAATTGGAAATCCATATCTAGTCCTGCCGATCATGAGATTTCCGCTTGTAAACTGGAAAAGCTCTATTGCATTGAAGGGACATGCTTTTTCGCAAACTGAGCATCCATCGCACATGTACTCTATTACTAAGGGTTTCTCTTTCATTTCTATAGCTCCAAATGGACATTTTTCAGCACATATACCGCAGGAAGTGCACTGATCTTCCTTTATCCTAGCTCTTGATGAGAGAACCAGCGGTTTCCTTTCAATTATGTCCATCGATAGAATCAGGTGGAGGCTCGGCGTATCCACATCAGCATCTGCTGCAACTACCCTCATCCCTTTACTGTGGAAGAGATAGAGCAGGCTGGATGTTATCGTCGTCTTTCCCACACCTCCTTTCCCGCTTACAATTGTTATCTCAAGCTTCTCCATCGGCATAGATGGGATTAATTGGAGAGAAGATAAACATTGTGCATATGCAAAAATTTTTATAGGAACCTTTTTTCTATAGAAGGGGATGAATATGAGAATTGCCGTGCCAAGCGTTGATGATAGAGGTTTAGAAAGCGAGATGTCTGCTCACTTTGGAAGAGCCCCATATTACACCTTGGTGGATGTTGAAAACGGCGAGATAACGGGATATAAAGTTGTCAAATGCCCGTTCTCGGAGCACGGACCAGGGGATATTCCCAACTTCCTGAGATCCTTGAATGTGGACATCATAATAGCTTACGGAATGGGAAGAAGAGCCCAGGATTTCTTCAACTCAATGGGGATAAAGGTTCTAACCGGAGCTTATGGAAAAGTCAGCGACGTTATAAAGGCATTTCTAACCGGATCTCTATCCTTGGACAGATATTGGTCGGAAAGAGAGGAGTTTAAGCATGAAAAAAGATGGGGAAACTCTGAATACTGAAATTAAAAAATTCTTTATTTATTCTTCATAACTTTTTATGATTTCCGCTTGGAACTAAGTTCCTCAACCTCCTTGGCCCCTGCTTCTAGCTCAGCCGCCTGCTCCTGATCGAATTTTTTGAGAAGAGCGAGAAACTCTCCCACATGAGTTTTCTCCTCTTTTGCAATATCCTCGAAAACTCTTTTTACTGAGGGATCATCTATGCATTCAGCTAACTGAATATAGAGATTTATCGCATCCAGCTCTGCTATTATGCCAAGGCGCAATGCTGCAAGCATCTCCTCCTTGCTGAACTTTCTCCCAACAGGGAGATCTAAGGGATTCTTACCTAGCATTATACCATCCTCCACTAAGCTGAGGAGATAATACAATTTAAATATTTCTACTGCTTTAGTGGTGAGCGCGTCTAAACTCTTTTTATTTTTAGTACTTTTAACTTAAGGAATTTCTCTTATCCTACATTAAGAATCATGTTATACCCATACACCTCCAATATTGATAACAAAGCATAACATACTACTCCAGTGAGAATAACAACAAACGAAATTCTTGTAAGCACAAGAACTGTCACCATGACCTCAAGAGTGACGAGAAGAATTGTGAATATCCCGAGGAGAGGATTTATTCTCATGGAGAGAAAAGCAAAATATGATCCCATAGATAAGCTAAGGAATATCAGCACAGCCACTAGCTCTTTTACAGAGAGTTTATGGAGCACTATAATGCTAAGATATATTGTTAAATTTTTCATAAAAATATCAAGTAAATATAATATATTAAGTTTGCTCACTGCTATACTTGATGGAAATAACAATGAAATGAAGATACCTGTGAAGTAGCCGACCAAGATTGAGATTAGATAACTAAGAGGAACTCGCTTAACGTTATAGCTAGGACAGTTATCCCCCATATTAGGGCCCACCCTAATAATGAGTATGCCTTTTCTTTCATTCCAAGCTTTCTGCTCATGACAAGAGAGGAGAGAGCAACACCAAGTAAATTATATGTAACTAATATAATAATATTTTTTAAACTAAATGCTAAAGGCAATGTCGAAACACCCCAATATGCGATAACAGAGGCTCTAATCCTATAGAATGGAAAACCAAGAAATCTAAAGATCTTGTATATAATTGAGGAGAATATGATAAATGCAGCTAGATAGGAGGGAAGGGTTACCAAGAGAAGGGAAAGAGCCGAGAGCGGGTGAAATCCATATTCTACTGCAGCTTTAAATATTAAAACTGAGAGAAGAAGAGAAAGGAGAAAAAGAGGGAAGAGAGTTGATTTAGCAAAATTAGAAGTTGATTCAGGGTTGGAATAGGATTTGTTTCGCTCTAGATCATGGTAACCAAACAGCCTTTTGAGAATTCTGAACCATCTCGGCAAGTCCCCTGATGAAAGCTTTTTAAGAAGAGAATAAGCTCCATCAGGAGCCGATTTAATGGCATACCAGTCAGCTTCCCTCTCAAGTACCCTATAGAAGGTGCGAGCACCTATCATACCTGATAAAATTATGATAAAAAGGGAGGAGACAGCGCTCAAAGCACCAAGCTGAGCCCTCACCAAAACCTCTGTGAGGAAGCCCACGCTTATTGCTAGATAAAGGATAAAGGGAGTTAGCAGATAGAAAAGCATTACATGATCCAGCTCTACATGCCCACGCTCATGTGCTATCAGGGCTGAGAGTTCCCCCTTGCTCAGCTGCTCTACTGCTGCATTAGTAACTATTATAACAGGGTTCGTTGTTATCGTGAAAGACGGCTGTGCATTAATGAGTGGTACTGTCATTCCACCTACTCTCAGTTCTCCTGCTGATGCTCTCACTTCTATTCCATTCAAATGGGAAATATACCTCGTTCTTCTTCTTATGGCATCCAAAGAGGGCTTCTCGAGAAGCAGAGCTATGGGAGAAAGGGAAGCTATACAGAGTGCAAGAAGCGGATCACCCGCTACTAACATGATAATACAGGATATAAAAAAGAAAATAGCAATTGCTAGCATAGGTATAAAAGAAAAAAATTGAATTGTAGAGAAATTAGCCATTTTCATGCAAGAATAGCCCCACCAATTAGTAGTGCCCAGCCCCATGGACCAATTGCCTTCGCTACAGTTAATATAGTTACTTTTGCCACAGCTGCCAGAGCTGCCGTTTTTGCTCCGGCATATGCACCTCCAAATCCTAACAAAAGTGATGATCCGATAGTTGCTACGCTAGCACAGGCCACATGTCCTTTCATAGAGCAGTACATAGCAACACCTCTTAGGAAGAACAGTGGACCTGTTATTATGGTGGCCAATTCGAAGAGAAGCAGTACAGCACACCACATACCAAGCTTTTTCATTCGCATGATTCCCCTTATAGTTCTTAGCAAACAGAATTTAAAAATCTTAAAAAAAATCAAAAGAAGGAAAAAGCAAAAAGTAAGATGTTTGAGAGATATTCGAGTTCGACTATCATTGTAACACTGCTATTTTCCGTCAAAAAGACAAGTACTATGATATTGCAGAGATGCTAGAAAGAAGAACATTCCTACTCTTTTTCTGATAATGGGTAAGTCGATTTTTATAATAATAAGCTCGGAAGAATTTCCTCTACAACAAAGCTAGAATTTGTTAGCTAAAGTATAGAATTTTAAGTGGATTAGAAAAGTTCGGTGCATTCCATCAGCATAAGAAAAGTTTATTAAAGAGGAGATTTGAGGCTATGAGGGTAATTTGGAGCTGGAGGTTCTTAAAGAAGAGGCAAGAAGAAAAGGAAGCAGGCTTATACTTGCTGTAGATAACCCATCTCATCTGAGCCTCATTGAGAAATTGAAAAGCCTTTTAGCAGGAGTTAAGCTCGGAACAGTTCCAATAATATCCGGAAAAGCTGAAAATGTCATAAAAAAGGAGAGAGATTTGTATTTCATCTCGGACATGAAGATAGCTGATATTCCTGAGATAAACTCGAGAATAGCTGAAAAGTTGGTTGAGATGGGGTTCAGGGGCATGATATTTCACCTGTTCCCAATGAGCTTGGAGGAATCGGTAAAGCTCTTGCATGAGAGGGGATGCGATGCGATAGGCGTTGCGATGATGAGCCACAGAAATGCTTTTATTTTTGAGGAGAATTTCGAAAAATTGATAAAATATGGGATAACAGTTGATGTTGACGGTTTTGTAGTGGGAGCCACAAGGCCTGAATACATATCAAGAGCAAGGGAGATGACAAGAAAGCCCATTCTATCTCCTGGTATTGTTAAACAGGGGGCAATGCCAGGAGAAGCCATAAGATATGGAGCTGACTTTGAGATAGTTGGAAGGGCTATCACGGAGAGCCCAGATCCAGTTTCAGCAGCTGAGGAGATAGTAAAAAAGGAAAGGGAAGTTATATGCTAAGCGTATCCGTAGCGGGAATAAAGCTGGAGAACCCAATTGTAATTGCAAGCGGGATACTCGGCACAACTAGTGGCTTGATGAAAAGGCTTGCTGATGCAGGCGCAGGTGCAATAACCACCAAGACAACAACACTGAAGCCAAGGGAGGGAAATCCTCTTCCAAATGTTTATGAGCTGGATTTCGGTCTTGTCAACTCAATGGGGCTTCCGAATCCAGGGGCTGAGGAGATGGCTGAGGAGATAATCAAAGCTAAAAGAGAGGCAAAGATACCGATATTTGCGAGCATAGCTGGTGAGGATATAGACGAGTTCCTGAAAGTTGCCTCGATGATGGAGGAAGCTGGAGCCGATGCAGTAGAGCTGAATTTATCCTGTCCTCACTCAAGGAAACTTGGACTTGAGATGGGATCGGATCCTATTTTTGTTAAAACTCTGACAAAAGAGCTAAAGGGATCGATATCCATTCCCATCTTTGCAAAAATATCGGCTCACTTCCCCTCTATACCAGAGTACTTGGAGAAGTTCATAGAGCATGTAGATGGCGTGACTGCTATAAACACCCTGAGAGCTATGGTGATAGATATTGATGAAATGGCCCCAATCCTAGGAGGAAAATACGGTGGCTTGTCAGGACCTGCTATAAGGCCCGTCGCCCTCAGGGTTGTGAACGAGATAAGGAAGGCCTTTCCAGAGGTATCGATAATTGGAGTTGGGGGTGTTGAGGACTGGAGATCTGCTTTGGAGATGATAATGGCCGGAGCTGATGCGGTGGGAATTGGAACTGCGGTAAAGAAGGGGTTGAATGTGATAGAGGAGATAAAACTTGGTATCTCAAGATTTCTTACGGAGAAAGGCCTGAAGCTTGAGGATATAAGGGGAATAGTTTGAATTAATGTCTGAGCGATATGTCAACAGCTATCTCAGCTATATCCCCAGAATACTCGGAGATCCTAGCTATGTGCTCCATGAGAAGGTTGTCCTTCACCAGATTCATGAGCATATCCCTCATTTTCTTGCTCTCCTCTACTGTTCTCTCCGCCTTCTCATAGTTAAGGGAGGATATGGACTCAAATGCGCTCTCAAATATCCTCCTAGATAGCTTTAATGCTTCGGGGACACCTTCTTTATTGACCATTGTTTTTGCTATTCCAACTATGTGATCTGATATCCTCTCCAAGAACTTCACAACAAGGCTGTAATCTATTGCTGCGCTGAGATCCTCAAGACCTGCCTCCTTCAGCACCTTCACATTCTTTATGGAGAGCTTAAGCTGTCTAAGCAGATAGTAGCACAATCTGTCGACATCGTCATCAGATTTTATCACAGCATCCCTTACATCTTCTCCCTTCACAAGCTCCTCCAAGTAATCCATCATCCTGCTCACCATCCAGTAGAGCCTCATCAAAGCCTGCCTGAAGGGAAGCTGAGAGGGATCCAAAAGAACGTTTATCACCACCTTATTCCTGTTTTCCATCACTATCTCCGCTCCTATCAGCCCTCTCTTTACGAACTCCCTCAGCTCCTCTAGATCGCTCAGAGAAAACTCTCCCTTCATCGGAGTTATCTCAATCTTGCTGTATCCCTCCATATAGCATGACAGAACAGCCCTTATCATCGATCCCCTCTCCGGGATCACCCTGACAACTTTTTCCTCCTCCTTCAGCTTCACGTTTTCCGGATATATTGAGATCTCAGAATTCTTTCTGACAAGCCTGAGCTTGTCTCCCTTTCCTATCCCCATCTGATCCATCCACTCCTTAGGCAAGGAGATTATGTAGGTGGACCTGCCAGTGAGCTGGACTGTCCTTATCTCCTCCAAGCTGACACCAAGCGATTACTCCCCTTTAATAATTAAGATCCCATTTCAGAGAGAAATGTAATAAAACAAAAGTCATATTATTAATTAAAAACTTAAGCTATGTATCTATATCTCTTGATAATAAGCTAGTTATCTTTTATAAATTTTTATTTTCTCAAAAAACTGCATTCCGGACAGCTCGGATCCCTTCTAACCTCTATAAGATCAAAGCTCATGGAGGCGGCATCGTAGATAAGCAGCCTGTTCTCCAGAAGGTTCCCAACTCCTGTTAAATACTTTACCACCTCTGTTGCTAGTATTGTCCCTATTGTGCCGGCTACAGCTCCCAGTATAGGAAACACCTCTTTTTTAGGAGGAGTGGGAAATATACACCTTAAACAAGCCGTTTTACCTGGAATTATTGTTGTTGCCTGGCCGAAGAGACCGCGAACAGCCCCATGAAAGAATGGGATACCAGCCTTGAGGCATGCTCTATTCAGCAAATATCTTGTATCAAAATTATCTAAGGCATCCACAACTGCATCAACACCATCAATAATTCTTAACAGGGTTTCCTCTGTTATCTCCTCATCATAAGCCCTTATTTTGATAGTAGGATTTATCTGGTGCAGTTTTTCACGAGCAGATTCTGCCTTCCTTCTTCCTATATCCTTGTCCCAGTGAAGAAGCTGCCTGTTTAAATTGCTCAGCTCCACCACATCATTGTCAACTATTCTCAGCTCTCCAATACCTGATGCCGCAAGATAGACTGATACAGGAAATCCAAGCCCTCCAGCTCCAGCAACAAGCACTTTTGCTTTCTTCAGCTTTCTCTGGCCGTCTTTTCCAAAGATCATTATCTGCCTATCATATCTGATGAGATCATAATCAGTGAGATCAGGAAATTCAGTTGCTGTGTTATCTGTATGCTCAAAGGACATGGCTCTCCGTCCTCAGGGTATCGATTTTGAAAAGCATATAAGGATTTTGGATAGCACTACATAAATGTTTTATGTTCACATTCTAGGAGATTCTTCATAACGGTTACTCTTTCTTATTCGTGATAAAATTATTAGCTTCCCTAGTTAAAGATCTTGGTGGTAGGATGAAAAAGCCTATTATAATCCTCCTGATCCTGCCCCTAGTTCTTGTCTCAGCACAGCCTCCATCGGCAAACATAGTTTTCTATGCAGAAAAAGTCTCATATCCGCTTCCAAGCATACCGGAGCCCGTCCTACAGGGAGGAGTCTTGAAGGTCATCTCGAGCTTGCAGATAAGCAAAGCCAAGATACACAATGAGCTTGGATCATACGATCTCCCTCTATTGTCCAAAAATTCATCAGGGTTCTTCTTCTCAGTTCCAAAGGACGTGAGACCTGGTCTATACAACTTGCTTTTATCCAGTGAATCGGAAAGCATAGAGGAACCGCATTCCGTCTGGGTGATGTCAAGCTGGCCGAAAATGCTCAGACTTCTGGCATTCGGTGATGTAAAAACTCCTACTGCAGCTCCAAACTTCTTCGAGGCTGTGAAGGAGATAAACCTGATAAATCCAGATGTTGCGATATTC
This sequence comes from Candidatus Methanodesulfokora washburnensis, assembly GCF_003947435.1. Classification (GTDB taxonomy): domain Archaea; phylum Korarchaeota; class Korarchaeia; order Korarchaeales; family Korarchaeaceae; genus Methanodesulfokora; species Methanodesulfokora washburnensis. Next base: position 28,397 of record NZ_RCOS01000030.1, read on the forward strand.
CTGGGAGATCTCGTTGAGACTCCATCTATATCATCTGCATGGAAGCTTTTTCTGGGCTCATACAACCTCCTTGAGGTGCCAACTTATGTTGTGATAGGAAACCACGAGTATGAGACCAGAGGAAAAGCTGACATATACAGGAGCATATTTGGCCCGTGGAACTACTCAGTGTCGATAGGAAACTTCTTTATAGTGGTTCTCCCAACGGATGAGGATGGATGGATAAGGGAGGAGTACATAAGATGGGCCGATGAAGTCCTATCCACTGCAGAAGGAAAGTTCAAGATACTGGCATTCCACCATCCTTTGTTCTCCCCTGAACTGAAAGAAAGAGGAATATACGAGGTAAATGTGAGCTCGATAGACGATTTTGACAGGCTTCTCTCCGATAAATACATATATGGAAGTTTTGCGGACCATCCGAAGGAGGCTAAGATGCTCTTCAGCGTGATAATAAACAGAGATGTTAGGCTCATTCTCTCAGAGCACATACACACGGATTTGAATGTAATGGTCAGGGATTGGAATGGAAAAATGCATTACTTCATCTCCCCAGCTGCAATAGCATACGACATAAGGCAGAATGATATAAGAGGATTCAAGCTGCTCAGGATATATGACAATGGAACAGTTGACCTGAGAAGCACTTACTACGATGGAACTGGCTTTGCCAAGTACCCTAACTCGATACCTCTGGATTCAGGGGAGGGAGTGGAGCCTTACAAGCTTGGATTTCTCAAGTACTTCTACATAAATAACGATGGAAAGCACCATGATGTATCATTTGAGGCAATAAACGAGCTCAAGGAGGAGTTCTGTGACATAAAAGTTGTGTTCAGATTGCCTCAAGATGTCCAAATAAGCTCATATAGGATGTTGATGGAGGGAACTAAAGGAAATTATGAGGTCATTGACTACAATGGAACCAGATTTGTGATATTCAAGAATTTATGCCTTCCCGCTAACTCAGCTGTGTCCATAGGGTTTTACACAAGCGACGACAAAGTTCCTCCTGTTATAAAATTCCTTGGAGCAGAAGAGCACGGAAAGTGGACAATTGTCAGATTCTCTGTACAGGACAGTGGATGGGGACCGAAGAACATGAGCATATCCTACAAAATAGGGGATAGGTGGGAAAAGCCGGATCTAGTTGACATGAGTCCTATTGAGAACGGAACTATTGTGTACTCGGCATGGATACCAGCAAAGGGAGCTGATATAAGGGCTGTGGCATATGATTTCGCTGGAAACAGTGCAACATGGAAACCAGCTGTACCCCAGCCGACAGGACCTCAGCCAACTCCACCTGCAGAGCAACCTCAGACACCTTATACAGTAATCATGATCGCTGTGCTAGCTGTGGTGATTTTCCTAACTCTCCTAGTTATCATAAGGAGAAGGAAGTAAACAGCTAGCAAAACCCCTTACTCTTTTTTAAGAAAAAAGAATGGAGGGGAATTCTCAGCTCTTCTTCCTCCTCATGAGGAGTACTGCTAAAGCTATCACTATTATTATCACCACTATGATGGATGTCCATAAAGCTATGTTAGCTCCTCCTCCCTGATATGTTGGCTTCGTTCCCTTGAGCCCAACTGCCCACAGTACTACATTTGTCACAAATTTTGGTCCGTCTAGCTTCGGGAATTCCTCATAGCTGCTGATCCACATTCCCTTGTAGTGATCAAATGGGGCCTCAGCGCTGAATATTACTATACCGTTGTTGGGCATCACCTCTGCTGCCATCTCCAATATCTTTCCCCTGTAGTTAACTGGATATGCCTGAGGCAGAGGTGGAGTGAACTCTGCTATTGCCCCTCCATCGCTCGTCCAGGCTATTCTGTAAACATTCGGTATTGTCTCATTTACAAGATTCATCCACTTTCCATTGTAATATGCAGCAACAGCCCCTGGACCATGGAAGAGCACATAATTGCTGATGCCGTCAGCAAGAACTGAGAGAGGTGGATCGGGTGATATTATGGCAGCCACATGGTATGGTTTTGCTGGTGCTAACTTGGGATCTGTTGCCTCACAGTGATCGTTCCTTAAAACGCTGCCCACGGCCTCAAGAACGGAGTTTGCAGGAGCTATTCTGAGATAATCTCCTCCCTTATAATCAGAGTCTCCAGTGACCCATAGAACTTTTCCTCCCTGATCAAACCACTGCTTTATCGCAGATATCTCATCCTTTGTGTAGTTCTGGGACGTATCCACTTGGACAAGTATTAGAAGGGCTGCGTTCTTTATGTCATCAAATTTTATCGTCTCCGTGTAGACCTTCCACTCCACCTGCGTTATATTTCCCATCATCCAGTTAAGGGAGGCATCTGGCTTCATCATTCCCTTTGCAAAGACGACAACAAGAGGTTTTCCCTGAGCCCCTACAAGAAGAGCTGGAGAGGATGCCAACAGAAGAGCTAGAAACAAGGCCATGCTCCTCATATTTCCACCTATAAACTCAAAGACTGGAATTATAAATAGTTTTCTTGAGAAAAAGATTTTAAATTACATCTATGGAAAAGCTTGGTGAGCTTATTGAGGAGATATGGTGTCGGAAAATCAGCTTTTCTGGCCTTAATTGTAGCAGTACTTGTTTTAATAGCAGTTTTGGTTCTTATGCAAGCAAAAGCTCCAGTCCAGCAGCCACAGAAAGGCATAACACTCAGGGTGATAACAAGGCATGGTTATGACATATTAGATGTGGCCAAGAGCGAGTTTCTGGCATCGGATTATGCAAAGAAATACAACATAGTCAATGTTGAGTGGCTCTCCATAGATCCAGGGGAGTGGGTTGATGTGATAAAGGCAAGCGCATCCAAGCCGGGACAGGAGATAGATGTCGCATGGGGTGGAGGTCCAACTCTCTTCGATCTTCTGGTGAGACAGGGTCTTTTAAGACCAATTGACAGCGATCTCGTGATATCCGTCTCCAAGGAGATACCAGATGAGCTCTCTGGTGCGATAATGAAGAGAACTGCTGATGGGAAACTCCTCTGGGTTGCAGCTGCTATATCCTCATTCGGCTTCACCGTGAACACAAACTACCTCCAGAAAGCCGGGCTTCCAATGCCGGACAAGTGGATAGATCTTGCAAATGAGACTTTTGCCAAAACCCTGCCAATACCCAGCGTTGGGACTGCAGATGCCTCTGTAAGCACGAGCAACACGAGAATGTTCGAGATAATACTTCAGGACTACGGATGGGTAAAGGGCTGGCAGATATTAACGCTTCTTGGCGCGAATGCTAGGATATATGATGAATCCGGGCTTGTCAGGGACGCTGTTATAAGAGGGGATGTTGGAGTTGGGACTACAATTGACTTTTATGGCTACACAGCCCAGCTTGAGAAGCCCGAGTTCTGCAGATACATAGTCCCATCAGATGGCTCCATAGTTAACGGGGATCCCATAGCTCTTTTAAGCACTACTAAAAACCCAGAGGCAGCTCAGGCTTTTATAGCATGGGTTCTCAGCACCGAAGGACAGAAGATATGGCTTGATCCTAGGGTAAACAGGATGCCAGCAAATCCAAGGGTTTTTGATACGCCAGAGGGAAAGAAGAGGGAGGATCTTAGAATAGCGTACGAGAACACGATGAAGGTGCTGGCGATAAACTTCAGCGATGAGGTAGCAAGCTCTTATGAGCAGTCTTTGATATGGTTCTTCTACTCCACCATAACAGCAGTCCATGATAAACTGCAAAACACATGGGAGAAACTTGCAAAGGCCAAGCTGGATGGAAAAATATCAGAGAGCGAGTTCCTGAGACTTGTTGAGATGATGACAGATCCTACAAAGCTCAGCTTCAAGGATCCGAAGACTGGAAAAGTTGAGACCTTCACTGAAAGCTATGCAAAAAGCATAAATGAGGCCTTGTTCACGGATGTTGACTACAGAAAGTCGCTAATAGAGGCATGGAAGAAAGCTGCTACAGCAAGATATGATATGATCCTTGAGGAGCTGAAGAAGCTGGGTTAGAACATGGGGATAAGGGAGGTAAAAAGGGAGCTAGATCCCCTGACATCAGCTCAGCTTTTCCTCCCCGTGCTCACCCTTTCATTTTTTCTCCTAGTTCCTCTGATTTACATGGTTGCCAGGGCATTCTTCCACAAAGGCTCCCTCTCCCTCTACTACTTCAGCTCCTTGCTCGAAAACCCGGACTTCATAAGAAATCCCCCTAATCTCAACTTCCTCAGGGTGAGCAACACCTCTCTGGGTACATTCATGTTCATAGGGGATATGGGACCTGATCTCGGCATACTCATGAACAGCATCGTCGTCTCCGCTTTTGTTACATTATTTTCAGCAATTTTAGGGCTTGTATCAGCCTTCATAATAGCCAGATACAACTTCCCCGGAAAGAGCGTGTTCAGGATTCTTCTGCTCGTCCCGATGCTTGCAACTCCATTCGTCAATGCATTTGTCATGGGAAAAGTTCTGGGCACAAATGGGCTCTTTAACTTCATCTTCCACGATGTCCTGCACTTATTGCCTGTTAAAGTTCAGATATCAGGGCTTCCAGCGATAGTACTCATACAGACAATAAGCTTCTTTCCAATAGTTTATCTTAATGTAATGAGCTCCTTGATAGGAATCGATCCATCGATGGAGGAACAAGCAGAAAGCTTAGGAGCGGGAGGCTTCAGGATATTCAGGGACATAACGCTCCCCCTTTCAATGCCAGGATTGGCAGCTGGCTCAGCTCTGGTCTTTATAATAAGCTTGGAGGATCTCGGTGCCCCTATAGGGCTGAGCGGTGCCTTTGGAAGCGGGCTTCATCAGAGGCTCATAAGCTTCTACATATACAACGAGTTCAGGAAGGGCCTCGGATCTGTTGAGCAGGTGCATGCATCAACATATGCCTCCGCTGTGATAATGCTGTTCATGGCAACAGCCGTGTTCATCCTGATAAGAAAATACGTTACACTCAGGAGATATGCAATGATATCGAAAGGAGGCAGGTTCAACCCTAGGGTGAGGAAACTCGGATGGAAAGGCGTTGTTCTCGCATATATCTTCCTGATATCCCTGATATCAGCAGCATCATTCCCACAGATAGGCACCTTTGTGCTTGCAGTAACTGATTGGGCTTATAGTGGCTCACCTCTTCCCACTGAGCTCACTTCTAAGTTCATAGAATCCCTATTTGAGAGACCTGATGTGCTAAGAGCCATAACTAACAGCCTCATTTACTCCTCCGCCGCCACTTTCATCATGTTGCTGGCGGGGACAAGCTCAGCTTATGTAATTGCAAGGAGAAGAATACCCGGAAAGGACTTTCTCGACAGCCTTGTCACGATTCCGATAGCCGTTCCAGGCGTGATACTAGCAGTTGGATACCTTCTCTTCTTCTCCTCATACGCATCTCAGTCCATGCTTGATCCCTTCATCAATCCAGGTCTTCTCTTAATTTTCACATATACCGTGAGAAGAATACCGTTTACAACTAGAAGTGTTTTTGCAGGACTCCAACAGACTCATGAGAGCCTTGAGGAGGCTTCTCTAAATCTCGGGGCTGGAAGGGGCAGAACTTTTGTTTCCATAGTGATCCCCCTGATATCCCAGAGCGTTATAGGAGGGTCCCTTCTCTCATTTGTCTACTCAATGAACGAGGTGAGCACAAGCATAACATTGAGCAGCTTAAGGCCTGAGCAGGGACCGATAACTTTCTATATGAGCCAAGTTGTATACTCAAGCGGGGCCGTGGGAACTGTGAGCATAGCTGCTGCTCTTGCAGTTCTCTTAATGACAATCCAGCTTATTGTAATGACTATATCAACAAAGATACTTAAGCAGAGAGTTGCATTTCTGGGTGTCTGATATGGTTGTTGTGGAGCTCAGAAATGTGAGCAAGAGCTTTGGAAAGGTGAGAGCAGTCGACAATGCATCCCTCAGAGTTGAGCATGGGGAGTTCTTCTCTGTTCTTGGACCAAGCGGATGCGGAAAGACCACTCTTCTCAGGTTGATATCTGGCTTGGAGTTTCCAGATAGCGGGAGGATATACTTCGATGGCAGGGATGTGACAGATCTCCCATCTTTCAAGAGAGAGACTGGGATGGTTTTTCAGAACTACGCTTTATGGCCCCACATGACAGTCTTTGAGAACATAGCATATGGACTTAAAATAAGAAAATATGATAAAAACAGAATAAAGGAGAAGGTAAAGGAGGTGTTGAAGCTCGTCAAGCTTGAGGGAATGGAGGAGAGATATCCTACCCAGTTATCAGGAGGACAGCAGCAGAGAGTTGCGCTGGCAAGGGCATTGGTCATAGAGCCGAAGATACTCCTGCTTGATGAACCCCTGAGCAACTTGGATGCAAAGCTGAGAGTGGAGATGAGGGAAGAGATAAAGAGAATACAGAAGCATCTAGGCCTTACAGCGATCTATGTCACCCATGATCAGGAGGAGGCAATGGTGATATCCGACAGAATTGCTGTGATGAACTCCGGGAGGATAATCCAGGTTGGAAGTCCTGTTGAGCTCTACAGAAGACCCTCCGATCTCTTTGTAGCCACGTTCCTCGGAAGGTGCAACATGATAAGAGGAAGAGTTTCAAGGCTTCAGGGAGAAAGAGCTGTTGTATCTCTGAATGGAAATGAGATAGTTGGAATAATATCGAGCGGGTCTGTAAAAGTGGGAGATGAAGTTGTCTGCATAGTGAGACCTGAGTCCTTCTCGACACTAGAGGCGGAGAACAAGTTCGAGGGGATGTTGAAGTGGTCCTCCTTTGCCGGTTCATATGTCCAGATAAGCTTGGAGACTGCCTTCGGGAGGATATTGGCATACATGAACCCTAGCTTTTCAAACAGAGTTGGAGATATTGTGAGAATCTATGCAAGGCCTGAGGACATCATAATAATATCAGCTGGGGAAGCAGCTTATGAGAAGGAGCTTTAGAGAAACACCGGCCAGCAAAATTGTTTTGAAATTTAGAGAGGATAATAGCCTTCTAAAGAATAAATTTTATGATTTCTGAAAATCAAAAGAGCAGTTCAGATCCTCCACCTCATCATATATCTCTCAGCAGGCCTGAGAACAAGCTGATCTATCGCTATCATAAGGATCACAAGCACAAGAGACCATGAGAAAACTCCTTTTGTGTCCATGAGATTGTAGCTGTGTATTATCATGAACCCTATTCCTCCATTGCTCCCAAATGCCTCAGCTACAACGCTTATCCTGAGAGCAAGGCCAAATCCGGCCCTAGAAGCTGATATTAAGTAGGGAATGCTGGATGGTATCACGACTTCAACGAGCTCCTGCTTCCAGTTTGCCCCAAGAATTCTGACCATCTCCAGATACCTCTTGTCCACGTTCTCCAAGGATGTTACCAAGTTTGAGAGCATAACTGGCAGAACTGTGACCGCTGTAACTAGAATGGATGGCATTCTGCTCAGAACCCCAAATATCAGGACGAATATTATCGTCCAGACAAGGACTGAGACGCTCTGGAGGACTGTGTTCATTGAATTTATAATGGATTTAACTATGCTGCTTGCATGAGATGCTGAGAGAAGTAACATGCTCAGGAGAAGAGCTATTAGGAATCCCTCCACGCTGTTTGCAAGCGTTATAGAAATGTTTTCAATAAGATCATACGATTTAAGCTGCAACATATATGCAAAAGATGAGACTGGATCCGGAACTATCTCCCTGTTCATAAAGGAGAGGAGAGACCAGAGAAGGAGCATTGTAAAGATCGACAGAATCCATCCTATGGGCTCCAGAAAGCGTCCTCTCCTATTTCTGATGGATCCCTCTGAATATATCCTCCTCTCCATGCCAGATACCACACCTCCCTTATGCTCCTTTTCAGATCTTCATCCAAGCCTGTTTTAACAATTTCAACTCTTTTGTACATGAAGGAAGCCTCCTCAGCGGTGAGCCCATACTTGTCCATCATCACTCTGACAACGAGAGTCTCATTTCCCCATTCTGAAAGAGCTTTTTCCCTCATCTTCATCACTTTGTTCACAGAGTCGGCATCTATTCCTGGCCTAGCGGCCCATACTACCATCACTGGATCTCCTTTAAGACCACAAATTCTCCAGAGATCCCTGAAGGTGACCAGTATTTTTCCTCCCATCCCCACTAGTTTGGAGACATATGGCTCCCAAATCACCACCGCATCTACCTCATCCTTTTGAAATGCCTGTATCAGCTGTGCCGGGGGTTTATCAACTAGCTTGAAATCCGTTATGTTCAACGCACTCATATAAGAGCTGAACATAGCAAAAGTCCCTGTCGGAGTGAACACCCCTATTCTCTTTCCTCTGAGCCCCTCAAGACTGGAGATATCCTTCACTACTATCGCCTGATTCTGCATCATGTCGACTGAGATTATCTTAACGTCGCTATCCATCATCCTTATCTTTGCCACAAGTTCGGCTGGTATGACAGCAAAGTCCACATCCCCCCTCATAAGAGCTTGGGCTAGATCTAGGGTCTTGTCAAAGTACCTGACATCCACATCCGGCATCAGATCCAGAGTGGAGATTCCCCCCTGCAGTGTGCCAACCACTATTCTTTTCCTCGGCTGATTGAGGAGAAGGACAGCAGTGAGAAGGAGAAAGAGGAAAACAAGGATCAGAATTATCTTTTTCATGGAATCACCTTCGAAAAGCCTTAAGCTTTTAATAAAAGCTTTATTTCCCATCAGAGCTTAAATCCAACTATGAAGCCCAGAAGAAACGATGAAACCGGTATTATGTTCTGGGATGCCCTCTCCACAAGGAGGTCAAGCTTCATTGAGAGCTCCTCAGCTATTGCTGATGGATTGAAGTTCAGCTTCACTATCCCTTGACTGTTCAGGTAATACATGAGAAGTATGTACACCCCTAGAAGGAATAAAGCAAGCTTTATCAGCTTTTTCACAGCGTAACCAACAGCCAATCCAGCTAAAAATGGTCCTCCTGCTGATAGAGCTATGCTCTGTATATCCATATGTTTTCCGTCGGCTGCATAATAAAAACAGCAGATTTCATAAAAGCAAATATATTACAGAATTGAGAAAATTTATTGCTTTTACTACCCCTAGATCAATTTATCAGACCTGCATTAACTCTAATACCCTTCCTCTGATGGGCCTAAAAACATCATCCTCAAGCATCTCAGCTATCTCCCTCCTAGTTTTCTCCTCTATCTCCGTCATATCATATCCCTGTTTCATGTACCTCCTTGCCTGTATATTTGTTGCAAGAAGATCGCACAATCTAGCAATCTTTGCCTCATTGCTCCTTCCTTCCTCAAATTCCCTGAAGAGCTCGCCTATTTTATCAGATTTTATCTCCCCCATCGCCTCTTCATCAATCCTTCTCACTCTTTCAGAGCTCCACTTTGGCATATCACCCATGATCGCCTCAGGAACATCATGAACGAGAGCCAGAGCTGCTGCTCTCTCAGCATTCATTCCTGCTGCAGAAGCAAGCTCAAGAGCAAGCAAAGCTGACTCAAAGGAGTGTTCAGCAACGCTTTCCGCAATCCTAAGTCCATGCTGCATCCATCCAGTCCTACTTATATTCTTGAGTGCCTGTATGGCATCAACTAGCCTCATAAGGGCCTATAGAGAATGTAGATTAAAAATTATACCTAAAATCAACATGATTCCAAGAAAAAGTTTTTATAAAATCCGGAGCTGTAAAACATGTGGCATTCCTGAAAGGTCTTTTCTCAAGACGCTGTGCAAACTGCGGCAGAAGAATAGAGGGAAAACCATACAGATGGAGGGGAAAGTACTTCTGCTCGGAGAAATGCAAGAAGGAGTACAGAAGGAGACATAGAAGGGAGAGAAAGTTGAGGCTACCGCCCGAAGATGCATTTCATGCCATATACTGGAGGTAGATCTGGATATACAAAAATTTAATAGAGATAAGGTTAATAAATTTCACCTTTAAGCACAGCCTATGCTAAGGGGCTTCTTTGAACCAGAGGCAGTTCTCATAGCTGGAGCCTCTAGGGAACCTGGAAAAGTTGGATATGCGCTGGCTGAGGTCATGAAAGGCTACAAGGATAGAGGAGTTTTCAGGGGAAGGCTTTATGCAACGAATCCAAAGCCAGGGCCTGACATCCTAGGAATACCAACTTTCAGATCAGTGATGGATCTTCCTGAGGTGCCTGATCTTGCTGTGATAGTGACACCAGCAAGATTTGTGAATCAAGTAGCCGAGGAGTGTGGAAGAAAGGGCATAAAGAACATAGTTGTGATAAGCGGTGGCTTCGCTGAAGTGGGAGAAGAGGGAAGAAAGCTTCAGGAGGAGCTTGTATCAATATGCAGAAGGTACAACATGAGGCTAATAGGTCCGAACTGTGTCGGCGTCTTGGTGCCAAAACACGGCTTGGATACACTCTTCCTCCCCGTTGACAAGGAGCTTGATGGAGATATGGTGACATCTCTGAAGAGACCTGAGCCTGGCAGCATCTCCCTTATAACACAATCTGGGGCATTTGGTGTTGCATGCCTTGATTACATGTACGGAGAGGGGATAGGGCTTTCTAAATTCGTGAGCTATGGGAACAAGGCTGATGTGGATGAGGTTGAGCTTATAGAATATCTGGGAGATGATGAGGAGACAAAGGTAATTCTTGTCTATGCAGAATCGATAGATAGGGGAAGGGAGTTCTTAAAAAAAGCTGGGGAGGTCTCAAAGAGGAAGCCAATTGTTGTTTTTAAGGCTGGAAGGACTAAAACAGGTGCTGCTGCGGCAAGCAGCCATACAGCAGCGATAGCTGGATCTGACAGCGTTTATGAGGCTGCCTTCAGGCAGGCAGGTGTCCTCAGAGCTTATGACATGGAGCAGTTCTTCGACATGGCAAAAGCTCTTTCAATGCAGCCACCTGCAAGAGGGGATAGAATTGCAGTGATAACAGATGGAGGAGGAGCCGGAGTAATGGCAACAGATGCCATCGAGCTGTCTGGAATGAGAATGGCTGTATTCTCTGAGGAGACATCTAGAAGGTTGGATGAGATGAGGAAGTCCGGTGTTATACCGGAGATAGCTTCGATAAGAAATCCGGTGGATCTGACAGGCTCAGCCACTGATGATTCATTTGTGGAATCGCTGAAAGTCATCGTGAGAGATGACTCTGTGGATGGAATTGTTATGCTAGCTCTACACCATGTTCCAGGGGTTACATCAGCCCTTCCCGAGAGAATAGCTGAGGTAGACTTGATGGGGAAGCCCATGGTTGTTGTCGATATAGGAGGGGAGGATTACGCAGTGAGATTCAGAAGAAAATTCGAAAAACTGGGATTTCCGGCTTATCCAGAGCCAGAAAGGGGAGTAAATGCGATGAAAGCGCTCGTTGAATACGGAAGATATTTCTACCACTGGATAAATATTCACGGAAAATAGATCTCAGTAATAAGGCATTTTTGCTCGACTTGCCATCTCAAAGTAGATAAGCGATAATTCCTGCTCCTCTGTCTCTATTGAGCATGGCCTCATGGATCTCACATATGATATGGCTTCCTCTGCCGACATCCCCTTTCTGATCATGTATGCAGCTAACACAGTTCCCGTTCTACCGCAACCAGCGTAACAGTGAATTAGCACTTTCCTTCCCTCCAGCTCCATGAGAAGATCTGTTATCCTCATCAGATCATCGACAGAAGGTGCAGAAAAATCCTCCACCGGGAAATAGAACCTCTTTATCCCCACCTCCTCTATGAAAGACTCAATCTCCTTGTCCAGCTCCTCAAGAGATATTATGAACTCAAATCCCCTCTCCTTCAGCCACAGGATCTGCCTTATATCATCTGGGATTGCGGAGGCTGCAAGCCAGTTGTTCACCCATGAGAAATTCCTAGGAGGCCTCATATACCGGCAATAGAGAAATACCTTTAAAAATCTTAAAAGGAGGACTTCTTAGGAGTTCACGCAGCAAAATGCTAAGACCGATCCCTCTTATATTATTTGTGCTTTTTACATGTGCACCTAGAAGAATGCTCTTTAGGTTTATCCGCTTGCATAGTCTATAACCCATTCCAAGCTAAATGTTTATATACTTCTTCTATACAGATCTTAGAGAAAGAATATTTTATTTTTTAGTCCATGTAGAGTAACAGAATTGCCTTTTCCTCATCTTATCTCAATAAAAAGAGAGGGAGGATGGTCTGCTATCAGATGAAAATCGTGAAGAAGGGTTCTTTAAGTATTTCTAAAAAAAAAGGTGAGATTTTAAATATTTTTAAAGAAACTCCTTACTGTTTTTCTCTTATGGAAAGGCAGATCTTAGCTGTGATTATGTGTGCTCTGCTCCTTTCTAGCATTGTACAGCCAGTTTTTGGATCCAAGAGCGAAAAAGCAACCTCCTTGGATCAAAATTCCCTCTTGGATCAGAAAGAAGGACAAGAAGACAATCAGAAGGAGATTGAAGAACTTCTGAGGGAATTTGAGGAGGTGTTCTACAAGGAAGCCAATCTAACCTCTGTGATAGATGAGGCTATCGTGGTGGGGTTCCTGACAAAGGGAATAGAAGAGCTAAGGGATCACTTGCTGGGCTATGAGCTTAATCCTGGGATAAAGAACAGCCTCGTAATGAAGCTGAACAATGCTCTTGAGAAGGCAAAAGATGCTTCCCGTTTCGTCCTGGAGGGAAGAAAAAATCAGGCTGACAACATGATAAATGCCTCTGCTAACATACTCTCATCCTTCATAAATGAGGTAGAAGCATTAAAGGGGAAGAAGATACCTGAAGAAGCAGCAGAACAGCTTATTAAGCTTGCTGAGGATTTGATAGAGGGAAGCCGTCTCCGTGGATATCCTGTGGTAAAAATAATCCAGTATAGTGATCTGTCTTTGGCTGACTCTCTAAGACTGGAGATAGAAGGGATACATGAAAAGCTAAGGGAGGTTATAGATGAACTCAGAGAGAAAGGAGTGCAAATAGAAGTGAAGATAGTGAGCGGTAGTCCTGGACATATAATGATCATTCTCTATTACGGTGCATTTATGGTACTTCTATATCCCATAGCAGAATGGATAGCCTATCATCTAACAGAAGAGGTAGACTATCTTCTGAAAAGGGAGGGGAAAGTCCTCACAAGCACCGATCGGCAGAGGTTATATTATGTTAATCTTTTAATCATAGAGCTCATTCTTACAGTTACAGTCCCCAAAGCTGTTGAAGAGATTATGCCCATTATTATAATGGAGCGTCTAGGTCTCGTGCCAATAGGCACAGCAACACCATACTTAATTCTTAAGCTGTATCAGGATGAGGCTATTAGAAAACTCCTTGAAGAAACTCTAGCTCTATCTGAAAAGGAGTTATTGTCGATTATTCTGCGCTGGCTTGGTGGTACTGTGGTGGTTATTCTTGTCTATAAGGGAGTGACCTATAAGGATCCATGGGCTCGGTATGCTGGGGCAACGATAGACATACCGATCGACACACAATTCTGGATAACACAGCCGTGGTCCGTGATGGGAGTTGTTGCAGGCAGTTTCTGCTTTATAAAAGCTTTGGAGGTCACAAAAGGCGTCCATACAACATGGTTGGGGATCTCATCAATACCAGGATTGGAGTGGAGCGGATGGATCTATGCAAATGGATCTCTAATAGGAAGAAGCGATGCGATAAATCGCTACAATCCGCTATCAGCCACATTCAACACATCCATGCTCGGCCCCTCTCATTCTTTAGCCAGAATTTATGCTGTGCCATCCAATGTAACAGCTCAAGCAGGCTCCTCTGTATCGGTCTTAATAGTCGCTGAGTGGAGCGAGCAGCCGGGCAACATGAGCATAGAGGTGGGATATCCTGTGGAGATTGGCAACCACACAATATCATACTCTGTAAAACTGGTGAACCAATCATACAATACTGTATTCTATAATGTAACATTTAATTTGCCCAGCGATCTTCCACACGGGAACTACAAGCTTTTAATAGTGGGTCTCGATACGAGAGACATGAGTGCCCAGATCTGCTATCTCACGGTGGTATGTAGTGGATAGATGGGATAAGAAAACGCTGATTAATCGCCTGCTATGGTATGTGCGGGCTATCATCTGGCTTATTCTTTTTTCCGTCTTGGGCATTTTTATCGCATTTTTTACTGGAGATTTCATTCAGGGACCTCCTGGGCTATTTTTAGGCATTATAGCAACAATAGCAGTAGCAGTAGGAACTGGTGTTATAATTTTCGGCATATCTGAGCTTTTCTACTCGAGATTCATGAAAATCTGGGCTATTATCTCGCTCATTCTGGGAACTTATATCTCATTTTCCTTCTCTGTGAGGATAATCCACGATCCCATCGGACTCCTCGTTTGCTTTACATCCGTGATCATGGGGATCTTTGGAGGAGGTGTTATCGCTTCTATCCTGCCAAAACTCCTTCTTTCAGCGATAGAGCCCATAAAAATGAAGGCAAGTAATGCTTTGGAGAAAGCCTCGAGAAAACAGTATGGAATCATACTTTTACTGGAAATAATATCTTTTTTACTTTTTGCATTTACATTAATATCTTTTTCGCCTATAATCGAATTTTCATTGAAAAAAGAGTATTCAATATTAGAATATATGGCCTTTCTCTGTCCCTTCTGCCCCTTCAGCTATGCCCAACAGATCGGGGTATATCCGGGCCTTGCGATGATCGGAATACTTTTTGGACTGTTCATTGCCTTTGAACTTTTGCGTGAGAACATCTATTATCACCTAGAGAGAGGAAAACCAATAGTTCTCACGAGAAGGGATTTTCTCTCGGATATTGCCTTCTTTTGCTCCTCTTATGCGAGCCTTATGGTGCTGATGTTCTTCTTTACAGAGAGAAATCGCATTGAAGATGTGCTATGCCTAGGCGGTATATACGTCCTTTTTCTAATATATTATATAAGTAAAATTAGAAAATATCCTTGGATTTTAGCTAAAGCGCAGAGAAAACAATGAAGCCAGTTTAATAGATCTCGACCTATCACTGGGGAGAATACGTTTATCAAGAACACAAGTGCTCATGTTATTATCCCAAGGTGCACAATTTATTATAGGTCAGCTGAGAAGCAGCTAAGAAAGTTTTGCTTTCTATTCCTTTTAATTATCGGGCACGTCCTTTACTTTCCTAATGAAAACAACGAAGCACGCATAGACAAAAAAAGAATAGAGGATTTCTCAACGCTTTGGAATATTTTCCTTCAGCTCATCTTTTGCTGATCCAATCTTCATTGAATCAACTGGTTTTATCCTTGGCCTCCACCTCTGAATGTACCTCTCTATCTCATTTTGAACCCTTCTTCTCATCCTCTCAAAGAGGAGAATCCGTCTTACAGCGATGGCAAAAGCGATAGACCCCAATATTAGCACAACTATTGGCACAATGAAGGCTAAAGAGAGGGAAAATTCGCTCATCTTCCCACTTTAAAATTATCCGATTCCCTCCTTATAAATCTTGTGCCATTTGGAGCTTCTGCATGCATCGCTATCTGCACTGAAAATGCCTGTGACGATACCTTTTTATGCCTCCATATCCACATATTGGGGTGTGAAAGCTGGCTGATATCCTCAGCATCCTCTCAGCAATAGGAGGTCTTGGAGGCTTATTCTCAATTATAAGTCTGGCTTATTGGTTTGGAAGGAAGTTCGCATGGATAGATGGGAAGTTTAGACAGATAGATGAGAGATTTAGACAGATAGATGAGAAGTTCAAGCAGATAGACAGGAGATTTGAGCAGGTGGACAGGAGACTCGAGAGCTTGGAGACATCGCTCAAGGCATATATGCACGAGAAATTCAACTCCCTCAAAAAGAACCTGAGAAGCGTGAATGAGTTCATGATAGATTTCCTCAGCTATGAAGGAGTGTTGAGAAGGGAGGCAAGCGAGCTTTTAAGAAGGGAGATGTCCAGAGTTTTATCCGGAAATCCCATCACGGATGTGTTGACTGAGGAGGAAAGGATAAGACTTAAGGAGCTCATAGAGAAGGATGAGCTCACATTGGAGGAGGCGGATG
>NZ_RCOS01000031.1 GCF_003947435.1 Candidatus Methanodesulfokora washburnensis
TTGATGAAGGGGTTGAGAAAATGTTCAGGCTCTCAGTCAAGTACTCATCTTTTATCATGGTGCCCCTAGCTGCCTCCGTCATGATATTTTCACCAGATATTATCCGCATTTTCTTCGGAAGAAGGTACAGCTTATCCCCTCTCTATCTCTCAATGTTCTCAGTAAACTACCTTCTTGTGGGCTTAGGATCTCTATCCATAAGCCCATTTCTCAGCAGCCTCGGAAAGACTAAGAAAATTTTGATCATTACAGCCTCAAATGCCCTCTTCTTTGTAATCTCATCATCCATCCTAATAAAATTTTTTGGAATACCCGGCCTGATAGCAGCTCAGATCTTATCAAATGTAATCTCCCTTTCTTTAGGCCTCGCCATAATCAGGAGCTTCGATGCATCTGTTGATCTGAGGAGCTCTGCATCAGTGTATATCTCATCTTTTATCCCAGCAATCCCTGTCCTGATTTTAGGAAGTTTTATCGCATCTCCTGTCAGAATAATACTCCTCCCTATCTATCTTCTGCTCTACATCTCCCTTCTCCCTCTTATCTCGCTAAAACAGAGAGATCTGGATCTCCTCAGGGAGATTGCCTCAAGAATGGGAATGTTAAGGAGGGCTGCTGATCTGATCCTGTCATATGAGGAGAGAATCATGGGGATGAAAAGCTAACTCCTTTACCTAAAGGCTTCTTATTATATCAATTAGAGAGGCAATCTTGGACAACTTTTTTAGCTACTCCTTCATCAATATCCTATGAGGAAGTTCGGAAAGTTTGTGTCCAGAAGAGCAAGGAGGAGGTTCGGAAAACTCATTAGGATAAAGAGGTGATCTTTTTGGTTGTAAGAGTGCCAGTTGAGCTGAAATCGAACAGCATAATCCTGAGGACAGCTGCCCTAGCAAACAGCGGATATGAGGCAGAGGAGCCTGAGGTTCACATACCAATTGCTCTGGCAAAAAAGCTCGGATTCAAGCTTGAGGGCATAAGAGGGGAGAGATATGGAGTTGTTGGGGCTGAAGTCACTGCTTACATACTGGGAGAGGTGATGCTTAGGGCTAAGACAGAGGACAGAGAGTCCAGCTGGATAGAGGCAAGAGCTGTCACAGTTCCGGGGGAGCATGAGGTTATTCTGAGCGACTCCTTGATAGAAAAGATGGAGATAGAAATTTTAAAGCCTAGCTCCGGTTTATGGAGATTTTCAGGGGAAAATAAGGTAAGGGAAAGCGAGAAAGCCAGTTATTGGCCTGATTGATAGCTGAAAATTTAGCCCCTCAAGCTATAATATCGCTCCTAGGATACGGATCCTCACGGATGGCATTCTAGCTCAGATCTCAGAATTTCCAGCGATCTATGGATATCAAGGGGTTTTATTTTCAGGGTTCTTGAGGCTTTCTCAACATTTAAGGAGGAATCTCTGGGTCTTTGAGCGATCCAAGAGATTTCATTCGACGCTATTGGCTGTATTAAACGCTCATCTAAGTTGAATTTTCTAGCTATTAGCCTTGCAAAATCATATCTGCTTATCCTCGTGGCTCCTGCTAGATGAAATGTTCCCAAAAGCCTCCTTTCAGCAATCTCCACTATCATTTCAGCCAGATTTACGTTTAATGTTGGGGAATTCCACTGATCCGTCAAAGCTCTCACCTTTTCCCCTTTCCTCAGCTTATCTATCACCCAGAGGGCGAAGTTGACCTTCCCTGCTGCTGGGATTGAGCCATATATGACGCTTGTCCTCGCAATGCAGTGCTCCTCAAGAAGCCTCACCTCCTCCTCCCCCTTGAGTTTTGTGTAGCCGTAGTAGTTCACAGGCTCAGTTGGATCGCTTTCACTGTACATTCCCTTATCCCCCTTGAACACATAATCTGTTGATATGTATATCAGGAATGCACTGTATTTTTTTGATAGCTTAACTATATTTCTCGTTCCAACAACGTTTATGCTCCAAGCAAGCTCCTTATTGAGCTCGCATGCATCGACATTTGTCAATGCTGCAGCATGAACGACAACCTCAGGCCTTGAGATCTCAAAAGCCCTCTCCACATCCCCCTCATTTGATACATCCAGCTTTACCGGTAAACCTGCCTTAGGTTTGTTTTCATTGTATCCAGCGTATACTGCATAACCTTTTCTGAGAAGAATCTCCACAAGCTTGGAACCAAGCAGCCCACTTGCTTCTGTGACCAGAATTCTCATGTTACCATCTCAGCTTCCATGGTGTTGGATGCAGAATGCGCTCATCTGCCAAAGGCCTCCACCACCACTCATTTTCAATGTACCACTCTATTGTCCTCCTCAAGGCCCCATCAAAATCGTGTCTTGGCCTCCACCCAAGGCTTCTTATTTTCGTTGAATCCAAGCTGTACCTTAGGTCGTGACCGGATCTGATATGCTTCTATTAACATGAGTTTGTGCTGCGAAGTTCACCACTGCACACGCATCTGAAAAAAAATAGATAATAAATGTTAACAATCACCATAAAGCTTTTATTTTTTCTAGCTAAAAAGGCGGCAGTGACCAGAATGAATCCTTCAAAATCCGGCATGGTGAGAGAATATCCTCTTAAAGGGGTTAAAACACGTGACTTAAATCTAATACCAGATGAAAGAGGTCTCTTCGCTGAAGCCCTTAGGCAGGACTGGAAGGATCTACTTGAAGAGGACTGGATCGTGCAAGTGAACATAAGCTACAGCTACCCTAACATAGTGAGGGCATGGCATAAGCATGAAAGGGGACAGATCGACTATTTCTTGGTTCTTCAGGGAGCAATGAAGATATGCGCTTATGAAGAGGAGACCGGCAGGATGGCTGAGATAATTGCCAGTGGAAAGAAACCGATGCTAGTTAGAATTCCGGGTAAGTACCTTCATGGAACAAAAACTGTCAGCAGCACTCCCTCTTTGACTGTCTACTTCGTGACAAGACTTTATGATTATGGAAATCCAGATGAGATTAGAAGACCATGGAACGATCCATCAATAGTTCCAACAGAGATAAATGGAAGAAGAGATGATCCTCGTGTTGGAAAACCTTGGGACTGGTTTTCACCTCCACATAAATGAGGGAGATGTTTTATGAGGGTTTTGGTTACTGGAGGCGCTGGTTACATAGGCTCAATCCTCTGCAGAATGCTCCTAGAGAGGGGGTATGATGTAACCTGTTTGGACAGGTTTTTCTTCGGGTTTGATCCTATAAGGGAGATAGAAGACCGGATAAAAGTGGTTAAAGATGACGTAAGGTGGTTTAATCCGGATATTCTGGGGGGCATTGATGCTGTGATAGACATGGCAGCCTTGTCAAATGATCCAAGTGGAGAATTAGATCCCCAAAAAACATTAGAGATAAACTATAGAGGTAGAGTTAGGGTGGCAAAGCTTTCTAAAAAATTTGGGGTGAAGAAGTACATTTTAGCTAGCTCTTGTAGCGTCTATGGATCCCAGGAGGGAATGCTAACAGAGGATTCTCAGCTGAATCCATTAACAACGTACGCTAAAGCAAACATGCTAGCTGAGAAAGAGGTGTTGCCACTGGCTGATAAGACATTTAGTGTGACTATCCTAAGGCAGGCCACTGTTTATGGTTATTCGCCTAGGATGAGATTCGATCTAGCGATAAACGGGATGGTTCTAGGCTTTTTCAAAAACGGGAAGGTTCCGATAATGCGAGATGGCACACAATGGCGTCCTTTTGTGCACATAAAGGACACATCGAACGCATTTATCAAGGTTCTGGAAGCGGAAAATGAGCTTGTTAATGGACAGATATTTAATGTGGGCAGTGATGAACAAAACTTCCAGATCTTTAATCTAGCAAGGCTTGTGGCTGAATCCATTGGCCTTCCCTTTAACTATGAATGGTATGGCTCCCCAGACAGGAGGAATTACAGGGTAAGTTTTCAAAAAATAAGAAAAACTCTGGGTTTTGAGCCTAGATATTCGCCAAGAGAAGGGGCCAAGGAGATTTTTGATGCCCTTAAGGATGGAAGATTAAATCCAGATGATCCACGAACGATAACAGTAAAATGGTACAAACAACTAATGGAGATGCACAAGCTTATCAAGGATATCGAAATAAATGGGATGATCCTATGAGGATAGCCGTTGTAGGCTCAACAGGACAGCTGGGTACAGATTTAATGAGGGTTATGCAGGGTCATCATGAAGCCATAGGATTGACACATGAGGACATAGAGGTAACAGAGTATGAAAGCTGCCTAGTTTTAAAAAAGTATGATCCTGATGTAATTATAAATACTGCTGCCTTTCACAAGACAGATCAGTGTGAAGAAGAACCCCTTAGGGCATTCCTTGTAAATGCCATAGGTGCAAGAAATCTGGCTTCTATATCAAGAGAGCTGGATGCTACAATCGTGTATATAAGCACGGATTATGTTTTTGATGGCTTAAAGAATGCACCATATACAGAGGAGGATGTACCAAACCCGGTGAACACATACGGGATATCAAAACTGGCCGGCGAGTTTTACACAAAACAGAACCCAAAGCACTACATAATTAGGGTTGCTAGCCTTTTTGGTGTAGCTGGAGCGAGAGGAAAAGGAGGAAATTTTGTGGAAACAATGATAACAAAGGCTTTGAATAGAGAAATTATTAGCGTGGTTGATGATATGTGGATGAGCCCAACATGCACGAAGGATGCCGCATTAATCATCAGGAGAATTCTAGAGGAAGGTCTGCCTTACGGAGTTTACCACGCGACTAACAAAGGCTATTGCACATGGTTCCAGTTTGCTCAGGAGATATTCAGGCTCATGGGATTAGCCCCAGAGATTAGACCGATAAAAACAGATCAGCTTCAAGCTAAGGCCAGAAGACCTAAATTCTCTGCATTAGAAAGTGTAAAGCTGCCAAAATATGGCATAGAAGTGAGGAATTGGAGAGAATCTCTGCGTGAATATCTGCTGGAGAAGGGACATCTTGTTTTGAACAAAAAGCCTGATTTCGGCACATGATTCTTTTCATTAGCTCGAATTGAAGTTATTCCTTAAAAAGTAGATTAGATTTGCATATAAACTCAAACTACCCGTGACCAGGATATTTGTGATGCTTTGTTCTCTGTAGCAATGCGAGTTATTTAAGGGTGGAAAATAGGATCAGAGAATCACCTCAGAGTAATCGCTTAAGTGAAGTTTTACAGCCTTTCTATTTCCCTCAGCTTTAACTATCCTTGCACATCTGCCAATCAGGCACTCATCAAGTCCATCAACCCCGCTTATGCTCACATTCTCCATCACCACCGAGTATTCTATGCTGCTGTCAACTACACTTGTCCCGTTTCCTATGCTGGTGTAGGGCCCGATGTAGGAATTCCTTATCGTACATTTCTCACCAATTATGCTGGGCCCTCTTATCAAGCTGTTTATTACCCTTGTCCCCTCCCCTATCTCAACCCTGCCCTCAACTCTGGAGTTCTCCAGAGCTCCTTTTATGCATCCAGTTATGCGCTCATCAAGTATTCTGGCGTTGACAGTGAGTATGTCATCCTTCTTGCCCGTGTCAAACCACCATCCCTTCACAAAATCATAGCCCACATTGAATCCTCTTTCAATCAGCATCTGAAGGGCATCTGTTATCTCAAGCTCTCCCCTCCAGCTGGGCTTCAAATCTTTAATTGCATCAAATATCACTGGTTTGAGGAAATAGACGCCGACAAGAGCGTAATTGCTGGGAGGCTCTTTTGGCTTCTCCACCAACCTGATAAGCCTTCTCTTTGCATCAAATTGGGCTACTCCAAATCTAGTGGGATCCTCTACTTCCTTTAGCAGTACCATTGCATCATAGCCCTCTGATAAAAATCTCTCAAAATGGGCCTTTATCCCATGCTGGAGTATGTTATCCCCTAAATAGACTATAAACTCTGAGTCTCCGACAAAATCCCTGCAAAGGCTTACTGCATGCGCTATGCCAAGGGGCTTTCCCTGATAGATGTATGTTATCCTGACTCCAAATTTCTCCCCATTGCCATAGTGCTCCTTCACAAGCTCCGGAAATGTTTCACCCAGTACTATTGCAATATCCTTTATGCCACAGCTTCTGAGATCCTCCAAAACATACTGGCTCACCGGCTTATTTGCCACAGGAATCAGCTGTTTTGGACCGCTGTAGGTGAGGGGCCTCAGCCTAGTTCCAGCACCACCATGAAGTATTATTCCCTTCAAATAACCCCCTCTCCAGCTCTCACAGCTCCAATATAATTGTTGCGTACAACGGTTTCAGGAGATCATTGTAACTGAAACGAGCGAGTTTTAGCGCATTTGACAGGAAGTTTCTGATGACCTTTAAAAAGCTTATATAGGATGTGCAGCTGAATTGTTTATGGAGAGAAAGAGAAGGAGGTTTGGAAAGCTGCGCCGAAAAAGGGTTATTGGAAAGATAGTGAGGACAGAGGAGGAGATCCATGGCAGTAAGGGTGAGGCTTAAGCTCACTCATAATGACAGGGAAGCTGAGACAGTAGCACTAGTGAACACAGGATTTGAGACGGACGAGCCCGAGATACTTCTGCCCCTCAAACTTGCTGAGAAACTGGGTCTTCACCCTCCTCCTGAGGGCTCCTCGCTCGAGGAGTACGATGTGATAGGAGGAACTGCTTTTATGTTGAGATGCCCTAAAGCAATACATGTCCAAGTTTTGGTAGAAGATAGGGAGACTCTGCCCGTTGAGGCCATACCTCTTGTATCGGATAGGGAGGAGGAGGTCCTGATAAGCGATATTCTAGCCTCAAGGCTTGGTATTGCGATAGACGATGCTGGAAGGGGGATATGGAGATTTGCGGATGAACCGCTGATGAAAAGAAGGAAAAGTGAGAGGCCCATGCTATGGAGGTGAGCTGCTCCACGACTGAAGTCGGGAGCTTCCAGCGTTTAGAGCAGGCTTTACGCCTTTCCCCTCATCTGCTGGTTCGGGGGACCCACAGCTCCCCCATCCCATGCCTCTCGTTAAGGCATGGGCTAAAGGCGTCTTGCCTCCCCCACCTCTCTCACGGACTCGGAACATCCGAGCCATGGATTTCAGGGGGGTTTGTATTTAAGCTTTGCCCATTCATCTCGGAGCTAAAGCTCTGGGTTTTCTGGGTGCCCATTTTTATAATTAGGAGATTTATGTCATTGATCTCAAGAAATAGAGAAAAGCAGGACTTGAGTGAAATAAAAGTTTTAAATTTTAAATACTGAATCCTTCAATCCCTTCTCTAAAGCCTGTTAGAGAGGTAGTTGATGGACAACTTTTTAACTTGCTTTTTTCAGGCTCTCTCATATGCATTGTTATTTTGTATTGACAGCTCTTTATCCCCTTATGCTTTTCAATACTTTAACTAGGCTGAAAATCTTCCTTCAGCCCATTTTCGCCTGCTCTATTTACCGAATTGCATATTCTCATTCCTCTCCCCTCTCAGCATTTTTGCCTTGATGAAACTAAATCTCACTCCTGATGACGCTCAATCATGGCGCAACTAGTTTTCTGACGAGCTCCACATAGTGAGTTGCCCTCTCGATCAGAGGCCTGTGCTCAGGCTCCTCATAATTCAATCCGTAGAAGCAGCCTCCATGCAGCCTATCCCTGACATCTATGTAGTAAGCTGCCCAGTCCGAGGCCTCCTCCTCATCCAATCCAGCTTTCAGAAAAGCTCTTTTAACAAACTCTCTCCATGGTATACCTTCAGCTGGAACAGATCTGCCCAGAAACTTTGTGGTTAAAGCTGCTGTGGCATGCTTGACTGATGCCCAAACCTTCTCAGCAGCATCATATGGATCGTTTTCGAGAAGCTTAAATGCCTCTGAAAGGTACTGTTTGGCCATTCTGATATGCCCATTAACCTCTAGGATCATCAACAACGCCCATCGGTAGCTGTACCTCAAATTTTAAAAATCTTTCGCAAGACTAGAGAAAACTCCAGATAAAGCTGAAGAGATGAGAAACCATTAAAGATACTCAGGGAAAAACTCAAGCTTATGAAAACGCTATTTTAACTCCTTAGACCAGTAGCTCTGCTTTATATTTCAGACAAGATTTACAAAAACTCGACAAGAAGGAAAGCTGGAAATTGAAAATCTTCGACTTATTTATAGAGGGTGTAAGGAGTTTTCATCCGAAGGAAAGAGCCTTAGGAAAATCCAATGGATTTCACTCCATTTACAAACCTGCAGCTTTCTTTCAGAGCGATTCAGCAGTACTTTTGCCATCAGGCCACCTTGCAGGCTTTTTCACAGTATTCCCTCAGTTGCTAAAGATGCAAAGTTTTTATTAGACAAAGCAATTTAGCTGATAATGTCCGCTGAATCCCTAGAGAAACCTTTGCCTAAGCCTTCTACCGAGGACTATGTCGTGGCTAGGCTTTTAGAGTCTATTGTTGAGGCAAAATTAGCCCTTGACTTCCTGAGCAGGGGTCTCATCAGAAATGCCTCTGGCAAGGCCTTTCAATCCTGGAAAGCATTTATAACTGCATTGCTAAGACTTGAGCTTTCTAAATTGCTTGAAATTACGAGCAGGGAGGATAAGGAGTGGCTGGTGAAAAAGGCTGTGCCAAAGGCACCAACAACGAGAATGAAGTGGCTGTCACAGTTGCTCGAGCAGATCGGGCATGATGACATATCCGTGTGGACCGATAAAGCGCTGAATCTACATGATTATCAGTATAACGGTCCAGATCCGGACATGACACTTTCCAAGTATCGAAACAGAGAGGAGGCGGCTTATGATATCATCAAGCTTGTAAGTGAGGTAGCTAAAAGGACAGAAGGACTGAAAGAAAGGATAAAGTGGAGTCCAGAACTGGAAAAAGTGTTAAAGGAACTGGAAGAAATGATGAGCAAGCCTAAGAGTCTGCAAAAATGACGTGTAGCATCGATAAGCTTGTAATTTGGTTCAAAAATATCTTTAAAGCCACATCTTGAGTACTGCTTCTAAAGCACAATTAATCTGTTGCCCATTGCCGTAGTCATTGATCTCGAGGTAGACGCAAGTATCTATAAAAGAGGACTCTGAGATAATATTTTATAAATGCAAACATTACTATGATAAAGTTAAATAGATGTATCTGCATGTCTGATGATGTCGATCGAGCACAGAGACGATATTTTCACCTTGACCGATAATATCTCCATCGACAAATCC
>NZ_RCOS01000032.1 GCF_003947435.1 Candidatus Methanodesulfokora washburnensis
AGCTTCTCGTAATCTTTGACCACATCCATCCCAAGGAGGTATGCTCTCCCATCGGTTGGAAGGAGCTGGCACGATAGTATCCTCAGAAGGGTCGTCTTTCCGGCGCCATTCTGTCCTATCACCGTCAGAACTCCCCTTCTATCATATCTAAAGTCTATTCCATTCAGTGCTTTAACTTCATTAAACTCCTTCCTCAGCTTGACAAGCTCGAGCATCAAGCCTCATTCCTTTAGTTCCATATAAATATTGGTGAGAGCTAGGGACAATAATTAAATTAGGACCCAATCCTAATGGCATGTGGAATGGTGGGAAGTCCTGAAATTCGACTGGGTTTCCAAGTCATGGAGGAACACTTACATCTGTCTCCTTCTTCTCACGATTCTTGTGGTGTTTCTTTACCTCATTATTTACCCCTCCTTTTATTGGCAGCACCTTTATGGGCTAGTTGTGTACATTTTGTTCTGTGTTGCAGTGCTGATCTATATATCTCAGGGAATTTATTTCATATTTAGAAATAAAGTTCGCTCAGGCGATAAGGTAGAGCAATGGCGGAGGCTTTATGGTGATGTAATAGGGGCTGTGGCTCTTATCCTTGGCTTCTCCTTCATCCTAATATTCTCTAATGGGAAGATTAGGGAGAGAGCTTTATGGGATCTGGCTTTTTCCCTTGTTGGTGTGGTTTTGTCTTCTGCTATTTTCGCTCTTCCATCTCTCTTTTCAAAAAGATCTAAGAGAGCCTCTTCTGTTAAAGCATAAATAATAAAACTTGAAATAATTAATTTTATAAAATTTAAGCTTTATATATTCAACATCTACACAAGTAGCTACTTTCTCCTCTGAATTAACAACATGAGGACTCCCGGGGATTCGACCAGCCTATGCGCTGCTACATCAACGGCATAGCCCAGCCTCTCCAAGCTGTGTGCCCCTATGACAATCCTGTCCTCTGCTTCCTGCCTTCTAAGAAGCTTCTTCACCTGATCAGGGATAGAGCAAACTGAGATAAGTTCGAAAGGCGCAGTTCTTCCCTCTATGGAGAGTGATTTCACAATAGCTTCCCTGCACTCAATTCTCTGGCCTGAGAATGGGGTCAACAGCAAGGTCAAACCCGTGTACTCCACGCCCAAGTAATCAGCGAGCTCCTCATCGATAACTGTATACCAAGCGCCGGTATCAACTATAGCTTCTCCCTCGATCTCTCTCCTTTCTCCAACTACTTTAAACTTGGCCTTCACGAAACCCATTGAAAAAGAGATCCTAAAGCGCATTATAAATATTCGGTGGAGAGGAGATAGAATAGTTCTTTATATTTTTATAACAGCTACGATAACTCTAGTATCATAATCTGTTTCCATAATAAGCTTTCATCCCTCTTTTTCTAAGAAGAATGAATGGAACTTCCTAAAGGAAAGTGAGATTTTTCGCTGAAGCATATAAGCTCCATCTGGATTCAGCTACTGGATATCTATTCCTGCTTTTATCAGTGCTCTCTTTATCCTCTCCACATCCTCCTCCAGCTTTTTGAACCTCTCCTCAAGGAGACGTGTTATGTTATCGAGTTTTGATGAGAGAAGCTTTGTTCTAGAGGATATCATCTTTCTCGTCTTCTTCCCCTCCTCCTTAATGACCTGTATCGTCTCATCCTGTTTTCTCAGCATCTGACCTCCGTAAGATACGATCTTCTCAAGTTGCATTGCTGTGAGATACCGATAGTAATCCTCCATTCTCATAACATCCCCCAGATATTCCTCAGCTCTTATCTCCTCCACTACAGCATTCTCAGGCCTCTTTCTCTGAATTAAATCCATGAACGTGGAGATTTTGTCCTCCGAGGAGTCAAGAAGTATCTCAACAGCCTGCTTTCCCTCAATCATGATGTTGTCCGCATAAAATCTCTCTATTCCGAGAAAGCCAGCGATTCCCAGAAGAAATGGTCTGTAGCCGACGTCGTGAACTTTCCCCACTATGATTACCCTCTTCCTTGGCATCTGCTGGAAGTACAGCAGAGAAATTTAATTATTAGCAGGCTTTAGGCTTACTATATTTTAGCTAAAGTCGTATATCAGAAAACTTTTCTGTGTAAGGCTAGGTTTCCACCAGTAAAGAGCTTTTCATTGCTGTTGGCATCTACAAACTAAATCTTTTTATCAGGTTCATAGTAGGGGGAGAAATTGCGTGCTAAAGAGAGAGTTCAGATGTTCATTGAGGACTCCTGGTCCTTTTTCAGAAGAGGGGCTGAGGAGATAAAGGAGGGACTTGAGGAGGAGGATGCGCTGAGGATAAGGGATGGTGCTGAGAAGCTTTGGAATGCTGTTGTGAGCGCTGCCAATGCATTAATTCTCAGCTACACGGATATTGTACCAGCAAGTC
The DNA here is from genome assembly GCF_003947435.1 of Candidatus Methanodesulfokora washburnensis. GTDB lineage: Archaea > Korarchaeota > Korarchaeia > Korarchaeales > Korarchaeaceae > Methanodesulfokora > Methanodesulfokora washburnensis. The sequence goes on from NZ_RCOS01000032.1 coordinate 2,371, forward strand.
ACTGGGAGAGGAGAAAGCTTCTGGATAAGCTTGAGGAGGAGGATCCGGAGGTTGAAAAGCTCGGATTAAGGGACAGGTATGGTGCGAGGGAGAGGTATCTCCATGAGATGACATTCTATGATGGGATAATAGATCCCGATATGCTGAGAAGGGAGATGGAGAAGGTAAAGAAGTTCATAGAGGATGTGCAGAGGATTATAAGCTCGAGAAGCAGAGGTTAGATAAGCCAGAATTAAGCTTCTTTTCTATTTCAATAGCATTAAATTCAGAACATGATATTCATCAAGATCAATGCGAGGAGACTCCGACTTCAGTCGTGGGGAGGAATTGCAACAAGGTTTAAATATTTTCTCCCTTCCTAAGGCTGAGGTAGGTTGCCCTGAAGTGCGGTGGAAAAGGGGAAAGGTTTTCCTCAAGGTTTAGGTGCAGGGTTTGCAGAAGGGAATATGATGCAGATTATAACGCCTCAGTGAATATAGCTGGGAGAGCCAAGTCCCTCCTAGCAGGGCTGAGTAACCCAGCCCGTAGGGGACTGCGGGATGAACCTACAAAGCTCCCGACTTCAGTCGTGGAGTAGGTTACTTCTCTAGTCCTCTGGACCTGTAATAGTGCCTGAAGGGCGATTAGGGAGAGGCATTCCGAAACAGCTATCCACATCTATTTCAGTTCTCTATATAACATTTCACAGAGCCCTGTTCCTCTCTTCCTCTATTTCATTGGTATAAAGAAAAGAAAGCGGAAGTTTGTTGATTAAGATAAGCGAAAAATAGTAAATGGATAAACAATGGCTCTCTTAAACGTGCATCTAATTCCGCGTACTGCATATGACACTGAGATCTCTGTTTTTGCATGTATAGATTATGCATTCTCAGAGGGGGCTCTAGAAAGCCTCTTCCCTGAAGAAGAACCCTTATAAAACCTTGGGAGGACGAAGTTTGCGATAATGCACAAAATAGCATAGGCTGAAAGGGCAATTAACGATGTGTCCAAGCAGTGGAAGAGGATCCCGACAAGGATTATGAGGATAGCCCCAGTGCACATTACAGCTATATATCCCTTTAACATCCTCCTGCTCAATGCATCTGGACCTATATCCCTTTTTATGAAGGCAGGAAGACCGGAGAACCAGCCAAAAGTGAAAAGGAGAAAACTTACAAGAGCGGTCGCAATCTCACTAGGTTTAAATCGCAAGGGCGAGAGGATCACAGGCAAGATAAACCCTATACCAATTAGAAGTCCAATAGTACATCTAAGAATTACTCCCCTCACCGTATATTTCTCATCTGGCCCCCGATTTTCCATCAATATACCTCCAAGAAAGAAAATAAAAATTTATATCCAAACATATCAAGTGCTGGAGTCATTAAAACTATGGGTATGGGCCCGGTGGTATCTCCGGCTCTTCCATTTCTGTATCGCCATAGCAGACCATTTCACAAAACGGTTCTACAGCTGTTCCGCATAGAACTCCACAGAAAAAGCCAGCAACAAACCCAGTTACTGGATAACAGACCGTATAACAGACTACAGTTGTTATGGCAGTACAGACTGCCTCGCACTGCTCATCGCTAATCAATGCTCTTGCACTCGATATAGGTCTGTCCATTCCCACTTTATTCACCAAATTGGCGAGGTGTTTTAACTCTATCGCCATCACCTTATATCCATATGGAAGTTGCTCCCTGACCGTCTTATTTCCTCTTTCATACACCTTAGATAGGTTTTCAGCAACGTTGCTGAGGATCATATAACTCTGAGAGAGCGTTATACCCCCGCTTAAATTGACAAGCTCGAGCGATGTGACCCTTTTCTCTGCAGGGGAGTAGACAACGGCGGTGAAGGCAGCATATGCTTCACCTCTTGGGAACAACATCGTGATGATCGACAGATTCCACTTAGGATTTGTGACGGAGTAGTTCAGAAGATAGTACTCAACAGAGATGTTTCCGGAGAGCTTTACAAGGCTTATATCAAGGCTTCTCCTGACGAACCTTCCCTGCTCGATAACAGGAAACTCCCTTTCAAATCCCATGCTGAAAACCTGTGTTCTCTCAACATCTATGGAATACCTCTTGCCCTCTACATCTATATTTATCTCAGCTTTCCTCCTTAAATCCCCCTTTATCTCAGCGACTGCCTCCTTGATCTCCCCATCTTTAGCATACTTTATCAACAGGATCTGATGATCCTTCTCCTTTTTCAGCACCTCTATGCTCTGATATCGACAGGCCATCCTCGGCCTCACAAGCGGTTTTACCTCCATAGATCCCCTCTCATCAACAACTATGCTGTGCTCCGTCTCCACTGGCTGTGCCATCAGGATGTTCGGGCTTATGAGGATCACCAGAAGAAGGGCTGAAAGGCCTGCCACCAACAGCTTGCCTCTCATAGAGGATCCCTGAAGGATAAATATAATTCAAATATAAACATTAAATTCCCTATCAGAAAGATTAATTCTGGGAAATATCTATACTGCTTTTTTTGGAGCAATATGCAATTGTTACAGCGGATTTTCGAGGAATTCACCGCTCCCTAAGTCGAGAGAGTTCATCGGGATTTAACTATTTTTATTGTCCCACTATCCTGCCATATCTCATTTTTACTATCCTGTTTGCAACCTGCTCGGAGAAATCCCTGTCATGTGTTGCCACAACGACATATCTTCTCCCTCTTATAATGTTTATCAGGGATTCCACAGAGCTCGAGTCAAGGTTTCCTGTTGGCTCGTCCAAGAGAAGATATTTTGGCCTCAGGGCTAAGGCCC
>NZ_RCOS01000033.1 GCF_003947435.1 Candidatus Methanodesulfokora washburnensis
CTTCATATAAACGATAAGTTAAAGAATTATCTCAAAAACTTCCTCTTTGCTGAATCGGAAGACGCAGTACTTGAGACGAAGGGCTATGAAATATCTCCCAGAGGTCTTTGGAATCGGATCAGAGGAGAGCTTCAAGAGAAAGGGATCTTAACTCCTCCAATAAACACATACTATGCATTAATAAGGGCAGATGGGGATAACATGGGGAAAATTATGGGAGGAGATTTCAGCATTTTTGGAGTAAAAGTGGAGGATTATATCGTTAACTCATTTGAGGGAGAATCAAAAGAAATAATAAAGACTTTACTGGAAAACAAAAATTCAGCTAAGGAAATTGCACGTAAAAAAGGTCTTGATGAGAGAAACATAGATGAAGCCAGCAAATTTATAGACAATATCAAACTGATGGGGAAGTTGCCCGTCAGCATATCTTATCATGTTTCAGTTTCAAGAGCTTTAATGATAGCAGCTCTCAAGGATATAGAGATAGTGGAGAAGAATAATGGAGTTGTAATCTATGCAGGAGGGGATGATCTTCTTTCAGTAGCACCTGTTAGTTCTGCGGTTAAAATAATTGACGGGAGTAGATTAGCATATGGAGGTTTTGTTAGGGAAGCGCATAGTCACAAGGGTGTGAGATTTCATAAGTTCAATAACTATTACATTCCGTCGATGGGAAATATGGGGAGGAGCTATTCTCTTTATATTGCACACTACAAATATCCGCTTTATGATGTGGTAAAAGCCTCCGCCTTAAGTATTGATGAAATAGCGAAGAAATCAATTTGGATATGTGGAGAAAAGAAGAAAGGGAAGGATTCTCTTGTCATAACATATTCGGCAAGGGGTTCTGTGGAAAACGCTCTTATCCCATTCTCCTTGGAAAAACCTGAATTCATACTCACAAATCTTACATTATTCCTAGAGGATATGATGAACATGATTTCATCAAAGAAGGTTTCAACAACATTGCTTTATGAAGCATCTGGTGGAAGAATCATGAAAACGGCAGAAAGAGCGTGGAAGGCGAAGGAAATGGAAATATTCGAGGAATTGATAAAATACATAGTAAAGAGACATTTACAAGAAGAAGAGCCCCTGAATAAAATAATGAAAACAATAAAAGAGAACGAAGACATCAGGAGATATGATGCGCAAGAAGAAATTGAAAAACCCCTCTTCCTGGAAATTTTCAAGTCCTGTAAACTTCTTTATAGCGGTTTGAGAGGTGAGTAGATGTATAGAGCTTTATTTAGAGTTCTTGAACCGTATTTATTTAGAGGACCTGGAGAGTTCGATCCAAGTACAAGGGGAGTCTATTCCTCTGCGTATTCTCTTCTTGCACCAAGTCCATCAACAATAGCAGGGGCTATTGCAACAACGTTTGGATATATTGACACAAGCCACATGGGGTGGGATTCTGCATACTCGATGGTCCTTAAAGGGATGAAGCTTAGAGGACCCTATCTAAGGAGGAAATCTACCTACTATGTGGAGAATAGGGTGAATGGCGTATTCTTAATGTTGAATGATGTCCCAAATTATTCAGATATGAGAAAGAAGCAGCTCTGTGAAGAGATGAGGGAGGAGCTAAAGGAGGAGGAATTTATTAAGAGAGGATTTATACCCCGAACGTTAACTTTTACTGGAATAGGATTAGAAACGAGAACTGAAGAGATGAAGAAGGTAGCTGATGAAGTGAGAGGACTCATTTACACAGCAAATTTCATAGACTATCTGTCTGGAAGAGATGCTAACATAGAAATTACAATAGAATTCGATATAGTGTCTGAAAAAATGAAGACTGGAAAATATGTAGTGAGACTTGGAGGAGAAGGAAGGGCTTCGCTTCTCGAAATACTAAAAGTTGATAGTTATATATACAGAGTCCCTGAAAAAGCAAATCTCCTCTACGTTCTATCCCCCATCCTCTATGAAACCGGGATAGAGTTTATGAAGAAACTGAAGGAAGACTTATGGGAGGCTGGTGACATCAAAGTTTATGGAAAAATAGAGATTTTAGGTGTTGGGTATAGTGAGATGAAAAAGAAAAGAAAGCCAATTTATCAAGCCCTAATTCCAGGAAGTGTTATAAGTCTTGAAAAAAGCGTGGAAGGAAGAAAAATATACGAGGAAGGGATAGGCGTTGGAAAGGAGCTTGGCTTTGGTTCCGTTATCCCCGTTGAAAGGTGATGGGAAATGAGCCTCATCCTTAAGTTGAGGAGCGAGAATTGGCTTCTTCTTGGAGGATATGATACTCAATTCCATAAGGATGATCCCCTTAGGACTCAATCAATTAAAGGACTTTGGAGATACTGGTTAAGAGTTTACATAGCAGGAGCTCTATACGAAGCTGGAAAACTTAAATGCAAAAAAGAATGTACATCGGAAATAGAATACATTTGTGAAAAGACAGGAAACATATTAGGCAGCCTTAATTCAGCTTCAAAGTTTAGAATAATTGTAAACAAAGTTTCTTTTAGTGAAAAAGGACATAAGGATATATGTAGTGCTCAGAGGATAAAACTTCTTTCGCTTGGAGGGCGATGGAAGGTAAGCTATGGAGAGAATCTTTATGCAGAGATAAGAATAGAGGAATCTCCTCATGTTAAAAGGATAGATGAAAATGAGAGGAAGCTTGCATTAGGATCCCTCCTAACTGCTCTATCCTTGAATGGTATAGGAAAAGGAGGAAGAAGAGGTTTGGGTACATTCTCAATCGAAGTTGATGGTTTTGAAGGAAAGTTCTTAAAAGACAAAAAGATCAATTACAATATGCTAAAAGAGTTAATAAATGGGACTTTAGATTCTGCAAGATCTTACCTTAATCTTGAAGTGGAAAGAGTATCTGAAATACCACCACTTGACTGTATATCTAGGGTGAAAATCGACCTCTCAGATATCGGGGAATCCATCAGCTTATTTGACAAGAGAGAGGTCCCAGTTTTTACAATAATAAAAGTTGAGCCAAAAACTGAGAAGAGAATAGAAGACATGGTAATTGAACTTCAAGATTTCTTCTATAGACCAGGGAGGTTGAGAAGAATGGGATTTAAGACAACAAGTGCTGACAAAAGTCAGGATATCATAACGAGAAGGAGATTAGCTTGGTTTCTGGGACTTCCCAGGGAGCAGAGGGGGACAGGCTATATAAGCAATGTTAATAGAAGGGCAAGCCCAATCCATCTCGCAGTTCATGAGGAAAACGCTCTATTCACTCTATTCCTCTCCAGCAACTGGCCCACTGAGATTAGATGGAAAGGATTGTATGAGAAGGAACAACGAGGTGAAAAACCACTAAACGTAGATGGCAATAGGGTGAAAGAAGCATATCTCTGCTTAATCTCAAGCCTCGAAAATTATCTTAAGAAAATGAATTATAAGTATGAGGTGATTTATCCATGATGTATACTGAAGAAATCCCCTTAGATCCATCTTTCATTAATGTGCTTTCTTGGCTTAGGAGGAAAAGTGTAGGATATTTAAAAGATAAGGCTAGAATCAGGAAGGAAGATCATAAGGAAAGGGAGATTCTAGAAGAGAGGAAAAGAAGGATATTAAAGGAATTGTCAATGGCTTATTTCCCAGAAAAGCTTAATAAAGTGTTTAAAAAAGCTTCAAGCATTCTAGATGCACAGAAATCAGCTCTTCAAGCATGCGGATATATTGTATTTGATTTTCCGGGAAGAACAGAATCAAGATTAATAGTGGGTATGGCAAACGATATATTTGGAAAACAAGTATTTGAAGTAGGTTTATCATGGGATCCTTTGCTGAATCTCCCCTACATACCTGCATCTTCCCTTAAAGGAGCTTTCAGATCCTACATAGAGATGGAAAAGAAGGATTTAGCTTCTCTGCTTGGAACTAAGGAGGAAGCATCCTCCATAGTATTTCTCAACGCATATCCCATAAACTCAAGGTATAATCTTCTGGTTCCTGAGGTCACAACTCCCATATACAAGGAGCAAGAAGGAAAGATAAGAGAGACTGAGGCTGAACCAAGCCCCATAACATATCTGGCGATAAATAAAGATGTTGCCTTCAGGATTATAGTCGGTGTAAAGCTAAATGGGAAAGCTGTATACGATCAGCTTAGATATCTCCTACAAGATATGCTTAAAAGAGGGGTCGGAGCGAAGACTCTCTTGGGGTATGGCGTGATGGAACTTTCATAGGAAAGTTGAATGCATTATTTACGTTTTGCGGCTTAATTCTTGTTTTTGGATCTTTCATCTCCAGTTGGTAAATGTAAGTGTTTAAGCAAAGTTCCATAGGCTATCGATAAACATCGAATGCTACTGTATGTAAAGCTTAATTAAGCTACAGAGCATAAATTGCTAAGCAGGGTATGAGATCTATTTTTATTGCTACATGGGGTAATCCCTTTATCTGGTCTCCCGTAGAGTATAGATATGAAGGTAGATCCGTTGAAAATCGTTCTTCGCTTCCATTACTTCTCGAATGCGTGGATCCTAAGCCCGACCAAGTGTTAGTGATAATTTTGGATACTGTTGCTAAAGAGCCTATCTCCTCATATAATAATCTTTTGGATCATATTTGCTCATTATATAGCGATTTTATAAACGAGAGGATTGGCGTTGACTTGAAGAAGAGCAATTTGAGCATTCTAGTAGCTCCTGGCGTGGGTAGGTTTAAGATCGATGGGAATGTTTTTATTAGATTTGATGGAAATTTAAGCGATTTTTATGCTTATATCTTATTCAGGTTATCGAAGATTTTCTTGGATTGTGATGATGAAGTTGTTGTACATTTAGATTTAAGTCATGGAATAAATTTTATGCCATCCCTAACGCTTGCAGCTATTAGGGAGTTGTTAAGTGCTCTATCCCTAACTAGTAATGTTAGACTCAAAATCTATAATAGTGAGCCGTACGTTAATAGAGAGGTGACAAGATCTCTAACGATACACTTAGTTGAAGACAGGGAGATTACACCGATACTTGATATTAAGCCGCTTGGCGTAAAGGGTGAATGTATGCTTCTTAAGGCAAGAATGAAAAATTTAAATTCTAAGAAGCAGGCCCTCCTTAAGAGTATGCGCTTAAGTCGTGAAGAACTAAATGAAATAAACGCATTTATTAGTTCCATCTTTAACGGTCTACCCCTTGCTCTCTATTCATTCTATCCTGAAGATTTGAATGAGAAACTTAACTATGCTGTAAAGTTGTGGATGGATATGATAAATATAATCCGGGAAGGAGGCGAGATTAGCGTAGTAA
>NZ_RCOS01000034.1 GCF_003947435.1 Candidatus Methanodesulfokora washburnensis
AGAAGGGAGATGTCCAGAGTTTTATCCGGAAATCCCATCACGGATGTGTTGACTGAGGAGGAAAGGATAAGACTTAAGGAGCTCATAGAGAAGGATGAGCTCACATTGGAGGAGGCGGATGAGCTCTATAAAATAGCTGACAAGCTGGTGGAGGAGTACGGGGACAAGTACACGGAGGTCTGGAAGCTGTTGTGGTACTCGAGGTTTTGGATAGGGTACAACCTGAGGAAGCAGAGGGAGGAGAGGAAAGAGGAGAAGAGGAGGGATTGAGCTCTTTATTATTGACGCTTCCTCAGCTTCAACACATCAGCTCTCGTTATTATCCCGACTATCTCCCCCATTCTGCTCACAAGAACTGCTTGGCTGTGTTCCAGAAGGGAGAGGACTAGAGGAATTGGGGCTTCAGACCCGACAACAGGAAGTATGTCCCCCATAACATCCCTTATCCTCAAGCTAAAGGCTGATTTAACATCCTTTTTCTCAGATACAAGCTTTATCAAATCCCTCTCTGTGAAGCTTCCAACGGCAACTCCTTCAACCATCACAGGAACCTGAGATATGCCATGCTTCTCAAATAGCTCTGCGGCTTTTTCCACCGTGTCATCAGGGCTTACCTTTATGACAGGGCTTGTCATTATATCTGAGGCCTTTCCCTGAAGACCTGATACCCTCATTATCGCTTCTGATATCGCTTTCATCTTCGAGTAACTGGGATCAACCATTCCAAGCTCTATCTTTGCTATCAAGGATTGGCTCACACCTGAAAGCTTTGCAAGTTCTTTCTCTGTGATTCCAAGCTCCCTTCTCACTCTTCTCAGATCCGATGGGTCTATGATCATATTCCCACAGGAATTTTTTAGCAGGATCTTTTATATAAATCTTGGAATAGCACTGTGGTATGTTCGCCACACTTGTGGGGATACACCCAAGAACTGAGGAGCTTGTTAGAGCAAGCAGGGAGTTTGATAGAGGGAGGATAAGCAGGGAAAAATATGAAGTTGAGGTTGAAAATTGCATAAACAGGATAATAGAGGAGCAGAAAAAGCTTGGATTCAGGCAGATAACAGATGGGATGATAAAATGGGATGATATCTTCAGGCCTTTCTCAAAAGTGTTAAATGGTGTGACAGCAGAATCCTTGACCAGATTTTTCGACAACAACACTTTCTACAGAAAGATTGAGATAAGGGAAAAAATAGAGTATAGAGGTGGATTTCTAAGTTATATGAGCAGAGGGAGTGAGAAAGCCATAGTTCCCGGGCTGTACACGTTCGCTGATCTATCGCATAACGAGTACTACAAGGATAAGCTTGATCTGATGTGGGATTACTTTGAAGCTCTAAAGGCAATTTCCCTTGAGCTAAGAGAAAATGGAATTTCATTTCTTCAGTTAAATGAGCCATCAATAGTATACAGATATAAAAGAAGGGAGATATCCAAGGATGAGATAAAGCTCATTGCGTCTTGTTTCAGGGAGCTCAGAAAGATTCTGAGCACATCTATCCATCTGTATTTTGGGGATTGCTCTAAAGCTGTTAATTTCCTAGCTGAAGAGGATGTGGAGCCGATAGGAATTGATATGATGGAGACGGAGCCTGAAAGCATAGATGTGTCTGCAAAACTTATCTTGGGAGTTGTGGACTCAAGAAACACCTTCATGGAGGATCCAAATCAGATAGCTGACATGATAAGAGGGATTCATGGGGAGATAGTGGGCATATCCCCGAACTGCGATCTGGAGTTCCTTCCCTATGAACAAGCTAGGAGGAAGATGGAGATCCTGAAAGAAGTTCTGGAGGTGTTAAAATGCTCTTAACTCAGGAGATAGGAAGTCTCTCCAAGCCTAACTGGAGGGTTAAATACGTAAGAGGGGAAAAATTGGGGAAAGAGGACTTAAAGGAGCTCAGAAGATGGGCTGAGTTTCTGGAGATAGAGGAGGATCTTGTGAAAAAGGTTGAGGAGGGAAAAGCTGAGAAAAAGGAGGTTGTGGAGCTATCTGCTTTGATGGCAATAAGGCTTCTTGAGAAAGCAGGGCTGGACATAGTGTTCGATGGAGAACAGTTCAGGACTGAGATGTATGAGTATCCGTTGAGGTATGTCTCTGGTTTCAGGTTTCTGGGTCCTGTGAGGAGCTTTGACAACAAGTACTACAACAGAGCTGAGTGCGTTGATAAGCCAAGACTTCTATCCCCATATCATGTGGAGGAGTTCCTGTTCACAAGGAGAAACACTAAAAGAAGAGTTAAGGTCCCCATAACAGGTCCTTATACGCTGGCTGAGTGGTCCTACAACAAATACTATGTTGAGAAGTACAGAAAACTTGGATACAGCTGGAAGAACCTTAGAAAACCGGCAAAGAGGGAGTTCGTCCTGGATCTGGCAAAAGAGGTTATAAGGCCCAATATAGCAGCTTTAATAGATAAAGGAGCTGAAATAATACAGATAGATGAGCCTGCTGTCACGACAAAGCCGGATGAAGTGGATATATTCGTCGAGGCCTTCAATGAGATGACATCTGGCTTAAACTGCAAGTTCTCAATACACATATGCTACAGCGACTACTCCCTCCTATTTCCCCACATATATGAGTTGAAGGGCAAAGTGCAGCTTGCCCTTGAGTTCGCAAACAGAGGAATAAAGGGCTACGATATTCTCAGTCTCTTCAAGGAGTATGATGGAGAGATAGGACTTGGTGTTGTCGATGTTCATACAGATGATGTCGAGAGCCCGGACACGGTGAAGGAGAGGATACTCTATGCCTCCAAGTTCATACCCCCTGAGAGGATTTACGTGAACCCGGATTGCGGCTTGAGGACAAGGAGCTGGGAAATAGCATACAGAAAGCTGAAAAATATGGTCAAAGGAGCTGAAATGGCGAGGGAGGAGTTGAAATGATATCCCTTGAGCTTAATCCACCTTCGAGACCGAGCCTTGATGAGATTTATGAGAAAATAAGAAGATATAACTCATTCGATGCATTTATAATAACGGAGCTTGCTATGAGAAGGGAAGAGGACAGATGGATGGACACCATGTACACAGCCATAAAGCTGAAGGAAGCCACAGGGAAGAGGATAATACCGGTCATGACGAGCAGAGAGAGCACAAAAAGGGGAATTTTGTCGAGGATATTGATGGCCATTCACGGGGGGATAGATGAGCTTGTTATAGTGAGAGGGGATCAAAGCCCTTATGGAGGGGCCTTTGGCATGACAACAGTCGAGATCATAAGGACGATTAGATCCCTGTGCGAGAGATTCTCCAAGAGAGTTACTGTGTATGTGGCCGCAAATCCCACCAGAGATTTGGAGGGGGAGATAGTTAGAGCTGCGGAGAAGCTTTCCTCAGGAGCTGATGCTGTGATAACACAGCCCACCCTGGATACAAACTTGTTGAGAAAGTTTATAGCAGGTCTTAGAGAAAGGGGATTTGACAATCCAGTAATAGGAAGCATCATGATACTGAACAGCAGGAATTCTGCGGAGATGATGGAGAGGAGATGCGGAATAAGGTTCCCTGAATGGTTTAAGGAGGAGCTTGGAAGAGGGAATTGGAGGGACTCCCTTCTCACTTCAATAAGAGAAATAGCTGATATATGCGATGGAGTGCATATATCCCCGATAGCGGAGCAGGACTTCTCAGTATTGCTTGCAGAAGAGGCGAGAAAAATTCTCAGAGATAGAGATGAGCAATTGCCCATATTTTTGCCGTGAAATTTCAGCAGTTGAGTTAGAAAACTAATGCCTTCTTGGAATCCTGTAAGCCCTTAATGCATTCTCAGTTGTTATCTCAGCGAGCTCCTCCGGCTTTATTCCTCTGGCTGAGGATATCTCTGCAACTGATACAAGTATGTTTGCCGGCTCATTCCTCCCATCATCAGGGGATAAAGCCGGAGAATCTGATTCCAAGAGAATTAAATTGAGGGGAGATATCTCCGCAGCTTTTCTCACGGGATAAGATCTGACCACATTAGTAGATATGCTTATGAACCACTCCCTCTCAGCTGCAAACTTCACGTCATCCTCGCTCCCGGAGAAAGCATGCAAAATCACATCAGTTGCATAGATCTCATCCAACACCCTTAAGACAGGTCTCTGAGCCCATCTGCTGTGAACTACAATTGGCTTGTCCAGCTCATCTGCCAGCTTGGCCAGAAACTTGAAGTTTCTCTTCTGCTTCTCCCTCTCAGCCTCGCTTCTTGCAAATTTGTAATCCAAGCCTATCTCGCCGACTGCAACTATTCCGTCCTTTACGGATCTTACGAAGCTGGCAAGCTCTTCTGCAGCTTTTTCATCTGAGAAATTCCTTGAGTCAAGCCCGGGCGATATGTAAACTATTTCATTTCCCCTGAAGATCTCCATTGCCTTTAGAGCCATGTTTATCCCAAGGGGAGAGGTCACCATCCCTATTATCCCAGCTTTTCTCGCCCTTATCAGGACATCATGCCTGTCTTTATCGAATAGTTCATCCTCAAGATGGCAGTGAGCATCGAACAGCCTCATGCAATCACTCTGGCTTGAATCTTCCCTTGAGCTTCTCCATTATCCCTGGAAGAGTTGTGTACTCCATCTCCTCAGGCTCTATTCTGTGGGGCATAAATGGCCCATGTCTTCTCATGTAATCGGCTATTAAATTAGCCATCCTTCTTGCCTCATCAAAAGCAACATCTGAGAACAGATCGCTTGGGCCCACAAGCTTTGAATTGTGTACGATAAAGCCGAGAGCAGCTATCCTTGGGGGGCCATCGAATCTAGTTGGTCTGGCATCCTTTATCCCAACTGGCATGAGAGGCCCATAATGAGATCCTCTCATCCACCCTGGAACCAGATGAGGAAGAGAAAATGGCTCAAGTATCTCGCCAAGTGCGGGAAATCCGTGCTGCGCCCTAACTATGGCCACTGGATCATCCTTTCCAACATATCTTCCAGCTATTAAATTCAACCTAGTGGTGCTTATGACGGCTGCTACCTGTCCATCAGACCTCCTCTTGACCCTCTTTATTATGTATCTGCCCAAAGTCCCTATTAGCGCTAAAATATCGTAGATCTCCTCGGGTGCATTCAGCTCAACAACAGCACCTTCCACGACATCCATGACCTCAAAAGAGAAGCCGGAATGAAGAGAGGGATCTATAACAAGGCCTGCTGTATTGAATGGATCGGCAAATATCCTGAAAATCGGAAGATTAAATGCACCAGGACTTGTCTTATCGGCCATGAAGACGACAAAGGGCTCAGATGGCCTCTCCTCTATCTCCATCTCAGCCACTCCTGGCCCCATTCCTTTTACATTTCCGGAGAAGGTGTCCTTCAGTAGATCCTGCCCTGCTCCATATAGTCCAATGTCCTTTGCTGCTTCAGCAGCCCTCTTAAATGTATTCCAGGCTATCTCATGGATCTCCTTGCTGTCCTCACCCTTTCTATGGGTCATTATGAGCTGAAGATCATCCCCAAC
>NZ_RCOS01000035.1 GCF_003947435.1 Candidatus Methanodesulfokora washburnensis
TGATGACGGCAGTATCCAAGGCCCTACGTGAGAGATACTCGGGAAAGTTGGATGCTATCTCATTCCGTTTTAGGAATAGACTGAGCCCAAAGGTCAGGGAGAAGTTCGAGAGACTCGGGAATGAAGCTGTATCCAGAGCTCTAGCTTTAATGACGATAGATCATTTGAACCCCGTGGCTTACGATTACCTGACCGGTACGAGGGGCCTCGAGCCCGATGAAGCTAGGGAATTCGAGAGGGTTCTCGGATGCAGGACCTCCTGGAGGCTGCAGAGGGAGGAGGTGACGGAGGCTTTAGTTACTGTAGCTAGAGCTATGAGGGAAGCTGGGATGAAGGCTCTAGCCATAGCTATAGATGAGTTAGAATCCCTTGAGGATGTGAAGAAGGACCTCCTCTCCAAGTTCCTAGCTGAGTTCACTGTGCTCGTGGACGCCAGCGTCAGATCCCCGGTATACATGATAATAGCCTCGACGCCCGGGTTCTGGTCCGGGGATAAGAAGAGCGTCAGAGCCCTATATCCATTCCTCCACCAGAGGTTGAACATGAGGAGGATCGATCTGAGTGGATTCAAGGAAGCAGATGCTAGGGCTCTAGCTTGGAGGCTCGTGAATCTTTATGAGAGAGCTTACGGTAGATCTGCTGTAGAGGGCATCGAGGCTAACTCACTGGGGTCCGATGCCTTCAAATCCGTTCAACCTCTGGGCCACCCGAGGGGGATACTTCAGTACTTGATGGAAGCTCTGGATGAGAGGGTCGTCAGGGCGAAGTAGCCGGATGAACTTGAGTTACGCTTAGGGAGCAATTTATGGATATAGCTCCAGTGAGGATTTCATGAAAAAGGAGGATCTGAGGATTATAGCCATGCTAGTGGGTGATATATTCAATAAGATATCCTTAGATAGAAGAGCTTTAGAGATGACTACAGAGTTCTTCATCGAGGAGAAGAAGAGGGCGGGTCTGTCGCCATCGGATCTTTACTACATAGGAATGGCTGACACCGCATCATGGTGGTGGTGCGGCAGACAGAGCATCCTGGCCAACAAGAGGATGAAATTCAATTTCTTTCTGGCACATCTTTCCGACAGAATAGAGTATTCGATGATCCTCGGATACCTGCCCGTGGAAAGCAGACCTCTGGAGGATATAGTCCCCAGACTTCCGGAACTCGAGTGGGATCGAACATGTCTTGAAGATAAAATCCGGGGATCTTCAGAGGATGCCTGATGAGGAATTGAGGAAGTACTACGGTAAGCTATATCTTCCGATGAAAGATAACTTTAGGGAAATCCAATGAGAATTCGACATTCGGAGAATCCCATCTAGATGATGAGATCTATAAATTTCTGAAGGAACAGGGAGAGATCTTAGAGAGGCTCGCTCCGGCGGTCATTAAGAATAGGTATTTACTCAATATCCATTATTTAGCCTCCTGAAAAATTCGAGAACCTTACTTTGATAGGTGGTTGGAGTCCTCAGAGATTCAAACACTGTTTTTATCTCGTTTTCATCTAATCCATACAGCTTAAAGACCAAGGCATCTATTTCAGCTTCTAAATTCTCAATTTCATTGTCTATCTTTACTATGTCCGCGCTCAACCCCTTTATCTCCTTTTCTTCAAGCCACTTTTCAAATTCCTCCATAGTTTTTTTAATTATGTTAGGTGTTAATTCGCTTGAGCTTTTGCTATCCTCTTTTATAATTGGTACCTTTGTTTTCTCGAGAAGTTGAGAGAGGTTTTCAATCTTCGCTCTCGATTCTAGAGCTTGAATCAGGGAGCAGTAGATATGAAGCATGAGTTCTCTGTTGCTAAATTCCATCTCATAAACAAGCTTTTCTCTATCATTCTCATCCAACCCATATATCTTTATTTCATGCTTATTTACCTCTCCTACAACCCTGAAGTCGTTGAAAACAGTATTTAGCATCTTAGATTCAGTCGTCGGATAGAAGGTAGCTTTGGAGGTCCAAGCTTTACTAAACTCTCCCATCTGCATAAATCGGGCATCTTCAGAGAGTATCCTATATAAGGAATATTCGCCTTTTTTAAGCTGAGTACACCATTCTCTCCATGTTTTAAATATCTTATAATGTGCTTCCTTTAGTGTCATTAATAAGCTGACGAAATTTTCAAATTTGCTGGCTAGTTCTTTATCGATTTCTTTAACTCTAAATATCCTTAGGTAAGGGGAATTTATCCTTAAATAGTCTCCGCTAAGGTGACTCATCCCGTAAACCACTCTATAGATAAATTTGAATAATGATGAGTTGAAAAGAGCAGCTAGATAGTATAGCGGATAAGGTGATTCATTCTCGGTAACATAATAAACACGACCACACCCCATCCCGATGGTATCATAACCGCAATAAATATCCTTCACAATTCCAGGTATCATGATTTTTCGCTGTTTAAATTCGGTTATCTTTTCCTCAGATAGTAAGGACAGAGGGAAATATTTGTCAGGAGGAATTATATAAAATGGAGTTATGTCTTCTCCTTGCACAAATCTGATATAATCTCCTTCCTTCGCTTCGGTTGACGACTTAATTTTATCCGAAAAACCTGTTCGGGCAACACCGCATTTAAACAGATTCTCGGGGATTGCATGACCACTTTGCACTTTCTTAAAAAGTTTTAAATGCATACCTGTTATATATGGGGTTAAAATACATAAAGGTAACTCTGATGTGAAAATAGATTTGGGGACCTCCGTAAGCGAGGGTGATCCTTCAACCATCTCCTTCTCAGATGGGGAACCAATACGCACATTATATTGAAGGTTTTCGTCAACTCGCCTTACTATGAAAATTACGGGATAGGTAGCAGCATCTTTGAACACTTTTATATTGGAAACATCAATTATCTCCTTCAAGACTTGACTGTTTAGTAGGTAATCCCTTAATCTATATCCATATTCTGCAATCATGAATTTATTAGTCATAATGTAGCTTAATATTCCTCCTTTTTTCAGTAATTTAAGGGATTTCTCTGTAAAGGGTATCGTTATATCAAATTGACCTTGAGTACATTTGTAAATAGCCTTCAAAAACCTTGCATATACTGTGCCAAGTTTTTTCACCATGAGACGATATTCGATGTAAGGAGGATTGCCTACTATGACATCAAATCCTCGTTGCTCCTTAGTCAAAGGAGTACCATTTTCATTAAAGAACATATACCAGAACTCTAATGCCCAGTGAAATGGTTTAGTTTGACTGGGAAGAATCTGATTAGAGATTTTTTCTTCTAAGTATTCCTTAAGTTTTTCATCAAGTTCATTTCTAATTTTACGCTTTATATTTTCGATCTTCTCTATAAGCTCAGGATCAGTTGGATCCTCCAGATATTTCCGCCTTAGATCAAAGAGCTTAATTAGATCCATTTGATACTTATCGCTGATATATTCTATTGTAACTTTTTCAGGTAATCCAACAAGAGAGTCGCCACAGCGTAGGTTCATTTCAAGATTCGGTAGAATGTAATTTGTTTCCGACGGAAGCCTATCATATCTAAACTCTCTAGGTGCAAGTTTAATCGCCTCCAACCATATATTCACTTTTGCAACTTCAAGTGCTCTTTGGTCCAAGTCAACGCCATGAATATGCCTCACAAGTATTCTAGCGATTAGCTCTCTATAATTGCTTGGACCTATGATCCTCTTTACTTCTGTCAGTTGATCTACTACCTCATCTTCCCCCGGCAGTAGAAGCGAGCCCCTGTAATTGTAATGCTTCTCTATATTCTCCTCGATTAGCTTGTTAAGTTCTTCATACTTTTTAAAGATTATTCTTATGGCTTTTATGAGAAAGGATCCAGAGCCACATGCTGGGTCGAGAACCCGTATTGAAACGAATTTTGAGACTAGCCCTTTAACTTCATCGAAGTTCCCGTCTTCTAGCTTCTTTTTTATCTCCGCTAATAGCTCATCATAGAGTTTACCAACAGTATTCTCCACTATGTACTTTGTTATATATTTCGGTGTATAATAAATCCCCTCCTCTTTTCTGACTTCACCTAAAAATATTTCGTAGGCTTTTCCTAGAACATCCTCATCTATGTACCTGAAGTTGTACTGCATTATCCCCTTTATATCTCCGACAGGCGTCTGAAGATAGGTCAATCCAAGGACGGACTTGAGGTTTTTATAAAATTTGTCTATGTTTTCAGGATCTTCCTTGATGTACTCCAAGATTTTTTCTCTAAAAAGCTCTGTATCGTAATATGTATAGAACCATTCATCTATTTCATTGAAAAACCTCTTTAAAACCATTAACTTTCCTTTTTTCTGCCACATTCGCTCATTGCGTTCCCAGCATTTTCTAATCCAGTTAAACTCTACAACTCCATAGTCATCCAAGGTCTGGATGAAGATAAACTTGTTAATCATGCCTATTATTAGCTCAAGTTTTCTTCTCTCGTCAACCGTGAATTCTACCTCTGAAAGCTTATTAACCCAAGTTTTTAGGCTCTCCAGAAACTTCTTGTCAAGCTCATACCTTACTGACTCAAATTCCTTCCTTTCTAAGTAATCTCTTAGGTTACCGATAACATCATATTCTTTTACAAAATTGAAAAGATCTATAGAATAGAAGTATTTGACCTCCTTCGGGCTAAGATCCTTGCTGTAGAAAAACCATTCCTTTAAATTTGTCAAAATAACATATTGTGCTTCACCCTCTCGAATATATTTGAGAATTTGCTCTCGATAACTCTCAGGTTTAATCTTCTTTTGTCTAAGCCTCTTAAGAATATGCCTACCGGCCTTATCAGACTCAAACTCCGCTTCAAAAAGCGGCTTGAGCTCCAGTACAATAGTATGCCCCGTCTCATCCTTAATCAAATAATCGACAAATCCGTTGGATCTGACCTCTGGTATAGCTTCACCAAAAAGATACTTCAAGAGAATGGATTTACCAGCGATGAAGGACTCTCTAAGTGCAGTTTCAGGCTTAGAGCCATACCTCAAATTTTCAATATATGATTTAGCCTCGTGACTTTTAAGACTGCGCAGAATGTCATCTATTTCCTCTTGTTTAATCTCATCCTTGCTAAAAAGAAGGCGAAAATCCTCTAGAAGTGATTCCCAAGAGGTTTTTTCAGCACTGGTCAGGGCCCTGCTGCTCATCGCTCTAAAACCTAATCGTGGTATGCATAGAAAGATATAAATGTTACTATAAGAATTATTCCTTTTTTAGGTCATTCTAGGTAAAAATTTACGAAAAATTCAGAAAATAATGATATATATTCCCGCATTCTTTAGTTTCCCAGCAGACATGCTTTTATCTTTCTTCCACTCATCAGAAGATAAATTATTTATTTTTCTTCCCATCAAAAAATCTGGGTGTTATATTGAGCGAGATTATAGGTGTTGTATACCCAGTCCCCTCTAACCTGTTGCAGAGGATATTCAGCGGCAAAGATGTGTTCATAAAGCATCCCACGTGCTTCAAGCAGCTCAAACCTGGGCACAAGGTCCTCTTCTACGCATCCCATGAGATAAGGGGCATCTTGGGTGAGGCGACGATAAAGAGCGTAGAGATGATGAAGCTCGAT
>NZ_RCOS01000036.1 GCF_003947435.1 Candidatus Methanodesulfokora washburnensis
GGGCCTCCACAGCTTGGGGATCCTGGCAATCAACCGTAAACCCTGTGCTGAGAGATCAGCATGAATACATCATTGTCCTATCCAAAGGCAGCTTCAAGAGGGAGAGTAAGGGTAAAAAAGATACCATCACAAGGGAGGAGTTCTTGGAGTTCACAAAAAGCGTGTGGAGGTTTCCGCCTGAATCCGCGAGGAAGGTCGGACATCCCGCACCGTTTCCGGAGGAACTGCCATACAGATGCATACAGCTTTATACATTCGAAGGAGATGTTGTCCTGGATCCCTTCGTGGGATCCGGCACAACATGCGTTGCTGCATTGAAAACGGGGAGACATTACATAGGTATAGACATAAAAGAGGAATATGTAAAGATCGCTGAAAGGAGGATAAGGGAAATAGTAGCCGCAAGAAAGCTCACGGAATACATGCCTAGCCCTCTAAAGCCAGCTTCTTCAGTACATTATACCAAATCCTCCAGTATCTCTCTTTGACAATATTTATGTTGATGGGATTATAGTTCACAGACACAAAGTTGCCCTTATTTCTAGCCTTCTCCATTAACCTCCTGACGGCTTCTGCCTTTATTCCAAATCCTCTTGGATTTGTTTCTCCCCCCGGTATCCACCACATTTCATCCTTCATCTCCTCCCTCAGCTCTTCTAGATCATCGATCTCAAAGACGTATATTGAAACCTCTCTTTCCCTTCTACTTCCGGTTATATAGAGAATCGGACATTTGAATTGAAATTTTCGTGCCCTATCTATTGAGGGGAAACCGTTCCATGCCACTTTTATGACAGCAATGTCTTCCGTGGTCTTAAGACTGTACTTATTTTCCTTCCCCTCAATGATCACGGAAAAGTCCCATTCTCTCTCTGTAGGAGGTGCAGATTTAACTTCCAGCCCGAACTCCTCCCTAAGCATCTCCCTTATAACATCCTCCCTCCTCTTTCCAATATCCGGTGAACTGCCCTCAATATACAATATTTCCCATATCCGTCCCAACAGTTCCAAGACATCTGGTCTGCTTTTCAGGAGACGAACTAAAGGATCTGTCTGCACCATGACCACCCCGGGATTTGATGAAACCAAAATTGATAAACCCGATATCTATTGCTATATAGCAGAATGAGCTTTTAGAGAGCCTTATTAGCTACTGAGGATCCTCTAGATTAGGAAGAAAGGCAGGCTTAAGCATGTCACCCCTCCATCGCACTTCCTGAACTCTGATACATCCACCTTCACTGTCCTGTATCCCTCTTTCCTCAGTTTCTCAGCAGTTCTTGGATATCCTTCGGGCATGAGGATCCTGTTCTCACCGAGATAGAGAACGTTTGCAGCATAAGCTTCATCCAAAGGCACTCTAATCTGTTTGAAACCCCTGAAATACTGCGGATCCACAAGCTCTGGAACTATCACAACAGTCTTATTGCCGATATAGTTTACTGCTGGGAGCAGGTGAAATACCTTTTCTGTTGGTACTGCGATAACCTCCTGTTTAAAGAATGACTTAAGGGCCTCAACTCCCTTGGTCCTGGTGGTGAGGCCGACAAACACAGCAGTATCGGTGACCATCATATCACCTCCCTCAAGAGTTGCTTCAACATTTATTGTGCTGAAACCAAGTTTTTCAAGGAACTCCCTGACACTTGCTTCCTCACCCCTCCTGCTCGGCTCCTCAAACCTAGAGATAGGTGCTTTTCTGCTTGGAGCCCTTATTAATGCGGTGTCCTGTATGAAGACCGAGTCTGGGAATCCATCAAGACTTGGCAGCTTTTTAACCTCAATTCCCTCTTCCTGCAGCGCATTCACATACTTGCGCGCGCACCTGAACGTTATTCGTGATCTGCATTTTGCTCCTCTTTTTCTAACTCTTCTATTTTTGTGGCAACTTTCTGTTCTCCAACACTATCGGATAACCTCCAGATTTTCCTAATTAGCTCTTTTCTTTGCCTTGCCTTCTCCTTGAATTCTTTTATGTACTCCTCTCCCATCACCCCTAGCTCCACTTTCCCTTCTTTTAGACCCATATAGTAACTCTCACCGATAAACGGTCCAACAGCAGGGTCTATCTCGCTTACGACGTCTATTATGAAAGTTGATAAAGCTCCGAGATCCAGTCCGTAGCTTTCCTCCGGACTGTAACCTAGAAGCCTGAGGAGAAGGTTTCCGCCTGTGATAAATCCTGTACCTATGACAGCAAAACCAGGATTATCGTGCACAGGCTCAGCCAATCCTCTCCTATCGAACAGGTACATGGAAGCCTTGCCCTGATGATCAACACTTACCAAGATCATGTTAAAGTCGATCTCCAGTCCCTGATCACGAAGCTTCTTGAACCTATCGATAAGAGCGGACTCGATACGCTTGACAGCCTCCTCGAATTGGCTGGAGCTCGGGGTTTTGCTGTTCCACTCCTTTATAGCTAATTGGTCAAAATTTCTTCGCATATCCTGTAGCTTTGTTTAACAAGCGACGCATCTCCAGCCCCAGCTGCAATAGCTAGAGGAATATATTCCTCGTCTACCTTCAAAAATATCGGATAAATCTTCCTAGTTTCGTAGCTAACGGGCCAAACTGTTGCCCTGGAATCCGAGGAGATGATTACACCTTCCTTGCTGTTCTCATTGAGTCATTTTAAGGCAATAATCAGGGGTCACATTCCCACCACTTGTATTGTGCGCAGACACTTAAAAAGCTTAATGCATATGCGCCTAGAGGCATGTATTTGTTCACCTACTAAGCCAAAAGTCTTTTTAATTTCTCCCACTTCTCTTTGTGCTCAGCGATTTGCTGCGGCCTAACACTTGTCCCTTTATAGCCATCTTTCCATACAGGAATATAGCCGTCGATTAGTTCTTTGAAATTTGGCTGATTAATCACAAATTTTTTGAGAAAATCCTGCCAATCGTCCGCAGTTAAGACGTAAAAATCAGGCCTCTCAGTATCCTTCTTATTTTCAAAATCGACAAAGATTAGTAAAGCTTGTCTATCGTTTATCCCTCTTATTCCTGGCCATTCCTTTCCTTGTTTTGCTTTTACCTCTATCCCTACTTCTTTACCGCTATCTGGATTGTACACCAGTATATCAGTTTTCTTTTGATGCCCCAATGTCACCTGGGCGTAAAAATTCCTTCGGCAAATTTCACTAGCCACTGCATATTCTCCGGCCATGCTGAGGTTTTCCTTTTTTAGTTTCATATGCTATAAGAAGGTATCTATATTTAACCTTAATGTGCACATGCACATCTCCTCTCTTGCATCCTCTGCTGAGTTCGACTGCGTGCATACTGCGCGCGCTTGCATTCAGAACTTCTACCTCTCTTTTCTCGCTTTCTTTATCCGATTAACTATCTCCTCCTCAGGGATTCTAGAGAAGAGCTCTCCAGCCCTCTTTGCAGCCTCTTCAACCTCTTTAATTTTTCTCTTCCTCAGCTCCTCCTCAAGAGCCCTCCTCAGAACATGGCTTATGTTGATTCCATGCCTCTCGGCCTCCTCCTTGAGCTCTTTTGGAATTCTCACGGTTACTGTAACACTCATCATGTAATGCTGAAGACTGTAGCATATAAATATTTCGATCAAAATCATGGAGATATATTTCTGTAAGTCATCAAAGCACTTTCGAGCTAGGTGCTGAAATAATGCCTGAAGATATACAGAGCTCTTCGCATTAGGGACCATTACTTGAGGTCCTCACAATTCTTTCTGCTATTATATATGTGAAGAAGCAGACTCAAATATTATATCTTTTTCCCTGTTTGAGATTTCAAGGGATAAGAGAGCTTTGGAGCTCAGCCTGAGTACGAGGCCTCGGTCGCTCCGAGCCTCACCTTTAACGTGAAAGGTCTTGATGTGGTAACGAAGGAGAGGCCCAATGTCACGGTCTTCTCCTCCCCCGGTTTTATTATCTCGATGGGGGAAATTGACAAGAGTCCGGGGATAGGCTTATCATTCAAATAGATCTTAAGCCAGTTGATGTTTATCGGATACTTTCCTCCATTTGAGATCGTCAGGGTGATGCTATCCACGGACCACTCATTAAGAAAGGGGCTCAGACTCACTTTCTCTATCCTTAATCCAGGCTTCAGGGGCTCTATGATGTAGGATGCTCTCGCTATGTCTGGTATCACGACATCCACCCTGTGCTCCTCATTCAAGTACTCCAGATCTACGGAGGAGAAGACAGGCTCTAAGCCGAGAGTCGAGATGTTTCCAGGCTCTAGCGTCAAGGTCGATGGAGAGAGGCTGAATGATTTCTGTAAATTGTCCAGATAAAGCCCGATATTCATCCAATTTAGGTACAGGGGGACGTCCCCTTCATTCCTCACTTCGATGGTGAGCCCTTCCAGACTCAGCGAGGAATAATAAGCCTTAAAACTCGCATCCTTTATTTTAAGGTCGGCTTTTGCCCCCTTTACATCAAAGCTACCACTGTATACCTCCTTATCTCCATAGAAAGCCTTTATCACATAGCTTTTTGATCCGACTATGTTGGTAAAGGGTTTTCCAGGAGTCAGATAAAGGTAAACCACTTCCTCCGGCTTTGTTGCAAACGTGAAATATATACTCTCGCCCTCTTTCGTGAGAAGCTTGAATTCAATGGGGTAGTCGCCCGTTCTGAAGGAGATCTTCAGGCACGGGTAACCATCATAATCGACTACTCCTATGCTTCTGACCTCAAATGATGGCTTGTATGTCAAAGCCCCTCCTATCAATAACAGGAAAAACAGGACAACTAAGACTAGGAGTACAAGGAGGATCTTCCTGACAATGCGCATATGAAAAAAGGCTTCCGGTATATAAAAATTTGATTAGAGCTGAGGAATAAGATACTGAGATATACTTGGATCTACTGCGCACAATCTACTCCAAGCCTAGAAAAGTGAATAATGCAACTAGGAGGGTATTCAGAAGAGTCTTACCTCTATCTGCGTGCACAAACTAAATTCCTATTTATAAGTCTTAGAATAACTCTTTAGGTTACCAATCTACTAAGCGGAAAATGAGAGTCTCTAGGAGATTGTCGTGAATTGTGGGGGCGCGATTGAATTTCTCGAGACCCAGCTTAAGCAACCTAAGCTCAGCTTTGAGGAGCTGGATAAACTCAAGGGCTTGAGAAAGGAAGCTGAAGACGGAATTGTCTGCAACATAGCCCTGAAGGAACACCTTTTGCAGGCAGTTGAGGAGTATGAACGTGGTCACTATCTGGCATGTGCTCTAATAGCAGGAAAGGTTGTTGATTACCTCATTGATAGATTGGCCTCTATGTTCGGAGTAAAGGAGAAAGAGATTGGTGAAAAAGCTAGGCTTGTGGCGGAGAAGATTCCTGAAAAGCTTAAAATCGAAAAAAGTTCTGAGAAATGGAAATTCTTTGTCGAGGATGTTATGAAGACAGCAAAGCATGCACGGAACTACTTTACACATGACCTAAGCTCTATACCTACAAGGCCAGCTGATGTCCTCAGCCTTCTTTCCGGAGCTGTTACCCTCTCAGTGAGCTTTTGTAAAATTCAATGCAGGAATACCAGTGGAATGCAGAGCTAGCTCTCTTTACAGGAAGGATAGCATAAGCCCCAGTTCACTGAGGTCTGCATCACCAAGAAGAGCTAAAATACGCTACTCTAACTCGATAGTTAGCCACTCTTAAAACCTAAATATTAGGATCCCATGTAAACTAGGGAGTTCATTATGGTGGATCTGAAGGAATGGAAAAACGAGGAGCTGAAGAGGTCCCATGAAATTGTTTGTTCATTACTAGACAGAGTGAAAAGAGGAGAGAAAATATCCCTGCTGGATTTTACACCTGAGTACAGGGAGATCCTGAGAGAAAGGACATATGGCCTATGGATGCCTCCAGGCAGCATTCAAACAATGCTTTGGAGACCCTTGGGAAACTTAGCCAATATGCTTGACAGAGGAATGCCTGTTCCATCGATTCTTCTTACTCCCTTAGATTCGTGGCACAAAAGCAAAGCGGAATTTATGGCCTACTATGGGCTTGTGCCGGAGAGAGGAGGCCCTTCCTATGATATTTTTCTTCAGGAAATAAGGGAGGGCAGGATTCTTCCAGTTATCACAGGAATTCCCACCTATTACAAGGGAGACTTCTATCAAGAGATACTAAAAGCATGTAAAGAGGGCAAAATACAACAACTTCCTCCCTCTCTATCGTATAGAATAGCATCATTCATGGAGGAGTTCTCGCTTATAGCATCAGCTATTCAAGAGAGAATTCCACCAGAGAGAGGATGGAGAGATCTTGCTCTGCAAAGGCACCCGGAATACGACATTGAATCATGGCTGAAGGAGGCAAGGAATATTCTCTCCGATGAAAGGGTACGGATTATACAGAATGAATACCCTTTCATGCGAGATAAGGAGGATGTAGCTTCCGCTGTTGCAACTCATGCCTATGAGCTGTCGATATTTGGCTTTTCCGACTTAGCGAATCTCTCTCTGAAGTTTTTTAGGGAATCTCCCTCGAGTTTTGATGTTCTGCGTTCTTATGAAATATACTTGGTTTTTGGTTATTCAGAAGGTTTAGGTGGGCTCAGGATATATGACAGATTTGATCTAGAGATGATGACATTTTTGAGAATTATTAAAAATGTAAGGAAAACATATATATTAAGGCGCATGCGGAAGAGGAATCTGTTACGAATATCCCCCGCGAGCTCTGGTGTGATAGGAACAGCAACCAAAATTCCCATTGTGATGAAGTTTGATGAAGATGATTTGAAAAACTCTCTAAAGAGGGAGAGGAATGAGGAGCTGGAGAAATGCATGCTTAACTCGATAAGGACATTTCAGGAATATGATTTCAGAGAATTTTACGAGAAAAATAAAGTAATTAATGAGATTATAACCGAGAGAATCGCCAAGGAAACGAGAGAATACTATAGGAGGAGCAAGATAGTGGAAGGGATAATAATTTCAGGAGGAACTCTTACTCTAGCAGCAGGAGCAACAGCAGCATATCAGTATCTTCAACCTCTTCTTCAAATAATAAATCTAATAATTCCTGAAATAATGATTGAAATGATGAAGAAGAGGAAGGAGGCGGCGAGGTGGCTTGTCTCTAGGTGGCCATTCCAGCAGAAGGGACTTCCATTCTATCTGTGGCTTCACGGAATAAGGGCTGACAGAATCAAAAAAGCATTGAATGCCTAGACGCTACTTTTTGTAGCCTGAAACAAGCGGACTCAGATTCCTGTCGATGTCGTCGATATTTCAGCTCTTAGCCAAAATTCCGGCGAATTATCCCATCTGGCATCATAAATATTCTATTATGATGCCTACAACCGGCTCTTCGCATCGAAGATAGGGTCACTACTCAAGCTCTTCATTTATTGTTTTTCTCATCTATGCATCAAGATTGTAGTGCCTATTTGTGATGGACTATTCAAGGAATTCTGAGTTTCAAAGGCAACTTTATAAGGAAAGAGCTCAAATATGGAGGGACAGAAATAGTGTAAATAGATGAGTATGCTCAGAAGTGTGCTGAGCCTCACTTTTCCTCATGAAGTGCAGATAGGACTGCTTCATGAATCGCATCATCAAAGTTCCTCGCCCTAACCTTCCTCATATACTCCTCCACTAGCTTGTAGGTCTCCTCGCTGACCTCCACGATTCTCTCCTTTCCATAACCCAGCTCAGCTCTGAGCTTTAGCCAGTCACTCTCCGGTATCCTGACATTGGAATATCTTCCTAAAGTCACAGGGAAGTCAGTCCAGCCAATTTTCTCTGGGGCCCAATCCTTGAGCTCTAGGAACACTGTGGACATGCGGATATCGAGCCAAACATCATCCACTCGTGCCTTCTCCACATGGCTTAGCTTCTTCCTATCCATATCGAGGTAGAAGGTGAAGGTGGATGAGTCCTTCGGCTCCACCCTCATGAAAGCCTCTCCAGGGGTTAACCTGCCTAGATGGAGGATCTGCTTCATGGGAGGAACGGTCATCACCCTAGAAACGATGTTGGTGAAGAGCACCCTCTTATCCTCGGGATTTTCAATCTTTATCTCGAAAACTAAGGCAGGGCTTACTTCGTCCTCAGCGCTTATCCCGACGACTTCTCCCTTCATCATCAGATGATCCTAAGTATTATTTATCAACTTTATGGCTTTATCCAATAGTCCATGGCGTGGACGGAAGATAACATATCTTGAGAGAAGACAGATAGAAAAGGAACATTATTTACCTTACGCTGTCCATGATAAGAAGGAGATGAAGAGGAGGCATGTGAAGAAGCACTAGGGGCCTGAGTCAGAATACATAAACGTCACCAACATGCACACCGAGGAGGATTTAGTGTTAAGGGATGATGAGCTATGATCGGGCCTTAGAGTATCTAAGGAGGATAAAGGATTATTTAAAGACGCAGAAGCTTGATGAAGGGAGGAAAAAGCTCCTATCACAGATTGTTGCTGAGCTTATGGATATAGCAGGGATGAGGGAGGAAGCAGCAGAAGAGATTGAGACAATGACAGTTACTAAGGAGGAGCTTAAGGACATAATACAGTACTACGACAAGAGATCAATGAAGGGGATGACTTCAGAAAGGACAAAGAAGTGCAGGGGGATGTTCAGGAAGGTGCTCTCTCTTAGAAAAAGGATCCTCGATGTCCAGGGATCCTGATTACAGATTTCATTATTTTTTGAATAACTCTAATCTTTCCTCATTAAGATATAATTGTAAATTCTGATTCTAAGAAACTCAGAGAAAAAAGCATAAGACTTAAATGTTGATATTATACTATACGCTATGCAGGATTTCCTTGATATCTTAAAAATGCTTCCGCACCCAGAAGGCCTCATTTCCTACCTGATTGGCTCCTTTATATTCCTTGCCTTCTTCACTTGGCTCAAGATGGTTCCCGATATAAAGAAAAGGGAGGATTGGTTGAGAGACAGGCTGATGAAAGGAAGGCCTCCGCTACAAACTAAGCTTGGGACTTTTTATACGTACTCTGTCTGGATGAGAGAAAGAAGGGGATATAAGTACTGGCTAAGGAAGCTGCTCTCCTTGAAAGCTGAGGGGGAGACGGAGATTCGTATGCATGCGACGACCCTATATTCATCCGTCAGGGATCAGCTTCCTGAATTCAAGAGGAATGTTGAAGAGAAATTTAAGGTAAAAGTAGACTTCTGGGAGTCGGAGAACGGGGAGCTTGAGATGTCCTTGAAAATCCCCTCCGTAGATATGGATGAATGCACAGAGGTCTGGCAGGGAATAGGAGGAATTTTGAAACAGGAGGAAACAAAGCCCACATCCACTTTCCTAGATTACGCACTAACTATACCCCATATTCGGCGTATGTTCTATCATCTCGCTAGAAGAAGGGCAAAGAAGGGGGAGAAGGCCAAAACTCCTTAGAGCTCCGCCAATCAAAGTAAATAAACTGCATATGCACCTTATCCCCGATTACAATGGAGAAAGATAGGGCCATTGAGTGGAGGATATTATAGTCCCTTCTGGAGAGGGGAGTATTTGATAAAGAGCATGCTGTATCCGCGCGTCACGAGCTTCTCATTCTTCATCAATTCCCCTAAACTGATCTTCTCTGCATCCTCGATTCTCAGCTCCTCCGTCTTGCGGCGGACAAATTATAGTATAGCCCAAGCTTCCTTAGGGAGGATCCAGATCCCTCCAGCTATTTTATATCTTTTGCACATACGTATATTCTACTTAAGAATGAGAACAATATAAATATTTCTGAAAAATGATTAACACACTCAGATTCCGAGCTTCTTCTTTTAGGAAGTCCTTTGTTGCTTCTTATTCGTCGAGAAACTTCCCTATATGCACCCTACCAGCCTAATGATAGCCCTGAAGACGGAGAACTTAAAAGAAAAGGAGAAATATGGAACTGAGGAAGCAAAAATTTTATAAATTACTACTAAGAAAGAGAGCTTATGAGCATCAGGAATTTATTGGACTTCCTCAACAATACAGATCCAAGAGAATTGGATGAAAGCCTGAATGAACTGGGAGAAAAATCAGAAGAGATTTTTAGGAATAAGGGGGCTGATATAGAAAAAATTATTGTTGAAAGAACCAAAAACATGAAAAGCGAGGAGTTTGTCTGGTTCTGCTTTCTGCGAGGGAACTTCCTCAGGGGAAGGGATGTTGTCTCCAACAAGGCATTTAAGCAGTTTATAGAGCACTGTGAAAAGGAGGGCCATCATAACTACTACTTTGATGGATTTCCCAGCGGAAATCTTCTGCCGATGTTTAAGCCAAGGTTTAGAGAGGCAGCGGGAATAGAGAGGGTACTGCAGCAGCTGCGGGATAAGTATGGATCGGGGCGTGAATTTGTGATAAAGGAGATAGAGAGGCCGGCAAACAGCATCCAAGTGGATAGAATACACGAGCTGTACCTCGAGCTAGTAGCAAGGTTCATGAGCTATGAGCAGGTGGGAAGCAAGATTGCAAATGCCATAATAGATGATATCCGCGAGGAAATAGTCCTTCTAAGCAGATACAATGAAATAGAGGCAGTGAAAAAGCTTCTTGAGAGCGAATGGCTGAGGAAGCTTGCGCTTGCCTCATTTTTCAATGTGATGATAGACAGGCATGTAAGAGAGTTCTTTAAGGAAAAGCTCGGAATAAAAGAGGCAAATCACTCCATCCTGATATTTATGGGAAGGAGCATGAAACCAGAGGTAATAAAAAGCCTGTTAGAACGTGATTTCAGGCGTTTCAGGTGGATTAATGAGGATGAGGAGAAGCTTCTCCTCAGCAGCTATCGTGAGTATGTCGGAGCATGCATGCTCGAGAAAGTGATATGGCTTGCCTACTTTGTCAAGAAGAATTCCAAGAAGAGCGAGAGAATAAGCGATTTAAAGTTCTTCAAACTTAGCGGAGACATATTTCTGTGATAAAGTCATCATAGTGCCCTAATTGAGAGTAATTTGAAGAGCCTTCAAATTGAGAGCCTCCTGCCCTAAGAGGAGAAAACTCTACACGTTGCGCGTAAAGGTTTAAAAGGAAGGGCTAGTGCAGAGTTTAGGAATCACCAAAATAGGGTTCGTGAAGATGGAGAAGAAGAGTTTAGATGCTCTAGAAGGATATATTAAAATTTACGAGAACTATCTTAAGGAGGTTAGAGAAGAGACATACAAGAAGTTCCCTGAAGAGACAGCAATCATTATCGAAATTAT
Organism: Candidatus Methanodesulfokora washburnensis; assembly: GCF_003947435.1. Classification (GTDB taxonomy): domain Archaea; phylum Korarchaeota; class Korarchaeia; order Korarchaeales; family Korarchaeaceae; genus Methanodesulfokora; species Methanodesulfokora washburnensis. The sequence continues at coordinate 11,160 of NZ_RCOS01000036.1, forward strand.
CAATAATTGGATAGATATCATCCCTAGAAAAGAGGAAGATTATGAAGATTATATCCATTCATTTCAAGGCGTTCTCTTATTTTATTTATGGAAGATATCAAATTGGATAGGATATGAAATATTAAATGGAAAATATTTCGAGGCCCTTAGAAATTGTCGATTCCTATTTGAGGCAAGCATTTTGAGCATAATAATGGAGGATGCCATAGAAAGTAAGGTATATGAAAAGTGGAAAAGCCTAAGCCATTTTGGCCTTAAATGCGAGATCCTTCGACTATGGGAAGAATTGAGGGATAAACACATCTACAAGGAAGAAGATAAGACGGATGTAATCAGAAAGCTTGTAGAAGAATACTTAGAGAGATCAAATCTTCCAGAAGAGGAGAAGAAGGAGTATATAGAAGTTTACTGCTCTATACTTAGTGACGAAAGATTGGGATACAACATTCCTAAGATGATTGAAGAATCAAAAGAATTTTTACCTATTGAAGATAAAGAGAAATCACTAAAAGACACTTGGAGAGCTCTTAACAAATATGCACACTTCACGTATACCTTCTGCGATAAGGTCTTGGAAAGGCCTGATCTCGTATTTATAGAAAGCATGGACGAAAAATTATTTAAAGAATGCTTCGATATTTATTTCAATACTATAGATTTATTTTACTGTATTTTATGCTGGAGATTTCAGAGAGTAAAAGAGAAAATGAAGGAGGTAATAGACCGGTGGAATAAAAACTTCAGTCTTAGGTTGGAACTTACCGAGAAAATGATCAACAGTAAAGAAGAGAGGCAGAAGATATCCAAGAAGCCCGGAAAATGATATTAACAAACTGAAATTAGCTTGCTCATCAGGAGAAACTCCAAATTAAGGCCTATATTTGACGAAATCCTTATAAATTAAGCCTATGCTACCACTTGATGGGTATTTTGGTCTGTAGATGTTTTGCAGAAGCACAAGATGACTGGGAGGAATAACAGAATGATAAATGAGGGAAATATAATAAAAGCCCCGTTCTGGAACGAGCCTGTCAAGGTAGAGAAGATTGAGGAGATTGGTAACTATATTCGTATCTTTGGTTCAACACTTTACTCAAAACAGCATATTGATCAGATTATAAAAAAGGATGAAATGAATAAGCTGGAAGTGATAAAACCTCTAATTAACTTCTCTTCGAGCTCAGAAAATGTGTTTTACATGATTGAAGCGACGCGGTTTAGGTATGCATCCCTTTTTGATCCGCTTCTCGCAATGAATGTATCGAAGATAGATCCACTTCCCTTCCAGATAGAGGCAGTATATGGCTACATCCTCAAGCAACCACGCATAAGGTTTCTTATCGCAGACGATGCTGGTGCTGGAAAGACGATAATGGCAGGGTTAGTTCTTAAGGAACTGAAACTCAGAAATCTGGCAAAGAGGATATTGATAGTCGTTCCAGGTCATTTAAAAGACCAATGGAGAAGGGAATTAAAGGAAAAGTTCGATGAGAAATTCGTGGTACTTGATAGAAATACTTTTAATGCTCATTATGGGGAAAATCCGTGGGAGAAAAACAATCAGGTGATAACATCCATCGATTTCGCAAAGCAGAAGGATATACACACAACACTAAGCCCAGTTCACTGGGATTTGGTAATTGTGGACGAAGCACATAAAATGGCTGCCTACAGGTATGGCGAGAAGATCCAAAAAACCGAGCGATATAAGCTCGGGGAGATTCTATCCAAAACCTCAAATCACCTCGTTTTTCTCACAGCAACACCGCATAAGGGAGATCCTGAAAACTTCAGGTTATTCTTAGATCTAATTATGCCCGGATTTTTTGCTACACGTGAAATGGTTGAAGAGTCCCTCAAGAACAGGGACAATCCGCTGTTCATAAGAAGACTAAAGGAGGATCTCAAGGATTTTGACGGGAAACCTATCTTCACCAGAAGGTTTCCCAAGACTATCAAATTTCATCTGTCGGATATAGAAAAAGAGCTTTACAATGAGGTTTCCCGCTATGTGGTAGAGCAATATAACAAGGCACTTCAATTAGATAGAAGAAGAAATGTAGCTTTTGCCCTGATAATCCTCCAGAGAAGAATGGCATCCAGCACTTATGCTCTTCTGAAGTCCTTGGAGAGAAGGAAGAATAGATTGGAGAAAATACTGGAAGGTGAAGGAAAAAACAGAGATCAATTTGTGCAACAGATATGGATACCTGCTGATTATGAGGAGATAGAGGATCTTGAGGAAAGTGAAAGATGGAAAAAGGAGGAAGAATGGGAATCTGTTACAGTTGCTAAGGATCCTGAGGAGTTGAGACAGGAAATAGAGACTATAAAAAGACTTATTGAAAAAGCAAAGAGGGTAATAGAAAAAGAGGAAGAGGTGAAACTCAAGGAGCTGAAAAAAGCCATTGCAGAGGGATTCAAGAAGATCGAAGAGATGAAGGGAAGTAGGAAGATCCTGATATTCACAGAATCAAAGGATACTCTCGACTATCTTGTGAGGAAGATACGAGAATGGGGCTATAAGGTTAACTATATACACGGTGGAATGGACTTAGATGAGAGGATAAAGGCTGAGAAAACTTTCAGGGATGAAACCGAGATAATGGTTGCCACAGAAGCTGCTGGAGAGGGAATAAACTTGCAGTTCTGCCATATAATGATAAATTATGACATTCCATGGAATCCTAATAGACTCGAACAGAGAATGGGGAGAATACACAGGTATGGACAGCAGAAGGATGTCTATGTGTTCAACCTTGTAGCAGAGGACACAAGAGAAGGAAGAGTTCTGGCAAAGCTTTTTGATAAGCTTGATGAGATAAGAGAAAAACTTGGAAGCGATAGGGTTTTTGACGTCATCGGAGATGTTTTCGAGGGAAAGAACCTTTACCAGCTGATCATCGATGCTGTGACAAGTGCAAAGAGCATGGATGATATTCTCAAGGAGCTTGATATCAAACCGGATGAGAAGTATGTTGCAAGGATAAAAGAAGCTCTAGGAGAGAGCCTAGCAACGAGATTTATCGATTACACTAGAATAAAGGAGATGGCTGATAGAGCTAAGGAATACAGGCTTATACCGGAATATGTGGAGGAGTTCTTCAAGAGGGCTTTTACAAAAGCGGGAGGAAAATTCAGGGAGATCAAGAAAGGCTTTATAGCTATAGACTCTGTGCCATATGAGATAAGAAGGATTGCAGAAAGCGATGAATTTAGGAATAAATATGGCATTATGATGAGACGCTATCCTAAGGCAACATTTGACAAAGATTTAGCTTTCAAAAATCCTGATGCCGAGTTCATATCCTTCGGACATCCCCTTCTTGAAGCTCTTTTGGAGTGGGTTATGAGAAAGTTCAGCGAAGAAGCAAGGAAGGGAGCTGTCTTCAGGGATCCATCTGGAAGATTAAATGGCTACATCTGGTTCTACATAGGTGAGGTGAGGGACGGAAAGGGAGATGTCGCTGGCAGGAAAATTCTGGCAATATATGATAATGGAAAAGATAGGAGGGAGATAAATCCCGCTATCCTGTGGGATCTCTCCCCATATAATGGCGTATATAACGGTCCAGATGAAGTCCTTGATAGGGAAATGCTACAAACTGCAATAGAGGCTGTGGAGAGATATAAAGAAGAGATTGCTAAGGAAAGAAAGAGACAGGCGGAGATAAAGAGGAAATATGGACTTAGATCCCTCGATTATCTCATTGGAGAGCTGGATGTCGAGCTTGCAGAGCTTTATGAAAGACAAGGAAGAGGAGAGAAAGTGGATCTAGTAATAAAGAATAAAGAAGATCAGAAGAAAAGATACGAAGAAGCAAGAAGGGAGCTTGAAAAAGAGATAGAGCAGGAGCAGAGTTTGAGCATATCTGCACCTGAGCTCTTGACAGTCATAAAAGTAGTTCCAGAGTGGAATGAGATGATTGAAAATGAGGAGATCGAAAGGATAGGAATGGAGATAGCGATGAAATATGAGAGATTGCATGGAAGGGAACCGGAGGATGTTTCAGCTGAGAATCTCGGCTTTGACATAAGGTCAAAGGGTGAGAAGGAGGTAAGGTATATTGAGGTCAAGGCAAGAGCTGGAGTGGGAGAAGTAGCTTTGACGCCAAACGAGTGGATGAAGGCAAGGAGGTTTAAGGAGCAGTACTGGTTGTATGTCATTGAAAACGCAACAACGAATCCAACTCTTCGTATAATAAACAATCCAGCTGAAAACCTGAGAGCACTGGAGAAAAAGGAAGTTGTAAGATTTGTAATTCCTTACGACGAGTTGGAAGGAAAAACGCAGGAGGTGTGGAGAGGTTGAAAGATAAGCGATTTATTGAGGAGAACTTTCCTGTCAAGGAGATAAGTGAAATCTCAGCTAAGGAGAAGAACATAAGGCATGGGCATATTTCTACCTTGCATATATGGTGGGCCCGCCGTCCACTGGCAAGCTCAAGGGCTACAAATTATGCTGCTTTAATTCCGGCACCCAAGGATCCAGCAGAGCTAAGTAAAATAAAGCAGTTTATTGTAGAGCTTTCAAAATGGGAGAACTCTCTCAATCCTCGCATTATCGAGAAGGCTAGAAGGGATATACTTGAGGCAAATGGTGGAAGACCGCCCAGAATTCTGGATCCGTTTGCAGGCGGTGGTTCGATTCCATTGGAGGCCTTGAGGCTTGGATGCGAGGCCCATGCAATTGAATATAATCCTGTTGCCGTGCTCATCCTGAAGTGCACACTTGAGTACCCGCAAAAGTATGGAAAATCGGAAAAAGCAGATCAGGAGTTAAATGCTATGAAGAGAAATACCCTACTTCAAGATGTTAAAAAGTGGGGAAACTGGGTTTTAGAGGAAGCTAAAAAGGAGATTGGAAGGTTTTATCCTGCCGATAAAGATGGCTCAATTCCAGTTGGCTACATATGGGCTCGCACAATTCCATGCCAGAATCCAACATGCGGATCTGAGATCCCACTAATGAGGCAGTTCTGGCTTGCAAGAAAGAGCAATAAGAAGGTTGCACTCTATCCATATGTCGACGGAAAAGAGGTAAAGTTCAAGATAGTGGGGGATGGCTATGAGAAAATGCCAGCTGACTTTAACCCATCAAAAGGGACAGTTTCGAGAGCAATAGCAACATGTCCTGTTTGCGGCTACACAGTTGACTATAAAACTATGAGAAAGCTATTTCAGGAAGGCAAAGCAGGACAGAGGATGGTTGCTGTAGTTCTACACAGACCAGGTACTGAAGGAAAAAGGTATAAAGTAGCGACAGAGAGTGATGTTGAGATCTTCAGAGAAGCTGAAAGATATTTAGAGGAGAAGAAAACAAAATTAATGGAAGAATGGGGAATTGATCCCGTGCCAGATGAACCTACTCCAGAGGGAGGGGGGCGAGGAGCAGAGAGAGCTTTTTCCGTACGAAATTTTGGATTAAATACATGGGGCGATCTCTTTAACTCCCGCCAGAAGCTTGCTTTGATTACTTTTACAGAAAAGGTAAGGCTTGCTTATAAGAGGATGATCGAGGAAGGATATGATAAGGAGTATGCAAAGGCAGTAGCTAGTTATCTGGCACTAATGATAAGCCGTTGTTCTGACTTTGAAAGCAATATTGTTAGATGGTTTAATCATGTTGAAAATGCATGCAATACATTTGCTCGACAAGCTCTCCCTATGACATGGGATTACTTTGAACTAAACTTATTTTCTCCAGTTTCACAAGGATCTATTAAAAATATATCTAATCAAGTTATCAAAACATTAGCAGGTATAGTTAATACTTTCTCTACTCCTGCCACCTCTATCCAAGCTTCTGCCACTGAGCTTTCCTATCCCGATGATTATTTCGATGCCATCTTCACCGATCCACCTTATTATGACAATGTTCCATATTCTTATCTCTCCGATTTCTTCTATGTATGGCTAAAAAGAAGCATAGGTGATTTGTATCCAGAACTTTTTATTACGCCTCTTACACCAAAATCTAAGGAGATCGTTGCCTATTCTCATAAAGAAGGTGGTTTTGAAGCCGGTAAAAAATTCTTTGAAGATATGCTCAAAAAAGCTTTCAAGGAGATCTCAAGGGTTTTGAAGCCAGATGGAATAGCAACTATTGTCTACACCCATAAATCAACATCTGGTTGGGAGACATTAATAAACTCCCTTCTGGAATCCGACCTTGTCCCAACAGCATCGTGGCCCATCGATACAGAGATGAAAGGAAGGCTAAGAGCAAGAGAGTCTGCTGCTTTAGCCTCTTCTATCTATTTTGTATGCAGAAAGATGGAGAGAAAAGACATTGGCTGGTTGAACGAGGTAAAAGAAGAGATAAAAAGCCATATATACAGAAAACTTGAGGATCTCTGGAAAGAGGGAATAAGTGGTTCAGATTACTTTATTGCAGCCATAGGATCTGCCATAGAGATATTCGGGAAGTACAAAAAGGTGATGGACTATGAAGGGAGGGAAGTAGATGCTAGCAAGTTGCTTGACTACGTACGTGAAATAGTGACCGATTATGCTGTGAGGCAAATTCTGCACGACAGCATCTCTGCCGAGCTCTCTCCGCTTACAAGATTTTATGTTCTCTGGAGATGGACTTACGGCGAGGCAAAGGTTCATTTTGATGATGCCCGCAAACTAGCTCAATCAACGGGCATAGATCTTGATAAAGTATGGAACAGGGGATTCATAAGAAAGGAAAAGGAGTTCATAAGGGTTCTTGGGCCTCATGAGAGAAAACTTGAGGAGATAGGAGACTCTCAGGAGCTGATAGATGTTCTTCATAAGGTTCTCCTTCTCTGGAAGGCTGGCAGAAATGAGGAGATGAAGAGGATCCTTTTGGAGACAGGTTATGGCAATAGAGAATCCTTCTACAAGGTCGCTCAGGCAATATCCGAGACTCTTCCAACAGAAAGCAAAGAAAAGAAGCTTTTGGATGGATTCTTAAGTGGAAGGGATAGATTGATCGATGAAATGAAAGGAATAGGTAGACAGACAAAGCTGATCGAGTGAAAATTGATTTTTATCGAGACCTTGGACTGCAAGCAAAACAGCAAATCATACGTTATATAGCAAAAAATATAAGGAACCTAGCTAAATTATTAAGGTGACTTGGAGGGAGCTGGATGAAATCCTTTGCACAAGTAGCAATACCCCATGAGGATGTTGCAAAAGGGAGGCTTACAATCGATGTTTTTGCCGCTGATTTATGGCAGGTGGCATGTGGAAAAGCGCCTCTAGATTACCAAGATCCCGACTTATTCTTCAGAAAAACATACATGACAAGGAACCTCAGAAATATCCTTGAAATCGCAAAAGCGAGGCTTGAGGGAAGAGGTGGAGATTCCATAATTCAGCTCCAAACGCCATTTGGAGGAGGTAAAACTCATGCTCTTATAGCTTTGTATCATAAAGCGAGGGAATGGAATGCCAAAGTAGTAGTGTTTGACGGCACATCTCTGGATCCGAAGGAGGTAAAGCCCTGGGAGGAGGTTGAGAGGCAACTTACGGGAAGAATAGAGATAACAAGAGGTGATATATCACCGGGGAAGGACAAAATAATCAAGCTCCTTTCTGAAAACGCACCAGTTCTTATACTCATGGACGAAGTTCTCACATACATAACAAAGGCTTCCGGAGTGAAAGTCGGGGACTCAAACCTTGGAGCACAAACCCTTGCCTTTATCCAAGAGCTTACAGGAGCTGTTGCTGCTGTTGGGAACTCACTTTTAGTACTTGCCCTTCCAACAAGCGTACTCGAACACTATGATGAGAATGCAGAGAGAGCATTTCAGCAGCTTCAGAAGGTAACAGGCAGGATAGAGAAGATCTACACTCCTGTTGAGGACGAGGAGATAGGGGGTGTGATAAGAGCAAGGCTCTTCAGCAGGATAGAGGAAAAAGAGGTAAAAGCCATTGTAGATGATTTCATTGAGTATGCAAGAAGGGAAGGTCTTCTTTCTGAAGAAGAAGTGGCAAATTACCGTGAAAAATTCCTGAAAAGTTATCCATTCAAGCCGGAAGTTGTCGACATCCTTTATAAGAGGTGGGGCTCTTTTCCAACATTTCAGAGGACTAGAGGTGTTCTAAGGCTTCTATCTCTCGTTATCCATGACCTTCTGAACAAAAACATACCATTCATTCGCCTTGGTGACTTCAATCTAGGCAATGATGAGATAAGAAGGGAACTGGTAAAACATATCGGGTCAGAGTGGGATAGCATCATAGCTCAGGATATAACATCGGGAGACTCAGGAGCGAAAAAGGTTGATGACAGTCTTGGAAGTTCTTACAGACCTTATAACCTCGGAACAGTGGTCAGTACAACGATATTCATGCTTTCCTTTTCTGGAAGAGGAGAAAGAGGAGCTAGCATAAAGGAGATCAAGCTGAGCACAGCGCATCCAGAATTTCCCAGCACTGTCATTGATACGGTGATAAGTAATCTCAGGGAAAGGCTGTTTTATCTATCAGATGAGGGCCTGTTTTTCGCAAATCAGCCGAATCTTAACAGAATAATAATAGTGAGGGAGGAAAGCATACCGAAAGATGAAATCTTAGAGAAGGAAAAAGAGGTAATAGAGAGATGCATCTCTAGGTCACCGAAATTCAGGGTGTATATACATCCAAAGCTTTCGAATGACATACCCGATACAGCTGAGCTGAAGCTGGTAATCCTTAACAAAAGCAAACCGGATGCTGAATTTCTTGAGAAACATGGTGAAAGCCCAAGGATCTACAGGAATACACTTATATTCTTGTGCATTAATGAAAACGAGAAAGAGACCTTCTATTCGTATTTAAGGAAATATCTTGCTCTTAGCTCCATTGAGAGTGATGAGAAGCTAATGTTAACAGATAGTCAGAGGAAGGAGGTTAAAAATAAACTGAAAAGTCACGAGCAGAGAAAATACGAGGAATTAAGGAGATATTACAATAAACTGTATCTTCCGGCGAGAGATGGCTATAGGGAAATCGTTATGGGAATCCCGACGTTTGGGGAATCCTCTCTTGATAAGGAAGTCTATGAATTTCTGAAGGAGCAGGGAGAGATCCTAGAGAAGGTCTCTTCAAGAGTTATTAGGGATAAATATTTACCAGATAAAGATTATATAGAAATTAAAAAACTTTATGACGCTTTCCTCAAAACTCCAGGAGAGATAAGGCTTTCCTCTAAGGAGGGATTCATTGAAGGGATAAAAGAGGGCGTCAAAAATGGTTTATTCGGTTTTGGATATATCAGCGATGGGAAAATAGATTGCCAGTGGATAAACGGAATTCCTGCTGTTAATTTAGAGGATGGTGAAATAATAATCAAGCCTGAGCTGTGCAGAAAGGAAATTGAAATAGAAGAGAAAAAAGTTACAATACAGCCAAAGGAGGAAATAACAGCCAAACCGGAAGTTAAAGAGCAGAAAGTTGTGGTAGAAGAGTACGGTGGGAAGTACTACTCAAAACTGAGCTTGAAGCTCAGAGTTCCTGCTGGACAGATTTCCACAGTAGCCAGAATTATAAGTTATTTAAGAAGTAAGTTTAACAGATGTGCTGTAGAGGTTATCCTACATGCTAGCGATGGCAAACTCCAAGCTACAGAATATGAAAACAAGGTAATTGAGGCACTAAACCAAGCAGGAATTGAAGTAGAGAAGCTAGACGAAGACTAAATTTGACAGCTAAGAATACTTAGCAGTTTTCTTCTACAGCTTTTTATGGTTTATTTAAGAGGACATCCAACTTCTCTCAGCTTATTCCCAGCCTGCTTTCCACAGCCTTGTACTCCCTCTTCCTATTGTACAGCTCTTTAATATCCTCAACCGTGACTATCTTGAGCTCATCGAGGATCTCATGGAAGGCCCCTGATGCCACGCTATAAGCCCTTTCCACCATATCTCCTGTGGTAACTAACACGGGCTTTGAGTTCCATATGTCCCTCGCGTGCTTCAACTTTGTCAGTGCTTCTTCCATATTCCCGTGCAGATGCACCTCAAAGACTATGTATGGATTTGCCCTCTGAAGCCTTCTCCACGCTACATCAAGCCTGTAGTTATCCAGCTCTACCTCCATTTCACTTATCTTCCCCTGAAGGATTCCTATATTGTGGATCATCCTCTTTACACCCTCATGGTCCATTGGCATCTCCACTATATTTCTAGCATCAAATGCATCAAGTATTGCCCTGAAGGTGCTGTACGGGTAGGTTCCACCCTCTCCAAACACAATTAGGGACCATCTGTCTGCCTTTG
>NZ_RCOS01000037.1 GCF_003947435.1 Candidatus Methanodesulfokora washburnensis
AACTTGAGCTTCTTCTCATCCATTTTTCCCTTAATTTTCTCAGCCACTTTCCTGCCCTCCTCAGTAATCCTTATCTCATCATTCACATGCACTAGGTTCATCAGGGCAAGCTGTTCTAGGTCAGCATCCACCTTGCTGTATGGGCCATAGCGATTGAGCCCGTATAATTCCCCATTCTCCACTCCAAAATATCTTGAAAGCAGAAATATCTGCTTTTGCAGGTTTTTTCCTCTTATCGGCTCTCCCTCAAGGCTATCCAGAAGAAGGAGTATCAGGACTTTTATTTTGCTCAGGTTCTTCTCGTATTCTTCAGAAGCCATTAGCAAGCCTCTATTAAGAAATCTTAAAAACCTTCTGTGAGTTAATGCAATAAAATCCAGCGATCAGGATGAGATTCGATCAGCTTTCTGATAAACATCACTCTCAGTAAGGAGGTGTTTTATCCGGAGATTGAAATGAAGAATGAAATGAACAGGGATAATTCAAATATAGACCTCAGAAAGGCTAGAAGTCAGCCGCTCTCCAGAACTCTTATCTCATCTCTATCCACTATACCATTTCCATTCTTGTCAGTCCAAAGGGCTACAACATAGGTTTTCTGGCCTACATCTGGAAGTATTGTTAAGCAGGCCTCTGTCCCGAATCTGTGGGTCCCCATTACATAGACCCTTCCATCTCTGATGGATATCAGGCAGTAATCCCTCTTCCCCCATGAGCTTGTGTACACAGTCCCGTTTACCGTCATTGAATCCTTGGTGAATGATACCCCTTTGATCGAGCTCCATCTATTGGAGAGAGGGCCTCCAACCACTATTCTCCCTCCGTTAGATATCAAGGCATCCGGAAAGTGTTTTCTCACTATCATTAGATCTATTTCAGACCCAACGCTGAAGGAGGGCAGTATGAGGGCATCCTCTATTTTCTCAATCCTCTTTACTGGGCTTGAGAGCTCCCCATTTATGTAAGCCCTGTACTTCTCCCCAAAGCCGTCATTTGTGTCATCGAATATCCACACACCTACTATTCTTCTGCTTGCTCCAAGCCCCAGTTTCTCCCTCATTCTCTCTGCCCAAGAAGCTGAGCTCTCAGCATCCCATATCCCGGTCACTATGATCTGCTTTTCGAAAACCCTGTTGTATAAAGCCAGCCTAAGGGGGTCATATAGCTCGGTTACCACGCTCATATTACTGTAAAGTCCAGCCTTTACAGCTTCCACAACATAGGCCTCATCGAGCCACACCCAGTAGATGCTCCTAAGCCTCTCGGGAAGGGATAGATAGAACTCCTTTATCTCTCTTGGGTCAAATTTCCTGTCCTTCCAGCCATACCAGACAGCTATGCCCTGAGTTGACCTGAGATTTGATAGAAAATTCATCAGCTTCATGATAGCTGAATTTGCACTGCTTCCCCTCAGCAGATAGTTCCACTCCTCCCCGTACTTCCACTTCGGGAGTATGGCATAAAGTATTCCTAGCCTCCTGCTCCAGGCTAGCTCGTCCATAAGCTCTAAGTTCTTGAGGAACAGAGGATCGTCATCTAAGGGTATCAGCAGTATTATGAAGTTGTATCCTGCTGATGATATTATCTTTAAATCATCATCTATTAGCTTGGCATATCTTGATAAATTCTCTTTAACGTAGAAATATATCCTGTCCCCGTATTCTTTCTGCCATTTAGGTGATGATGCCTTCGATGGAAGTATGTAAACTATGCCCCCAAATGGGATCTGGGGCTCCTCTGTTAGCCTGACTTTCAGGCCATAGAACTTGTTCAGGATTAGCTCAGCCACATAGAGGAATCCGAGCGAATCGGTTGAAGATGCCACTTTTATGAATGTTCCATTGCCCACCCTTATGGCTGCTGGATCAAATGCGCTATCAGATTTCCCATATGCCTCGATCAGCATATCCTTTGCTGTGAAGGGCCTCATGCTCTTGAATCCCCTCAGACTGGGGATGTACTCTTTACCTGCTTCCGTAACCTCAACATATACCTCCTCAGCTGAAGTAACTTTCCCGCCAAATGGAACCTCCTCTATCCCATCCTTGTGCTCAATCCCTTCTTTGTGCCCTATGTAATAGAACTCCCAGTCTCCTGTCCAGATGATAGTTCCTCCGCTCCTCAACCACCTCACTATCAGGCTGTCTTTAGTTCCATCCCAGACAGTATCGGGCAGCACATCACTTGTAGGAACTAGTATGGCCCTCTCACCAGCCAGCAGCCTTTTTGCAAGGGAATCAGCATCCACCACCTCATAATTCACCTTATACTCATCAAATATCGATAATAGATAGTTCTTGTATTCCTCAGGCCTCCTTATCCAGTTGCTTCCGTATCTGGGATCGAAGTATACCAGCACTTTAGGCCCTCTTGAGGCAGTGCAGGGATCCACTCCTATCTCATACAGCATCTTGTCAGCTATATAGGGTATGAAGCCGAGCTCCTTTATGGCATTCATCACCTTAATGGCCTCTTCCCTGTCATTGGGATCAACGTAATCGACTACTATCACTGGAACCTTCTCATTTATGTGCCTCAGCTTCTCCAAATAATATGATCTTTCATCCTCGCTCACCGGAACGTAGTTCAAATTATCATCCAGACCCATGAAGAGGTCCTCAAAGAGAAAGCCATCTATATAGGGGTAAACGGAGTCGAATATCTCAAAGCCCCTGTTTATCACTATCAGCTTGTCCGGATACCTCTTCTTTAGAGTTATCACAAAATCTGATAGCGCATCAACAAAGCTTTTCTCGTTTTTCTCATCCGCAACCAGCTTGTATGAATCAAGTGTATCCAAGAAGAAGCCATCGAATCCTCTCTCAACTATGGATCCAGCCACTCTCTCTATCAGGAACTTTCTGTACTCGGGGTTCCTCACATCAGCTATGTAGGATTTCCAGACAGAATTGTATCCAATTGCATAATTTTTTATCTCATTGAAATAGCTTCTATGCTCCTCTATCTCCCCCACGCTTATGTAGGCTATAAGCTTCGCTCCTCCGCTCTTATTTACGAAAGGATTGTCGGGATCAACTATCACCCAGTCATGGGTCCTGAGGATCTCCTGAGGAATTGGCTTATGATTGTAGTACACTAGAACACAGCTCACCTTCTGTCTGTCTTTTATTGAGGGTATTGAAGCATCATTAGGATTTACTGTGCTCTGTTGGGCTTCTGTGAAAGGCCAGCTTCCTGCAATTAATATCGTTATGAGGAGTATGGAGAGCCATCTCATATAAAGACCTTAAAAACTGATGATATATTAAATTTGCGCTATTGATCTATGATCTCTAGTTGCTGGGCAACTAGAGGCTAGAACATTTCCTCGAGCTGTTAATTTTTTAAGCAACATTACAGAAGTAATCTGTGAGCTGGCTCAAGAGGTTTGTTCTAGCATTTTCTGAGGCTATATTCTACATTTACGCCTTAATCTGGACTATTAAGCCAAGAAAAGCAAATTCCATGAAAGAAGTTCTGGATCTATTCTATCTGGACTTCCTCAGGCTCAACAAGAGCGATGTTGAGGTTGTAAAGATCGATGAAAACGAGCTCATCACGAGATGCAGGAATCCATGCCCTATTCTGAAGCTTTCCCTCATGTTGAATGTGGACACAAAGATCTCCTGCAGAATTGTCTCAGAGCCTGTCTGCAAGTATGTGCTGCATAAGCTAAATCCCCATTTGGTATTCCAGAGAAACTACAATCACATAAGGCCCTATTCGGATAGCTGTGAAGAGCGCATATACTTTGAGAAGGGAATTTCTGATTGAAACTTTAGGGGCAGAAGTGAAGGTAATAATGTGCAAGCAGTTCTTCTCCTTCATTCGAAATTTTTATCTGTACTATCTGCTAACCTAAGCTGTGTCAAACGACACTAAAAGAAAATTCTTGAACTTCTTAATAAATCACATATCTGATATTCTGACCATATGTCTTGTCGCCACAAGATTGACCGGGTTTAGCGCTTTCGAGAACATCATTATCCTAGCGATAATGGCCAACGCATCCTATGAACTGAACCTTATACAGAGCTTCTACGGGATAAAAGTCCCCACGCATATAAAGATATCTCAGGCACTGATATCGATAATCCTAGCATTGGCTCTTGAGGATTTTGAAAGATCCATTTTCTTTAAAAAACCTAATGAGATTCTCTACATTATTGCGCTCTTCTCCGCCACTACAATTCCTCCATTAATCTGCCTGAGGGGGCTTAGGGAGGCATCAGACTATATGAATGAGTTCTCGCTTAAAGTAATTAGGGTCTGGAGGGGATGGAAAGAAGAGGATTCTTGGAAGAACTACATGGATCATGTTGGAAAATCTAAGCTTATCGTTCCTTTAACGTATTACCTGATCTCGGTGCTCATAATATTGCTTCCTTCCTTGGTCTTCGCCTTTATTTATACCCTCTATTCTGCAGAGGATCTGTGGTTCTACATTTCGGTGGGGATATATCTGCTATATAGGTTTGGCTTAAAGGAAAAATACTCTTTAGAGGGTATTATGAAGCCAGTTCTTCTTAGAGAAGAGATTTTCTCCCTTCAGCCAATAATACAAGTTCTTTTCTCTATATCTGCTCTAGCTAATATAAATTTCATTCAGGGTTTACGGGGATCCCTCACGAACTCTATCATTCTTGTAGTTAACTTATATATAATATTTTATAGTATTTACTTAGAGAATTTACTTCTGAGCATGAAAGAAACAGGATTCGCCCACCCCCTTCTCTCCATTATTCTTTCCATTTCCATCTTAGTAATAGGAGGATATTATTCGTTTATCCTTGGAATTCTTCCCATTTTAATCTTTGTTGCCGTTATTCGCTTCATAAAAGGTAGTAAAGGATATAACTGGTTTATAATAGATTCCATATTTACACTTATGTTACTGATAATACAATTTTATGTTTTCCTTGGAGTGGATGCCGCGATCATCTTAATTCTAGCTGTTTTATCTGGCATCTTTATGGAGCTAGGCCTTAAAAGGACATACGTTCTCCTCGCTCCAGCATCAATACCTCTTCCATTCATGTTCTTGATTATAAATGCGAGAAGTACAGCTTTTGCTCTTTTATTCTTAGCAATAATTGCAACTATTATATTTCTATATATGATTGGAAGGGGAATTATGAAAACCACGCTTGAGAAGCATAAGGAAATCCATAAAGGCCGAATATTATGATAAAACCAGTGAAGCTCTACTTTGGTCAATAATGCGCACATACCATGAGTTGGATAGCTGATTCTGCCTAAGTAGATTCAGCGTGATTGTCTCCTTAATCCGCCCTCTGGAAGTAGATCACAAAATCCAATGGCAGTTCTGCATTCATCAGGGGCTTCAAATTTATCCCCCGTTAAACCTTCTAAAGCATGAATAGTAGTCGTGCTGATCCTCAATAGAGGCGGAGGTTCTCATAAGCGATAAGCTTATGATAGTCATAGAGAGACCTGGTGAGAGTCTGTGGAGGTTAAGAGGGGAAAGCATGGAGAGAAAAAGCGAGAAACCTGAGATCTGGCTCTAAAGGCCCTGAAGTTTAAGTGTAGTGAGGAATGCTAAAAACAGCGATGCGCGGTATTAAGATGGGAAAAGGATCTGACGCTAATGATGGTAGAGTTAGGTTGACTTTTTTCTATGTTTGAGCCTTCAGGAGATTTGGAGAATGTTACAGTAAGCTCTTCTTTAACTTGGGGGAAGAAGGGCCCAAGCAATGTTGATGTCCCCAGCTCCCCAGTGTTCCCGTGATAAAAAATTTCCCCGAACACGCTCAACTCTAATAATGTTCTCCCGGTTCTTGTAAAAATTTCTATTAAGATTCTTTAATCTTGGATTGAGTTAAGCCCCTCATCCAGAACAGAGGAGCTTTTCTGCACTTTAAATAATCCACATAACCTGTTATCGACCTGAATTCCGGCTCTTCGTTCACTAAATCAAGTCTTATACATATCTCATCTGTACCATAGAGGAATATGTTTAAACAATCCCTTGCAATCTCCTCCGAGATCTCTGGTGGAGGGGAGAAAACGGGCTTTGCCCTCGGTTCCTCGCCTTCCTCATATGCAAAGTAGCTCACAAAATTGCCAGTCCACTCAAGACCTAGGATGAGCCATTTATTCCCACCTTTAAAATAATCTTTGAAGTGAGCTCTTCCTCTTCTCGTGTACTCACATCCCCTCTCCAAATCCATGCAATGAAAGAACACATCCCTGCTACTTTTGTCTATTCCAATTAGATATAGAAATCTTTTACCCTTTCCTCTTATGTAGATGTTCCCCTGATATGCAGTGCTTTTATCAAAATCGAGCATTACTTTCGCCATCACTGCATTGTAATTCCCTTTTCTTGCGCGCGCTGACAGGGCATCAGCCGAGCCCTACAACTGGAGAAGATGCAAGAGGGAGCAAAATCATAAAGCTGGATATAGAGAGAGTTGCAAAGGCACTGGGGGTTGAGCATGTGAGAAAGGCAGATCCTTGGAACCTGAAGGAGATGCAGAACACAATAGAGGAGGCAATGGGAGTTGAGGGACCAAAGCTTGTGATAGCAGAGAGAGTTTGCACACTTCAGGCAATCAGGCTTAAGCAGTACAAGCCAAAGGTCATGTATAGGGTTATTGAGGAGAAGTGCATAGGGTGCAAGCTGTGCATAGAGTTCGGATGTCCCGCTAATGTATTCTATGCGGAGAGGAATAAAGCAGCAGTGGATCCCAGTTTATGTGTTGGCTGTGGTATGTGCGCGCAGTTATGTCCCACAAAGGCTATAGTGGAGGTGGTCCAATGATAGTGTATCAGATGATAGTCGCAGGAGTTGGAGGTCAGGGCTCCGTCAGGATAAGCCATATAATAGCAGATGCAGCGATAAAGGAGGGCTTCAACGTGAGAGTTGGGGAGAAATTCGGGGCTGCTATGAGAGGAGGAGCTGTCTCAAGTCACATAAGGATATTTAGAGGGGAGGACATAGCTCCAGTCATACCTCCTGGTGAAGCGGATTCTGTCATGGCCCTAGAACCTCTTGAGGGCGCAAGAGCTGCCTCTAGGTTCCTGAAAAGAGGTGGAATTCTGCTAATGAACACAGTTCCTATATATCCTGTGGATGTGAGCTCCGGAAGGGCAAGATACCCGAGTGTTGATGAGATAGTGAGAAGGGCATCGAGCTTCGCTTGTGTCTATGCTTTGAATGCAGCGGAGCTGGCAGAGAAAGCAGGATCCATTAGAACTGTAAACTCAGTGATGCTCGGCTCTTTATCAGGGCTAATGGTTCTTCCAGTATCTAGAGAAAGCCTTCTGAGCTCTTTGCTTGAGGGTGTACCTAGGGGAACTGAGGAGATTACAGGAAGGCATTTGAGCTTGGAGCAAAGGCTGTAGAGAGATTAAAGTGAGCGCTTGAACGATCTATAGTTGAGAAACTACAAATAATTTTAATGAAGATCTCAGAGAAAGTTTTTGATATAAATATTTTATTCAAATTTCTGTATAGAATGCTAGCAAATCTTCCTGCTCTATTTAATGTTAAGCTCTTTATGCAGTTTTTATTTGAAGTGTATCCTTTTCATAAGTACTACTTTCTAAGTGATTGCTCTTAAATTTCATTCAATGTCCTGATATACTGCTTGTACTCTTTAGTTAGCTTGTTCTTCAATTTTTCATCCGCTGTGTACATGAATGTGCCCTTTACAACGGCAAGCCCAATGTATGCTGCATCATATATTGTAATCCTGTTCTTAAATGCAACTTCGATCGTTTTATCGCGATACTCTCCCTCAAGCGAGTAAAGCTCGATCGAGTAGGATTGTAGGGCCTCCCCTATCCCCTTCATCTCATCCTCTGAAAACAGGTTCTTGTAGTATAGAGCATTCAGCACCTCAAAGATGATTATCTCAGGAGCTATGAGCCTCAATTCCCCGCTGATGTATCTGTCCCTGATCTCCATAGCTTTGCTTGAGTTCTCCTCCTCGACAAACCACTTGACAATCACGCTTGCATCAATCACTGCTAGCTGTATACCGTGCTTCCCGGAACATCCTGATGATCTTCTCAGCGCTGGGCTCACCCTTGCTCCTCCTCCTCAACTTTTCATTTATCAGAACAGCTTTTGCTATGTTCTTTCTCTTCTCTTCCTCTATCTTTCTTGTTATAGCCTCCCTAATGAACTCGCTCCAGTTGATTTTGATCTCCTTCATCATTCTTCTTGTCTCATTGTCCACTCTGACTGTAATCACTGCCATACTTGTATTGTTGTACAGCTTGCCTATAAACTTTAGCGGAGATCTAGCGTGCTTCAGCGCAATAGCTGAAAAAGTGAATATTTATAGATTCTCGTATATTAGCTGAGATGAGCTGGATGTTCAAAATTAAATCCCAGAAGGAGTGGGAGGATCTGGTGAGAAGAGGGCTGAAAGGGGAAGTATGGGCACTTGAGATTGCAGCTGAAACTGCACTTAGCGCTGTAAATGATGTGAATAAGCTCAGCAGGGAGGCAGCTGCCTTCTTGTCCCATCTCATGTGGCTGGCTGAGGAGTGCGAGAGGATGGTGTCTTGGATCACGAGGCCCTCATGTAAGGATGTAAGAGAGGCTTATCTTAGGCTAGGGATCAGGCCGGAGAGAATGGATCTCCCGATATCGGATCTTATTTTGTTGAGAAGAATGTTTAACTCAGTTCCGGCTCTCTGGGCGGAGGAATTTATATGAGGGAGATAAGCGAGTGGCTCCCAGTTTTCCTCTCTTTCTATCCGGTTCTTCACAA
>NZ_RCOS01000038.1 GCF_003947435.1 Candidatus Methanodesulfokora washburnensis
CCACGGGAGCACCTAGGTTTTTGATTAGATAACCGGCCCAGTCCTTACTTACGTCTATCGCCAGCTGGGATAACTTAGTAACTCCACCACCACCAACTGTCGAAAACCCGCCCATCTATCACACCTCCCCATATAACAAACAAGCTTGATAAACTATACCGGTCGATCCAGCATTAACGTTAGTTATCGTGATAGAAGAACCACCATCAGCGGGAACACCTTCATTTATTGCTATAAAATCAACATACTGTAACGTCCCCGCACTGGTAAACACTATCCTCCTGCTCTTAGCCACTGTTCCTGAGGTCCAGTTTATCTTGAAATTATTTGCCTCACCGGCCGATATGAAGAAACCGTATATGTAACCTGACTTACCTGTCGTGACTGTCCGACTTACTAGAGCTGTCCCTGCGGCAGGAGCTGTCACTTCACCACCATCCACCCAGCTAAGAGATATGTTTCTCCCAAACCTTTGGAGTATTGCCAACACCGATAGTGTTACATCCATGTTCGGTGGGTTTTGAATAGCCAACCTATTTGAGGCATCGAAGGTCAGCTTATCCGTCTGCGACTTAATGCCTGAAAGTGTTGTTTCGCTTGCCCTTGATGAAAGAGCCACGTCAAGGTTTTGAAGCTTGGCTAAGTCCCCGCTCCAATCCCTAGCGGTAAGGGCCGTCCCACCAATTTTAGTTAAGTTGAAGGGCGATTCACCAATGGACTGCCCGGCCTTGAAGTAGTCCGTCGGGAGGTTCTGGACAACAATTTTGAGGTTGTTGCTCGCGTCGAACTGTAGCTTGTCTGTCTGGGCTTTAATCCCACTTAACGTCGCTTCTGAAGCTCTACTGGATAGCATCGTGTCCAGATTCTGTAGCTTTGCGAAATCCTGAGACCAGTCCCTAGCAGTGAGAGCTGTGCCCGAGACCTTGGCGATGTTGATGTTGTCTATTGACGCCTTCACAGCGCTCAACGCTGTATCAAGGTTCTTAATGTAGCCTGAGAGCTCGTTTCCAGCACTATCATATGGTGTGAAGGGGCTTCTAGGCAGAGCGTCTACAACGCTTACTCTAAGCTTGTCAGTCGCCTTGGACGCCAACGCACCGGCGATTGCTGATAGTGTTGATTCTGATGCTCTGCTTGACAATGCTGTGTCTAGGTTCTGCAATTTAGCTAGATCTTGTGACCAATCCCTTCCTGTTAGGGATGTACCACTTATCGATGCTAAGTTCTGCGATAGTGTTATGTTTGGTGCGGCTTTCTGTATTGCATCTTGAATTATCTTCTTCAGTGTTTCAGGGGCTATCTCATATGTTATGACTTTCGGTCTTCTAAAGCTTTTTATCCGCTCCAGAATGCCCATCACATCACCTCAGAAAGATGAAGCACATCCCTTTAATGATACAGTAGTGGAAGAACACTATACCTATCACGACTATAGACCAGAACAGCACATATACTAGTATAGCCCTCCTTATCTCCCTTCTCAACATCTCTATTAGTTCTTTTTCGCTCATCCTATCACCTCCTTTAACCACTTCTGGCACTCATCACAGAGGGGATTCATCAGGTTCTTCTCTATTTTAACATTTTTCCCCTCAACAACTATGTGAGCACCGCACTGTGGATTCTGACAGAGCCTCTCTATATTCCCACCTCCTCAGATAAAGTGGAGAAGTACTTCCTAATAATCCTGTCCCATATCTGCTCAGGTATCCTCGCATATGTGACAAATTCAATCAGGTCAACGCTGCTTGATGTCGTGTTCACTATCTTTCTGGTCTCCTTTCTTCCTGCAAACAGGGCACCAACCTGTAGAAAGTTGAAATAGGTCGAGTAGGTTGCCGTGTAAACGGATGTGTCCATATACCTGAGCTTATCATCTATGTAAAGGTAGTACATTAGAGCAAAATCTACACTTGGCGATAGCTTAACCGCAAAAGGAACCGCAACCTCACCGGGAGGTGCATAATCGTTTATGACAAGCACGCTGTATGGAGGAATCGTCCATTTGGTTGTTATCCCAAACCAGTCAGCCTTTCCAAGCGCAAAGAGTGCTGTGAAAAGCTCAAGGAAGTTTATTGATAGCCTTGTTTTTCCAAGCTCCCTTGCCAGAGCCTTAGCATATGCCTCCTCTATCTTCTCCTCCTCTCCGACTATCATCATATCACCTCTTCCTCGGAAGCTTATAGCCCTTTATGTATATACCGTAGGACTCAGCTTCCTCCAATTTATCAGGTGCATACTTCTCCAATATTTTCCTCCAGACTCCTTTCTCCTCCTTTACCACTTTTAGCATATCCTCAGGAACTTCATCGACTATTTCAGACGTAACTCCGTTTCTACCGCCCCAGCAAATTAAAAGGAGACTTCTCTCGCCCCATACTGGTTTGCCTGCAAATTCATGCTTCAGCATCGGTATGCCTTCATCCATCCTGCACCTCATTATGAAGTCTATGATTTCCCTCCCGTCAGGCTTTCTTGGGGGATCTTCCATTCAACCACCTCTACAGCTGAAGACCATATATCGTGGCACTTGTTGTTACGGATGTGTATGCTGCACTTGATGAGGAATCGACATCTATCTCCTTTATGTAAACCCTATCCTTCATAAGACCCTGCAAGTCAGCTGGGTTTAAGAGGACAGTACCAGTTGCAGTTGCTGACTTTGTTATGTTTGCTGATGTCCCATCCGAGAACTTCGCTGTAAGCCTTATTGTAACTGTCTCCCCTGTGCCAAAGGTTCCTCCCCAAGTTAATGATACAGATAAAGGAACTATCGATTTGTTTACTGGAGCAACTAATGCCACAGCCGTTCCATATGCACCGCTGACACCCGGTGTCGGTGAGGCTGTTCTTACCCAGTGAACTCCAAGTGAGTTTGTCTTTATAGGAGTTATAGCACCATCTGCAATATCTTTGTCTGTTATCAGCCTTCTCTCCCACATTTCAAGCTTCTTTATTATTTTATCAAGCTTCTTATTTACCTCGCTCATGCTATCACTCCTCATCCGTGAACTCTATGTCAAATGATATATTTGATATACCCGCTATGCCCTGAGACCAAGACAGCTTGAACCCTTCCTTTCCAGTTAGCCCCCTAAGCACAAGTGGTCTCCTCTTCTCTAGGCTTATCTCTCCATCTGATACAAGATACTCTGAGTCCACAGATTTCCAGCTAGGTGATCCAACTGTTATATCTGGTGAATAGTTTACTATCACTGTAACAGGCCTTCCTGATATCCTCTTAGCCCATATCTTCACCCTCACTCCGGCAGGTATTCTTATTGTTGTAACGGCACTGTACAGCAGGTCTCCGTTAAGGGAGAAATCACCAGTTGTTGAGCTACCATCCGTCTTCCCGAATACGGTCAGGATCTCCCTCATATTTTCACCTCCCTAACCAAATTCCTGTATTCAGCTATTGCCTGATCTCTCTCATATACTGTATGTATCGGATATCCTGAGAAGCCGTAAACTGTCTCGAATGCCTGCTTTATAGAGTAATCCCAAGCCATTATCGGTGCGGTCTTCCACTTTGCCGGGAACCTGTAAACTCCTATGTTGAATATGGTGTCAGGATCTTTCACTATCTCAACCTCATACTCCCTGTATATGAATTTTGCAAATGTGTAAACGCTCATGTTTGTGTCATTTCCGAACCTCCATCCATAGTGTATCTTTGGAAATATCACCGTCTCAACCTCACCTCTCTTGAAACCAAATGTCTTATCGACTCCAACTGATGCGTTTGCCTTCTGGAAGAACCTCTGTATAACACCAACAGGCACCTGAACATCTGTCCTCAGAAATGCAGGTGTTGTCCTAAGCACCACATGAAAGAGCCTTGTGGCATAGTCCTCGTTTGTGTACCACATATCTGTTGTGTCAAACAGTGTTGTTATATCAGATGTCGGAGGGAACAGTATACCCGATAGAGTGTATGCCCTAGCTGGAAGAACTCCATCAGCAGGAACAGTTGTTGTTGTACCATCATACGTGTATAGTGTGGTTCCAGATTTTATCGGCAAAGCCCCGTAGTTTATCTCCTCAAATCCCTTATTTGCAATGGACTTCACTCTAAAAGGTATAAAACTCTTTGTTGCAGGTATATAAACTACCAGAATCTCGTTCTCATCCACAAACTCCACCATCAGCTCTCACCCCTAAATATAGATGGGTAGAATATAAAAAAGTTCCTAAAAACAAAAAAGTAGAGAGGGGATGTGGAGGCTTCTTCAGAAGCCCAAAGCAGCCACTATAGCCTTTGTAGTTGCACCGGCTGCAACAGATACCGCAGTTATAGTGTATGAGTTTGCAGATACCGAGGAGACATAGAATCCTGTTGCGTTCTTGTCCTCAGGTACAACTGCTATCACCGCTAGGACAAGCTCAAGATTTGTGTTCACTGTAGCAGATACATCAGCAGCTGCTGTCCCAGAGTTTGTCAGAGATATTTCATGTATATATAGCTTCTTGCCATCTGCAAAGGAAACATATATGGGAAGCTCAGATGTTACTGCAAGCGTTGCAGGCATAGTGTACACAGCTTCCTCAACTTTTTCCTCAGAGGTCTTCTTGAAAGGCATTCAACCACCTTATATTGTCTTTATATCGGCTAGGAAGTCTCCCTCTGCGAACACGAAGCCAAGCAGAGGCATTGTTGATGTACCGCTTCTTGCAGGAAGCACGGACCACATTATTCCCACGTCATGGAATATTGGTACAACTCCCGGTGTTGGATATATGTGTATTTTCTTTCCTGACTCAAGAGGTATTGTTGATAATGGAGATACTCCAAACATACCATACTTCTGAGATTTGTCAGTCTTTATCCTCATCTGTGTTATCTTTGGAGTGCTTCCTATTTCTAAAACACCGTTCTGGAGTATCACCAGCAAAGCTCTCTGTCCATCAGTTGGATTAGCCTTGTACCAGTTTGTCCCATCTCCAAATAAGTATGCTGCTGTGTTTGCTGTGAATGTTATGTCCCATGTATTGCTTGTGTATGAAGTGTATGCCGGAAGAGATGGGCTTGGAGTACCAGTGTACTTAATAGCCTGTGGGAACAGTGGAGAGATACCTATAGATCCGGTTCCTGTTGCTGGAAAGCTTATGTTCTTCATGCCCGGAAACTTAGCTTTAGCCACTGCTGCCATCTTGTAAACCGCTGGAGCCTGTCTCTCAATCTCAACTGCAATCTGAGGTGCTATAGCTCTGGCATGGTTTGCAAGCATCTTTATTGCAAGCTCAACTGCCTTTATTTCCTCTGCTGAGAGAACTTCGTATGTTATGTTGTCTATTCCCGGTGCGTAGAAATCAACACCGGCTTCACGCACATCCCTAACAAATTCCTTAAAGGATACTGTCGTGGGCATCTTCTCACCGTGAGCTCATATCCAGCTAAGGTATATAAACAATTGTAGCACAAGGTACACACCAAACAAATTTATATAGTGATGGTGGATATCCTATTGTGAAGGACAGAACCCTGAGGATAAGATGTTCCCCAGATACCCATAAAAAGTTCAGGAAGATAGCCTCCTCATTTGACAATTATGAGCAGGCACTAAATGCTCTAATGGATCTCTACATAAAAAAAGAAAGGGAGGAGAGTTTTGTCGTTATAGAGTGCTATCCTGAGGATAAAGCAGTATGGAATCTAGCCAAAAGAAGATACTCAGAACGTGGAGTAAGCGAGAGAGAGCTTTTCAGGAGGTTGCTGTCCTTTATAAGGTGGTGATTTCAGCTGAAGGTAACTCCTGCGAAGGGTTTCTTCTCCTCCTCAGTTATTGGCTGTAATGATGGGTAATACTCAAGTGCTACAGGTTCTGATAATTTTATCATTGGTAATATTCTCTTCTTAAGCTCCTCAACTAAAAGCTCAAGTGCAAACACTGTTGCTGCAAGATCCCACTTTGCAGGCACCTTGCCCTTGTATGACTCGTAGAGCACGAAAAGGCCGCCTAACCCTTTTACTAGGTCGCTCAACAGCACTTTGTCGAAGACAACTCTGTCATGTGAGTCCACAAGCCAGCAGACTACCTCAGCACCAACTATACCATACAGGATATTTAACATCTCGTCCCTCGTCATGCTGGATCTATGAA
>NZ_RCOS01000039.1 GCF_003947435.1 Candidatus Methanodesulfokora washburnensis
TGTGGGCATTGATGACCCTCTCATCCCAGCTGTCGTAAATCCCGAGAAGAGGATAGTGAGCTGTGTTAGCTATGCTTTCTCCCGTTACTCCCTCCCAGTGAAACCATTTCCCGCTTACATTGGGCGTCCCGTACCAAGGATAGTAGAAAGTTAGGATAAGACGGTTGAACTCCCCGGCTGTATCCTCATATACAGCCCTTCCGGCCGGTTTATCGTATAGAAGGTTCATGAAAAAGGTTCTATCGTTTGTTCCCGGATGCTGTGGGTTAGTTCCCTCATTTAAGAAGCTCTGCTCCAGCCTGAAGGTTCCATCAACCCATTTATATATGAAGATCCTTGTGAAGCCTATATCACCCTTTCTTATCGTGAAAGACCAGCTTTCTCCTCTTAATGCCAAAAATATCATATTTACCGAGACAGGAGTTGTGTCATAAGCCTTCTTATTTAGGCTTATGTATCCGGGCCTGATAGAATAGCGCAGTTCGGTAGGACCTTTCAAGCTGTAGTTATAGCTGATTATCCTAGGCCCTCCTGAGAGAATTACCTCGGTCCAATCAGAGGATGTATCTACTGTGATCATGTAGATGAAGATCTCTTCTTGATTTGCTGCTACCTGCAATACTGAGGCTACAAGAAGGACAAATAATGCTATAAACAGTAGTCTTTTCGGCACATCCTACACTTGATAGAATTACTTTTAAGTTTTATTCTAATTCTAAACATTTTTTAACTAAAGAAAAGAAGGGTCTTCTAATCATTAAGTGCACAAAACGATTCAGAAGCTAGCTTTTTATATACCTAGTTAAAAAAGATTTTATAATTTCCAAATAAGAAAAATCCTCTTTAGTCGTTGGCTCAATATAGCTCCATTCACCCCAATCATTCCATGTATCAATTTTCAGCATTGGCCGCCGAGCATCCAAGTATTTAAGAGCTATTTCCAATCGTTTTGCAAATTTCTCAATGCCTCTTGGCAAAGGTATCTGAGGTCCACCCCATGAATATGAATTATCAAAACCTGGTGTTAAAGGAACTACAAAATCCTTATTCCATTCTTCGGTGAAATGCTTCCACATGTCCAGCTGTTTATCATAATAGTACTCATAGTTTTTCACATACTCCTCTGTATCCAGACCAACTCTATGAAATCCTATCCAACCAGTAAAAGCGTCGACAATCCTTAATCCATTACCTCGATATTTCTCTAAAAGAAATCGTACATATTCATCTGATGGTGAAGTAGGAATGCGTGGCAGCCAATCCGCTATTAGGTATAATTTGTATTCAAACAGTTCTTTAACGGCTTTATAAGTATCCTCTTGATTGAAGAAAGCTCCCTCATCCCAGATGTACAGTACAGATCTTCCATCAATTTTAAAATAGTTTTCATTATTTGCCAGTCTCATTAACTCTTCAACAAGCATAAGAAAAGTTCCGTTATTTTCGGGGATTTTCAAGTCAATTGCCCATTCTGGGATTTCCTTTCCATATTCTCCATATACAAAGTGCCGTTTTGAAGGTCCAATACCCCAAGCAACTTTAATCTGATTGAATGAAAGCAACTTTTCGCATATATTAAAAACCTTGTCTTTCATTTCAGGCCACCAATGATTCTGTGAATCGAGCAGAAAAACGTTTATACCATATCCTGTAGCCCAATCAACGTGCTTAATTAGCACAATATCATCGATGGTATCATATCTGCCTAAGAGGGGATCATCATCTTTTCGAGGAATTCCGCTCATCTTAAATGGCTCGTATCCACTCATAACTATAATTCCTTTTTCATATAGTAATTTACCTATATTCTCATACTGCCTTATATAAGGAGTTCTTACCTCCGCAATTCTCTCATTCCCTGCAAGATCTTTAACTGAAACGATTATCCTATATTCTCTACCGCCAACAATATCCTTTATTTGAACTGAAAACCTTTCCTCCAGACTGTCAAACTTCCCATCAACCGGTGTTAAGATGAGATCCCTCTCCTTATCTGGTGGAAACACCTTCGGATAATCATCAGGCCTCATCCCATATTTCTCAATCATGTAGTAGTACTCTACTGGAACAAAATGAAGCTCAGCATAGGCTATTGGAGTTTTATTATCCTTCGCAATAAAGGTCACGTTAATATCGTAGATCTTATCTAAATTTTCTCTTGTAGGATTCCAACTCAAATTATCTATTGAGGGCAAAGTTGGATTGACAAATCTATCATCGAACAAATTCTTCTCGAGATCATCAACCCTGTTATCAGAGAGAATTTTATTCAGAAGTTCATTCACCTCCTTCGAGCTTCTCTTATCCTGAGATAAACTGGAATATAAATCGACCAGTCCTTTAGAGCTCTCATTGAAGTTCTCAACACTCTTAAACTTTAGAGCTTCATCTTCAGGCAGCTTCTTCAAAGCATAAGCAAGAAGGTAGTTTGGCTTATTGGGATCCGTTTCGTATTCCCTCTCCTTGAGATCAGATATTCCATCGTTATCTGAGTCTAAGAAAACCATCAGAAGCATAGAGAAGATAAGTATTATTCCTAAGAGGAGGACTATTGCTTTTAGAGTCCTCATCTCCTTACCCAATTCTACTGTAAAACTGCGGTAATATAATAAAGATTATTGACAGAGCTTTTTCTCAAGCTGAAAATTAAAGTGATTTTAATTATAAACTGAGCTTCCTAAATTGGAGTTATTGTATATGAGAAGTTATATTCTCATTACTTCAGATACCTCCTCTAGATCCACATTTCCATCTCTATTTATGTCAACCCACTTTATTATTGCATAGGAGTAAAACAACGGCTTCCTAGAAAGCCAAAGCAAAGCTGCTTCTGTCCCATACCTGTGAGTTCCCATCACATAAATCGCCCCTCCTTTTATCAGGATAATAGCATAGTCAGAATATCTCCATTCGCTTCTATAAACAGTTCCATTTACATCCATCCAGTCTCTTCCAAACCTTATCCCAGATTTTTCGGCTATGGTAGCGCTGTTAGGATTTACAAAGGGTCCTCCTACAATTATGTAGGAATAGAACACCTTATACTTCGAATATGGCTCAAATCTAGCTGAGGGGAAGTAGAGCTCGACTAGATGCCTATCCACACCATAAGCATCAAAGCATAGAGATCCCATAACTACGGAAAGGCTTGTAGGAAGTGCCTTCATTCCCTCATCTATCCTCTTCTCCGGAATATTGTAACCAGCCATCCGGAAAAGCCAAGCTAGGTTTTCTCTGGCTAGATAAGAGTATAAGGTAACCATGATCTCATTCGCGTTAAAGCCTTTTCTCATAAGATAGTCTTTAATAGTGCTGTTCGCCCATAGCTGTATAAACCGCTTATGAATATCGGACCCATAAGTCCTATGCAAATAGAAGAAGACAAACTGCATACGTTCTATTTCTGGAACGTTCTTATCACCAGCGATGTAGTCGAAAAAGCCCGGATGAGTACCCCAGTACCATAGCCTAACATTAGGACCGTAAAGAACTGCCAGAGCTTCTATGCCCAAGTAAGTTGCCAGAGGTTCACAAAAAAGAGGACATTCGACATAATATATTAGTGGAGGCGTGAAGGAGTACATGTGTCCCAGCTCGTGAGAAAGAACACCTAAGAAGCCATGATGCACATGAACTGGCCATCTTGCAACCCCAACGCCGAATCCAACAGAGTTTGTTCCTCCAACTCCACACCATTCAAAATTCACCTCAACTCTGTGAGGTTTACCCTGTAAATTCTCTCCTAGATAAGTTCCCATGGATTTGTAGACAGCTTCTAAAGTATCTATGAAGACCTGCTCTCTTGTCTGACCACTTATATTCCAAAAATATCCGACTGGTATATGAAGAATAAAGTTTTTGCTTTGCACATCTTTAAATTCGACAAGATGGCTCTTATCGTACAGGAGACCGTTTATCGAAATCTTACCCAGCCCTCCTAATGGTCCTATATTCATGTACAATTCAAAGGTTGCCGATTCTGCGAAGGTTTTCCCTATACCATAAAATAGCGTCCCAGGAATGTACCTTCCGATATTATCTTTGTAAACCTCTTTGCCTCCTTCAAAAATTCTCATGGTTATATTTCGTTCACGTGTAGGATCAGAGTAAAATGCCAGAACATTTCCGAATCTATCTCTTATATCGAACCATAGCTGTGTGTCTTGTTTTATAACCCATATATGAAAAGAGCACTTCCCACCGAAGGAGTAGACGTATTCGCGATTTGCCTCTAGAGATAAAGCTATATGCTCGAAATAATAGTACCATCCAGGGGGAATATATCTTGGGTTTAGCACGGCTTTCATTGGTGTTATATGGAACACGTTTCTTCCGCTAAGCTGGAAAGTATAAACCCAATTTCCTAGATAAAGATCTGGTAGTCTAAACTCCACATTCCAATATTTTGACAGGCTTCCATCAGGCTCATATGCAGCTAATATCAACTTGGATGTATTTGCTGCTGAGATGATATTAGTAGCTTGACCTACTGTTGATATCTCTTTTGCCAAGATATATCCATCTGATACCGAAGAAGGTCTCTTTATAGCTACGATTGTCAAATTCTGATTTTCAAGATTCGTATACAATGTCAGGGTACCGGTATTTGAATATCCAATAAAAGCTGGAGGAATAGCAGGAATGTATTTTGAAGAAAGCATGTATAACTCATCTACCGGAAGAGAAAATCCCTTTTCATCAACTATTTTCACCATAATGCTCTTCTGTGGTTTCAAGGTTATGACTATACTGCTGTTGATATAAGCTGTGGTTTCAATAAAGATCCCCTTATTGGGATTATTAGTGGCGTAATTCCAACCGCTCGACACGATGAAAACCCAGTTTCCTGTGGGAAGCGTGAATTTGTAGATGCCATTATTATCGGTAGTGTTCCACTCCTCATAGTGCGGATACATCACACCCCAGTCCGGTGAGAAGGCCTTAACATACGCTCCTCCTATTGGAGCATCCCTTTCATCTCTTACATATATTGTAACACTGTGTAGTTTAAAATCAAATAGATGGGTAACATTATTTATTAAGGTCGCCTGTTCATAGTACTGCACAAGCTCATTTCCACCAAAAATAAGGCTACCTATGGCTTGCTCTGTATTGACGAACCTTTCATCCGGAGTTTTTGTCTTTCTCATCTCACTGCTTTCCATCCAGAATTTTGTTGATGCATACACTTGTACAGCGATTATTGAGATAGAGATCGCTAGAAGGATCAATGTTATGACAGCAAATACCCTCATGCTTATCAGTTCATTCAGATTATCTTTCATAATAAAATTTTTTCTTCTCTTATCTTACCTTTAAAGTTCTCTGGAACAAGAGCAAAATATAGGGCTCAATGAATCTCCTGAGAATGTATTCCTTAAAGCCCTGCTCTCAGCTTCTCCAGCTCTGATTGAAGGTGAAGGGTGATCCACCTGACCTTCTTTGACTCCACCAGATCCCTTATCCTTCTCTCCCTTGTGGTCAGCTCGGTGCTCTTGCCGCTTTTCACCTCAACAAACCATATCTCCTCCGGATTCTCATTTGAGAGCCCTTTAAACACAATGTAATCAACAGGAGTCCCAAGAAACCTCATATCCTTGGGATTGACACCGTACTCCTGCCATATTAGCAGAGGGGCAAGACTTTCCCCGACCTTACCGAGAATTGTGGATATCGACCTGCTTATCGCATCCCTCCTTATGTTCTCCTCCTCTATTTCCTTCCACTTCTCAAGCTCCGGCTTAAGCCTCATCTCCACCTGTTTCTCAAGCTCTCTTTCCTTCCACTCATTGAAAAGATCTGTTGCCCTCCTCATCGCAATTTCAGAAATCCTCCCCCGGTAGTATGCCCATACGAGGAAGATAAGAAAGAGCAGAAATACTACAACCCACTCTAACATGAGGGCACCTCTAAAGACAGCTTGGGAGCTATAAAATTAAACATTTTAGGAGAGAAAGAGCTTATTTCTCATAAGCTACTTTTTGGGTTCTTGAAGGAGCCACTTCCAGAGAGGTACCAAAAATATCCTGCAGTTCCCTGCCTTTTCCTCCCCCTCTGCATCCCATGTGACTATAGTTGCCTCATCAACCCCCAGTTCCCTCGCTGTCTCAGCCACCTTTCCCGTATGTTTCTCCCAGTCCTCAAGGGCCACCTCAACCACAGTTCTCTCCCTCATTGTGACGAAATCCACCTCCTTGCCAGTTTTAGTTACATAATAGCACGGCTCATATCCCCTCCTGACCAGCTCTAAAAAAACTAAATTCTCAGCCCTTCTCCCTCTGTCCATCGGCTTCTCCAGAAGTGTGGCTATCCCCGGATCCACAAGATATATCTTCTTAGGCGATGCCATAGCCTCTCTCTCAGAAAAAGTGAACCTTTTAACAGGAAATAGCAGGTTTGCCTGCCTCATGTATTCCACATAGCTCATCACTGTCTTCACATCAACATTGACGCCTGTAGCTCTCATGGCCTTGCGAAGCGAGTGCCATGTTACAGGACATGAATAGCTTGATATCGCCAGACGGGCAAGCTCCAGGAAAACAGCGGTCTCCCTTATCCTGTGCCTCTCCATCACATCCCTGTAGAACATCGTCTCAAGAAGGGAGACTAGTTTCTCCCTGCTTCTGTAAATCCACACCTCAGGAAATCCTCCCCATGTCATATAATCGTTAAGCAATGCCTTGATAGCACCCCTCTCCCTGAAGGTTGTTATGTCAATTTTCTCCTTAGAAGAAACCTCGCGGAATGAGAATGGCAAAAGGAGAACTGAGGTATAGCGCCCTCTCAGCCTGCTTGGTATCTCGGAGGACTGAAGTGCGGAGGAGGATCCTGTCACATACAAAAAGAAGTCCTTAACATCATGGAGCCAGCGAAGCTTGCTGTCCCAGTTCTCCCATTCCTGAACTTCATCCAGAAACAGATGGATCTCACCTCTGGGATATTCTTCTCTAGCCATCTCAGCCAGCTTTCTGGCATCAATCCTTCTTATCTGAAGCTCATCGAAGGAAATGTAGAGAGCCTGCTTTCCCGAGTCCAGCAGGTTTTTAACGGATTTTAACATCAAAAAAGTCTTTCCGGCTCTTCTTGGTCCAACTAGCGCCACTATATCCCTGCTGGTGGGAAGTTTTACATCCCTTGGAACCTCCTTCACATACTGAAGTGCACCCAGATATTCCTCAGTTATCTCCCTCAGGAATCCCATGTGGAATATAAATCCACAGATGCTTATAAAGTCTGTGGAATTGCAGGCAACAGTATAATAAAAGGAAAGTGAGTGGCAATGTCATTCATCTGAACAACTTAATTAAAGCTTAAATAATAATGAGCTCAAAATAGGAATATGTGCGAGCTTCTGGGGATGTCCTTTAATCTGCCCGTAAACCCTCGTATCTCGTTTAGGGGATTCCGTCTCAGAGGAAAATATAATCGGGATGGCTGGGGCCTAGCTTTCTACCCTGA
>NZ_RCOS01000040.1 GCF_003947435.1 Candidatus Methanodesulfokora washburnensis
TGCAAAGAAGGGCAATCTTGAGTACAACTCAGTTAGAATGCATGAGGAGGATGCAGAGGTTGTGATTGGACCTATGATCGTCAGGGGAAAGGATAGACTGGAAGGTGTGGTTCTAAACCTCAAAAAGGTGGAGGAGAAACCTATAAAATCAGAGGATGAGGAAGAGGAGATGTTAAGGATCTTGCTGAGCGAATAGACAAAAGTTTTTGCAGCACTTTTCTATTTTTAATTTTGCATAATTTTTATATCTTTCTATTGGACTAATTCAGGATAATCAGCAGAGCCTCTCTGAAGGTTTGCTAGCAAAGGGGATGGAAACAGAACAGGCACAGGTGTTGCTATATTGTGACAGGGCAATTCTTCTCGCAATAGTAGCTACTTTTGTCATCCTGCTGCTCTTCCTCATAAAAGCTTATATTTTTCCCTCTTGCTACCGTAGAGAATCTTCTAACTAATTAAATTATCCTAGGGTTCCATTAGAGAGCTTATTTTTATGCTTGCTTCTTCCGATTGATCTGAAAGACTCAGGAGGTAGTCGCATACAGCTTCTGGGTCTATTCTGTAATTAGCTATATCTGCAGGAGGTCTTCCATTCTCTTTATCCCATCTTCAGGCAATAAGCCGCTGCTATTGGAAGGATTTCAGGCACATCATGGTTAGCATCAGTAGCTGTCTGCAAGGCCGCTTGAAGGATTTCTGGTGTATATGCTCGTCACGAGCTCGAGAGAGCTTTCCTCCAAATACAACAAATTAAAAAATAAGAGAGCTACATGGCAAGGAATAATTCGGAGTATAATTCAGAAGATGGGTTATAGTTAAATTGTTGTTTTTAAAAGTTTTCTTCTTTTTTGCAAGAAGAGACCTAAGTATGAAAATCAATAAAATAAGAAAAAAGAGTAACAAAAGATAATAATTTAAGTTAGAAGAAAATAAGAAAAACGATGTAGTAGAAGGAGAAGATAAAAAAGAAAAAAGTAGGTATTAATATCAAGAAAAGTATTACAGGAACTAGTACTTTCGAGATTTTTGTGCATACTTCTCTAAGTCTTTAAGAGAGTATGCGAGTCGCATACCTCCAAAATTTACAGTGATATATATTTCTCCTAGTGTACTTATGTAGTAATCTGTAATTTTTCCTTTTTTTAACCTTTTACAACATCTCTTCCTATGAGTTTTTTGGCGATATCTTCTGGTTTTCCTCCCGACTTTATTCTTTGTAACAAATAACTATAGAGATCACCTAGCGTGAATGGCTGAGGTTGTTGAGCTAGTAATTTTTTTGAACTCGCTCCAATCTTTAATGTTTCTATACTTCTCTTCTTCCTTCCTCTACTTCCCCCTTCTCTATCTACTTCCTCAATTTCTTTTTCGATATGCTTTGTTTCTCACCATTAACTGTAACCTTTACTGGTATCTCATCACAGCTCCTAGGCTTCATCGGAACTTCGATAAATGATTCCCCTGAGAGCTCTATCACACCCGGGTTAAGCCAGTCAACATCACCGGACAGCTCAACACTTACCGTAGTTGGTCCATTTGCTTTGAGCTTAATCCTAAGCTTTCCCCACCTCTCCACCTCTATTCCATCGCTCTCGAAGCCCAAAAGCTCAAGCTTCTCATCTACGTTCACATGAAAATAATGGTATCTTTCCTCTAGATAAATTTTCTGCTTTGTTTTACTTTACTTAGTTCAAAAATAAAGACTATATCTCTTTAGTCGGTTTTTCAACTTCTACAATAAAATCGCTAACTTTTCTGATCTGATCTTCAAGCCATTCGAACATTTTTGTCATACTAGTCTTCTCTTCATCCTGCCTCGCTATGTTTTCAAGCATCAATACTGGGTGCTTGTCGAGAGCAGGAATGAAGCACTGTTGTATTTGGCTAAGGAATTCCTGAATAAACTTTTCTCTTGGAATTGGCGAATTCACGAGCTTTTTCCCTTTGTCATATTCTCTATTTGCTTCAAGTTTTAATCGATTCATTATGTCTGTGATTATTTGCTTTAATTCTTGAGGAGATGAAGCATATATAGCGTAGGTTTCCATATGGCCAGTAGATGAATATCTTAGAAAGGAAGTGTAATGAGTAGCATAATACTCATCTGGAAGATGGTGGATGATCTGAGCTTCTTCAAGTGCCATTATAACCTTATCACATATGAGTATTGTGAAAAGCTCATATTCTTCCCAAGCTATTGTGCCTAATGTTATACGATTTTCACTTCCTAAAGACCTGTTATATTTGAAAAAAGCGACCCACTTTTTTCGTTGTTCATCATATTTATACCACGATGCCGGTACTTCAAGGCGTACCTTGGTTCGCAATGCCAAATTCGGTATATAAAAGCCACATTTTGGGCAGTTATCCTCATGTGCATAAACTTTTTCACTGCATACCGGACATTTAATAACAAAGATTGGCCTTTCAGAAATTAAATAAGATCTATCCTT
Organism: Candidatus Methanodesulfokora washburnensis; assembly: GCF_003947435.1. Taxonomy (GTDB): domain Archaea; phylum Korarchaeota; class Korarchaeia; order Korarchaeales; family Korarchaeaceae; genus Methanodesulfokora; species Methanodesulfokora washburnensis. The sequence goes on from NZ_RCOS01000040.1 coordinate 2,454, forward strand.
TTTAACAATCCACTTTTTATTCTCAGCCATCCTCAACGCTTCACTAAGCACAATCGGGTCATATTCCTTTAGATATGAGCTTGATGGATCCAAATTCATTGTTGTAGTCTGTAGTACTCGTGCTATACATACATAAACAGGTTTAAAAAGCTCTTCTAGAAATTCGTCTTGTTTATACGGATCCATCAAATCTCTGAATGGAAAACAGCATTCATTTGTGTCGAATGAAACATAAGAAGAACCAGATGGTCTAACATTATAAGATACAGTTCGGCACAAATCACTATTATATAGAATGGATTCATCTATGGGAGCCCATGGAAAACGCTTTTGAAGAAGGCGAATAATTTTTCTCATCTGTGAGTAGAGCTTTGAATGTACTTCAGCAGCATACTTCTCAGCATTGAAGAGAAGGCTGCTATCTCTTATATACCATGATTGGTTTGGAATAGGTTGCTTGCCTTTTCTTCGAAATTCATCCTCTATCTCATCTATCATGGACTTCAGAATTGTAGCTTCCCTTTTGATTTGTGAGATAACCTCATCATCAAATTCCAAAGCACACATCTTGGTGATAGCCGGGTATTAGGATATAAAAATGCTCTTCACTAATAGTATGCTGAACACTAGGATGAACAGTACAGGGGGATGAGGAAAGATCTCTCAAGGGCCTTTGATGACCTTAAATCAGCTGTTATATCAGCAAATTTCCTTATCCTCGACCTTCTGGCCATGAAAAAGCTCATTAAGGAGGGGAAGGTGAATATTGTCAAGTCTGAAATAGCGAGGGTCATATCAGCAGCTCAATCCGCTGAGAAAGGAGAAGCATGAGTTCTTAAGAAAAGTTGTGGCGAAGGATGTGAACAAATAACAATGGAGGAGAGATTAGCAGGTGCTGGAGGGCCATAACAAGAAACACTTTTTATCATCGTTTTCTCCCGTCTTTTAATGTAGGGATTATGAAGCATATTGCAATGGTAGAAGTAGAGCAAAACTAATCTTTAGCCGATTTATGAGAAGGAGCTATGGCGAACTGCTAGGATGAACCTTGCTTGAACATGCTTTTCCCAGCCTTAGAATGAAAATGCCTCAGAAAAGTCTGATGACAGGGTTCATGCGATCAGACCGAGTTCAAGCATTTCATAAACCGCAAAAAATTTTTATATTGTAGTATGTCTATTAAGCGATGGCTAGGGCTTCCAGCAGGCTGAGGAAGGAGATGCTTGATCTTCTTGAGAAGGATCTCGAGTTCAGATATGCAGTTGCAGGCTACCTGGGAATTTCTGGGATGTTTGAAGAGGCTTGAAAGCCTTGAGGAGAACATGACAAAGCTTTGGGAGGGTCAAAATAAGCTATGGGAGGAAATAAAGGGGATTCATATCAGCATAAGCAGGATGTCCTCCACTCTTGAAAGGCTCACTTTAACAGTTGAGGATGAGGCCAGGAGCGTGATAAAGCACAGGATAAAACAGGATCTGAACGTGGATATGGAGTTAGATAGAGTTTTCGTCGACTCAATGGAGATAAATATATATGGTGCAAACAAAGATCTATGCGTTATAGGTGAAGCCACTGTCAGGCTTGGAACCAATCTGGTGGACGAGCTTCTGGATAAAGTTGAGCTTATAAAACGCAAGAGGTCTGATCTTCTCAGAAAGAAAGTTATAAAAGTCATATATACTGATTATGCTGTTCCTGATGCTGTGGAGGCCGCTAAAAACAACAATATATGGATATTAAGGTGGGAAAAGGATCTGACCCCTCTGAAGGTAAGCGAGTAGGGTCTGGGGCAGTCCTAGTGATTTTGGAGATTATATAGCAGGCTTAACTGCTTTTTTGGGATAGATCTTGATGGAAATCACGATAGACCTGAGGAAGGAAAGAGAACAGGTATATGGCTCATGCATCATCAGCATGATCCTCTGGATCCTCCTATCCCTTCTTCTGGGCTTTCCTGTATGCATCGATCCCCTTCTCATCCTTGCATCCATAGTCTCCGTTGTCCTCCTGCACGAGCTCATGCACTCAATCCCTCTCCTGATCTGGAGGATGAAGTTCAGACCTGTGCTCATCCCGCCCAGCATCAAGATAGAGGATATTGGATCATCCCGCTACATCCTTGTGATGGTAATGCCTTCATTCCTCCAGCTCATCCCTCTCATAAAACCATCCTCTTTCTTTCTCTCCGTTATCTGGTAAACTCGATAGGGATGGGCGCTGATCTCTACGCATTTCTCCTATTGGCAGGGACAAAGGCCAAGATAAGGGATGAAGGGGATCGAATAATAATCTCAAGTGCCCCGGAGAGGAGAAGGAAAATCCTGAGCCCGCTGTGCTGCAGTGTTTTCTACAGCTCAGTCCTCACAATGGCCCTCTTTCCCTTAGAGCTTCTCATGAAAATTCCTCCACCTTTTCTCTTCGTTCTTCTAATAGTCCTGATGTGGATTTTCAGGCTTAAAAGGGAAAAACAGAAGATAAGCTATCCCTTCACAACACGGACTATTCTGTCATCTGAGACGCAAAGCTTGATATAATCTCCTGTTCTGGCAGCCAGAAGTTTCAGGAAGTCCCTCAAGCCCATGTCAGGCGTTGCATAATATGTCGCATTTCCCACCGTCAGAGCCAAATATGTATTTCCTCTGTAGACGAACTCCATTTTCTGATATATTATCCCCTCTACAACTCTACATGTCATGTTCTCCTGAGAAGAGAGCTTTATGCTGAAAACAGCCCTGAGAAAATCTGTGTAAGCTCCATAAGAAGGGCTGTACTGGTATATCTGCACCTGCTGCGGGTTTGTCGCATTCACCACAGCCATTCCCCACAGAGTAGTTACAGATGTCAGGGCATAAATGGGAACGATCCATAGGTATCCATCAATGTAGACAAGCTGGGCATATTTTGCGTATAAGCGGCCGCCGCTTATCGCTGGAAGCTTGCTCTGGACAAGGGACTGGACATAATGGGGACTGTATATCCCTATTCTCTTGACATCATAGTAGTAAACTCCTGTGCTGTTTGCTATCAGTATCGATACGATGCTGTTCGGGTTTGCCGGGCTTGTGCCAAAGTAAACCCTCAAAGTCCCTCCCTCTTTACCTGGAATGAGGAGCGTCATGTTCAAGAGATCCTGACTGTGCTGGCTTGCAGGCATCCAGAGAAAACCTCTAGGAATGAGGGTGAAGCTAACAGGGCTTGTTTCAGCCAAGAAGTATAGCCAGTCCTTTATGTATCCATCTAGGTAACCCCAATCATAGTCCTCAGGAAGAGATCTGTCGCCGCTGAACTGCTGCACAACCCTGAGGCTTTCATCGCTCCTGTAGACATATATCTCCCCCGGGATGGTGGAAAGGCCCAAGTTGATGGGCTTATTCGAGCATGCTGCAAAGTATGGCTCTTCCCCGAGGACAAATGGGTATACATTCCCGATTGGCTGGGCTGTCAGAAGGTAGGTCCTCCACCTGACATTGTTCGTCCACCAAAGCCCCGAGCCGA
>NZ_RCOS01000041.1 GCF_003947435.1 Candidatus Methanodesulfokora washburnensis
CTCTATCGCCGATGTTTGTGGGTCATCATCTCAGGTTTGGCAATATTTCTGTCAAATAAAACTTGAGATTGCTTTAACTGCTTTTCTCAATTTTCTCCATGGTTCTCACGATCTCCCCAGGCCTCATTGTCACAATAACTCCTCTTTTCTCAGCCCTTTTTACAGTGAGCTCATCCGGCTCCTTGACGCAGAGAAGGAATAAAATGTTTGGCTTGACGTTGTAGATCTCCTCATATGCCTTTGATGCCATCAAAAGCTGCCTTATATCCTTTGACCCCCCTCTCATCGCTATCTCAACAAGGGCCACAGTCTTTCTTCCGGTTATTATAACATCAACTGCAGGTTTTCCCCTTGCTATAAATCCTCTGTCCGCCTCAAATCCCCTGTTAAAGCACAGATCCCTCAGAGTTTGTCTTAATTCCATCTCTTCAAGTTTTGTATATCTTTTGTTAACTCTTTTTGAGAGCTTGTTAATTTTCTCGGTGAGTTTGTTTATTCTCTTGGAGAGATCCTGATCAATCCTTGTGGTCACTGCAAAAACCTCCTCAAATATTCAACTAGGGATATCAGAGACAGTTCTGGATCCTTCTCTAGGATATAACAGAGAGCTGGCCTAACCTCCTTTTCCAAAAGCTCCTTCGCTTTTTCCAAGCTCATCTCTATACAGGTATTTAGATCCTTTATAAATGTGTTGTTGATGAGATTAATACTTTGTTGGCTCTCTTTTCTTCACAAGCTCCTGTTTACCGAGATTTTAAGAAAACTCTCATGTAATTTTCCGATTTTTCCAAGTAGAATCCCCAACTATCAGTAGAGCGACTTTCTGGTTTTTAATTTCATACATTCTTGGCTTAAAAGAGATTTCTATGAGTCAACTTGGAGATGAAAACCATCAATAATTTTATATTCATTTTTATTCTTTTCATATGCAATAATAACACCTTTTATATTTATATCTTCATCTTCTTCTCTACCATCTATGAGATACTTTCTTGCTAACAAAAATTCTGTGCATACATCTATAAATGCATCTTCCAGTAGTTCTTTTATACGTTTTCCATTTATTTCCTCTTCTCTATTTTTGATTATCCTCTCTAATTGTTCGATTATATAACTAGTTTCTTCTTTCCTCTTAAGGTAGTTGAGTATTTTCTCGTAAATGTCAGTAGAGATGGATCCATTCTCTTCCTCAAAATTCGCAATCATCACTACGTAATTATCGCCACTATTATTGTCCTCTACCGCAGTATCTCCGCTTATTTTTATCCTTTTGATTTTCACATTCTTTATGCATATATCTCGTAAGTATGCATTTATACTCTTCCTTCTTTTGTCCTTGTCTTTCAATTTTTTAAAGATGTAATCAATTTTATATGAATATGTAAATTTATTTATATCACGGTATATTTGTACATCACATCCGTCTGCTAGCTTCAGAATAGCTGCTAATTTTAAATAATGCTGAATCTCCTCCTCTCCAAATGTTTTCTTTAACTTATTGTGCAGGTTGTTCTTCTTTTTAATTTCCTCCCCCATCTTCTCAAATTTATTTTTAATTTCCTTCCACGCTTTATCATTTTTTATATGACATTCTTTTACATACTGATCTGCATTTTCCAAATATTTATTGTCAAGAGGCATATGTTTAGGGTGATACATTGCTATATACAATATTATCTGTCCTAATGTAGTGAGATCATCCTCTTTGAAAAATATTCTCTTTAGATCTTTTTCTTTTTCTAAAAGTTCTGCAATTTTTCCTTTTCTCCTATTTCCTGTGATAAAGAGTTTTTTCAATCTTTCTGGCTCGCCCTTCTTTTTACCTTTTCCAGGAGGTAACTGGCCCAGATCATGTATCAATGTTGCGAGGGTGATTATTAAAACATCCTTTTCATCGAATATCTCCGGCTTTATTGACATAATCTCAAATGCAAGTCTTAGGACATTTCTCGGATGCGTCCTAAAATGTTCTGTATAGTAGGGATATGGCTGAAGCTCTATAGGCAAGTTCGTGATAACCTTTAACATGTCATCAACGGCTTTTATCACCTCAGAGGTGGAGCCTGATACCATGTCTCTTATATGATCTTTCCATTTTTCACCGTCGTTTTCCTCAAAGCTATTTATATCTTCTATAGGATGAAACGATGTGTAGATCTCACTCTTCATCATTCAACCCCCCTAACAGGTATGCCTTTACTATGTGGATACCCATAATCTGAAATTTTGTCTGAAGGGAAGTAGTAGTTATAGCAGCTAACTAATGTAGCACGGAGAGGTGGGGTAAGAAGCGGTTTTTCACGTTTAAGTTGTTTGTGAAAGACAATGCATCTAAATTTTTCTCCTTTAATTAAGTTTCTCAAGCCTTCTTCATTGTAATCCATTTTTATTAAGAAAATATTTTCATTTAAAAATTCATACTTTCCTTTTGATGGTTTCTTTTCTCTAGTATCAAAGTTCAGTACCTGTATCTCACTCGGTTCTTCTACGTCTAATTCCACCTCGACAGCACCTATCACATCTACTGCTCCAAATATAGGGTCCAAGACGCATGCACCCTTTATACTCTTTTTATTCTCATCTAAATTTATTTCTATGATATCTTCCCCTAATGAAATTATTTCTGCTTCTACATATTTTTCCTCATCTATCTTCTTTATTCCATAGTTTTCTTTAAGTTCATTTTTAAAACTTTCTATTTTACCTTTATATTCCTCCTCATAATATCTTTGTATTAGATTTTCTACTTTTTCATCCCTCTTTTCACTTTGTGATAGCTTAAATCTATATTTATAAATAATACCTGACTTATTAATTATTATAATTTCTTCACCAAATTCTCTTCCCATGATAATCCTTGGATCAATGAGCTCCTCTGGATATTCAGAAAGACCACTTGCTGTGGTAAAATGATACTGATGTGTAGGAGCTTCCTTGCCCCTCCTTATAAAAGCCACATATCTGTCACCATTTTTAAATTTTAAAATTGGGATAGCACCTCCTGCTGCCCAGCGGCAAAGCAGCTGAAGCTTATTTTCCTTCATAAGAAGAAACTTTTTTGCTTTTCTCTCCCATGGAATATTAAAACTTGAGTAATCAGGGTATCTTCCTTCAAGAAGTTTTCTGCCATCCTTATCGAATGCAGCTATATATTTCTTTTTAGCGAAGTCTAGAGATGGTAACTCTATAACGACTCTTTTTCTTTTTTCTTCTCCTACTTCTTCCCACTTAAATGTGGCATGAGCGAGTATGATAAAAAAGTCTCCTTTTTTTATCTCTTTTAATTTCTGGAGCTCTTCCAAAGATGACGACGCCACTAAATCCCCTTTTTCTATACCCTTTTTTAGACTCTCTTCATAATTCTCTATATCCTTATTTTTTAGCATTTTTCTTCATCACCACAACATTCCTGTCTAGAAGTTTTCTCAAAAATCTTATGTTTATTTTATAGATTAATACTATTTATCTTGGATATATTCTTGATTTCAGATAAAGGTTCCCAAATCAAAGCTTATATCTGCCTAAATTGTCCTTTTATTAGTCTCAGGATTTTAGGTGTGATCATGAGGACATCACAAGGCATAGAAGTGATCTTCATTGATATAGATGGCTGTTTAACTTTCGGCAAGGGAAGAGAAGTCGATATAAATGCCATAAAGGATCTAAAAAACCTAAACAAAAAGTCTAAGGAGGGCAAAATTTACCCGAAGATAGCTTTGAGCTCCGGCAGACCTCAGCCATATGTTGAGGCATTTGTACAGCTTTTGGAGGTTCAAGTTCCATCTATATGCGAGAACGGAGGTATAATATACGATCCTGTTAAGGACATAAGCTTCATAAATCCCTCGATAAGCAAAGAAGCTCTTGATGAGCTGAGAAAGCTGAAGACATTTTTTGAGGAAAACCTGCCCAACCTCTTCCCCGGAGCTAAGATGGAACCTGGAAAGGAGGTATCCATCAGCCTTAACCCTCCGAAAGGCGTCGATATCAGCTTATTTTATGAAAAAGTAAAAAAGGAGGTGGAAGATCGCGCAAGGCATCTCTATATCACGCGCTCCAAAAGCGCAGTGGATATCCTTCCTGCCGGCATCAGCAAGCTGTCTGCTCTGATTTTTGTGGTAAAAAATATGGGTCTAAGTCTTGATAAGGTGTGCGGGATAGGTGATTCAATCAACGATATTGAGCTTCTGAAAAATGTCGGGTTTCCAGCAGTTCCTGCAAACAGCGAGGATGAGGTTAAGAAAATAGCTCTCTACATCTCCCCATATGAGAATGGAAGAGGTGTTGTGGATATAGTGTGCAAATGCGTGGAGTTGAATAAGCGTGGCTGAGCAACGCAGAAAATTGCTTTTTGCAATCCGCAGTTCAAAATTATTCATTTTACCTTATCATTATCCTATTTTCTGCTCTAAATAGTAAGAATATAAAAAATTCAGCTGAAATAACCGCTGTAACCTCTTTACCTTGCTTAGGAACTCCTTAACATCCTCGATATATCCCCTGACAAGCTTGGGAGGAAGCCATGCCCCGTAGAAATTTCTGTACAATTCATCTGCAGCAGACCACCCTTTCCTCAGCTCAGCGTCTCAATGATGGATGCCGCATACTCCTGTAGTTCCCTGTGGCTCCTCTAGGCTATAGAAGCCCTTATCAGCTCCTCCATTATCCCTTTTATCGTGCGGGTGCACATCCACTTTGCTTTGGAATGCCTGTACTACTAGAGCTTAAGAGCTGAGATACAAGAAATAATCTTAGTGCGCTACTTTAAGTTTTTCATGAATTCTTCCTTGGATATTCCTGCAAGTTTTAAAATTCCCAATAGTGTACCAATTTTTACTTCTCTGTGCATTGGTACTATAGTGACTATCTTTCGTCATCTTTAAATTCATTAAAACAACATGCGAACCTCTTTGCCTAACGACCTCAAACCCGAACTTTTCGACCAAAGACTATCTCTTCACCTGACAGCCTTGGTAATTTCGACATTTAATGCACCTACGGCCTCTATGTTTTTAATTTCAGTGGCTATTTCTGGCTTTTCCTCTAAGTAAAGCTCGATTGCCTCCTTTAGATTTTCCATGGCTTCCTCTATTGTCTTACCCTGGGTAGTGACGCCGGTAAAAGCCTCCTTAATCACGAACATGTCCTCTTCTTTCCATATTATAGCTTGGAGCTTCACAGATCCTTGTAAAGCGACCATATTTAAGGATTTCGTTGAGTCTATATGCCTATAGACATGCACTGCTTTAGAAACGCTCTGAAAATATTTGACTTGCACTAAGCGTGCTCAAATTCCATGATAGGACTGAGTTCTCATGCTGAATTGAGGCCATGTGCTCACATTACTCAGCTATTTTTAATTTAAGGTTGAAAATCTTCATGATATCCTCAAAATTCCCACTGCTGGACAATAGTTATTCCTGCCGGTTTATGCTTATAGCCTCTATTAAAAGGTCCGGCAATCCCTTAGGTTTTCCTCAACTAAAGGGCTAGTATGCGCGCGCAATCACAGAACTCGGATTGCCAAGCCTGGGCGAGCATCAAGCAGAAACAGCAGAGGGAGCAGGAAAAGTGGAGCTTGTAGCTAACGCTATAATAAAAATAGAGGACAGGATAGCCCAATCCCCCGTCATAAAAAGGCCTAGGGGCACAACACCGCTCATACGCGTGGTGGCTCTGGAGCAGATGGGCTACAAGGTGGATCCAACAACAGGAAGACTGATCAAAGGGCTACCCCTGATGCTCTAAAAACCTGGAGTGCTTGCAGCAACCGTTCTATTAAACTTCATCCCCCTGTTGCTGGATCAACTCCTTTGTTGATCCAGCAAATTGTCACGTGCACTCTGGGAACAGGAATTGAGAAGCACCAACTTTATATACTTCCCTCTGTACCAATCCTTATGGTTGAGGCTGTTGTGACATCCGTTCTGGAGGAGGCATTAAAACAAGCTTCAGAGAGAATTGCAAAGAAGATAACGGAGGGAAAGAAGCTCACTAGCACTGATGTGATAATCCTCCTCCTCGATCAGATGAACAAGAGGATCGATGATACAAACAAGAGGATCGATGATCTGAGCGCTTCCCTCAACAAGAGGATCGATGATCTGAATATCTCACTTAACAAGAGAATTGATGATATCAAGGAGGATCTGAGATCGCTTCATCAGGAGGTATCCTCGATAAAGTCCGATGTAATAGCATT
>NZ_RCOS01000042.1 GCF_003947435.1 Candidatus Methanodesulfokora washburnensis
CCCCCTTTGACTCGAAAGGCGCTTCAAGAGCTCACATAGTTTAGCCTCGCCTCTTCTTTTACTCCGCCCACCATAACTGAAAAGGAGAAATCCGCCGCTGCAGCATCCTTACAATGTTATAGCAGGAACTCCGTTATGGGATCCCTGAAAGGCGTTTAATATTACGAACTTTCTCGGGCATTTTGATATCTTGGAAGAGGATCTAGATATAATTTATCCAAATACATTTATTTAAGCATAAGTTTAAATTTTTCCCGTTTTCGTTTAGCTGGGATTATTATGTCCTTTGAGCCTTATAAATCTGCAAAAGTTGTCCTTATTAGGTCTTTGAGTGATCTCCACCCGGGTACTGGCAGGGGAGGGGAGGTAGTAGATCTAGCAGTCCAGAGGGATGGAGTTGGTTTTCCCGTTATATACGGATCGAGCATAAAGGGATCAATGAAGACAGCTCTTTATCACAGAAACAAGAGTTTGACCAGTCTTCTTGGCCCAGAGCCGGAAAGCGGTGAGAAGTACTCATCGCCAGTAGCTGTGATGACAGCTTACATCCTCTCATTCCCCGTCAGGAGCCTGAAGGGGATATGCACGAATGTCACATCACCCTTCCTCCTGAGAAGGTTTGCCGGCTACCTGCACATGGCATCCGTTCTGAATGCAAGGTATGGTGAGATGGAGAGAGATGTCAGGGGGATAGCTGAGATATCGGGGAGGTTCCCAGCGACAACAGGCTTCAAAAATAAGCATGTGGTTGAGGGGCTTGAAAAAGCCTCTTTGTGCGAGGAGGTCTTTATTGACAGGGATTTAATAGAGGAAAGAAGTGAGATGGACAAGTTGAGGGATTTATTGGGCTTGGATAAATCAGAAAGCCTCATATCAATCGATGATGATAGGGCAAAGAGCCTTGTGGAGAGATCCTTGATGAGAGTTACTAGGATAAGGATAGAGAGGGATAGAAAGACAGTGGCTGAAGGAGGACTCTGGACAGAGGAGGCCGTTCCATCAGGGACAATATTTGCGACAGTATTTCTTGGATATGGCAAGGAAAAATGCATGGAGGTTCTGAAAAAATCCATAAAGGAAATCGGGGAATTGGAGAGGCATCTGGAGAACAAGGAGCTGATAGATGCGGTGCTGGAGGGAGCGAAATATCTGATAATGGGGGGAGATGAGACTGTTGGAAGGGGGATCGTGGAGCTGAGGAAACTGGGGGAGGTGAAACAATGAAAGAGAAGGAGGGCGCAGTAAGCCCGGAGGAAAGAGCTGTAAACGACTTCACTGAGCTCGTATACAGGCTTTATCAAGAGGGGAACATGACAGAGTTTGGAAAATCATTTAGATCAAGATCTAGGGAGATCCCGTCCTTTTTGTACGAAGTTGGGTCTATACCGGCACTTAGCTTTATATATGCAAAGACAGAGGATGCAGACAAGGGAATTTACAAGCTTTTCCTCAACTACACAAAGAAAAGGGCTATTGAGGGGATGGGGAAGCTCAACTCAAAAGAAGGTGGGTATGCAGCTTACCTCTATCTTCTCCTACTGGAGACCAGTAGGCTAGTTCCTGACAGAAAAATTGATCCGGAGAGTCCCCTCTCGTGCATAAATTCGCTCGTTGGATCGGAGATCTTGGCGATCCTCCCATCCCTCTTAATGCCCTATCTTCTCGAGATAAAGAGGCTGGCTGAGGCACTTCTCCCATCCGAGAGGTGAATAAATGAGCCCATCCTCCGTTGAGGAGTTCCTCCTCCTCAAAACAGCTGCTCTCTTTCACGATCCACCTGATAAGGCTTGGTGTTTGAGAAGGAACGAGAACCATGAGAAGTGGGCGAAGGAACTTGCTCAGGAAGCCTTAAAAGGCACTCTCCTGGAGAAGGCAGTTGACATGCTCTCTGATAGGAGGGTTAGAGATGCAGACAGGCTTGCAGCCTCGGTTGACAGGATCCTTCTGGGTAAACTTATAGGGGATAAGGCAGGTGCCCTGCCGGAGAGATCCATAAAGCTGAGAAATCCACTTTATCCCTCGATAGAGCTGGATCTTAGCCAAATTGATGTGCAAAAGGATAAAGTAATAGAGGTGATGAAGGAGATAAATGGGATCCTCAAGAAAGCAGAAAACTTAAAAGAAGCATATTTTGCCCTATATGGTTTATATGAGCTTGTTTGGATGCACAAAGGGCTTCCATCCGGCCCAGCTGACACAAGAATACCGACTCACTCGATTTTTGACCACCTCTATGCGACAGCAGCGGCCTTAAACTGGACCTATACGGGAGATGGCTTGCTCCTCCACATCGATGCAAGAGGGGTGCAGGATTTCATAGCCCAATCTAGGAAGCTGAGGGATCTCTGGGCATCCAGCTACATGGTCTCAGCCCTCATCTGGAGCACCTCGCTTGACTTCATCAAGAATTATGGGCCGGATGTCGTGCTGATGCCCACTTGCAGGTTCAACCCCTTCTTCTACTGTTATTTGGTCAACAAAGTGCCTGAGATAGGGGGCTTTTTGAGGAAAATTGTGAAGGAAATAAGGGGAATGGAGGAGATAGTGCCCGAGGAGGAATGGCCATTCCCAAGGTTTGCGATAATTCCGGGCTCCGCAACGCTCATCCTTCCATTTGAGGCCTTTGGTCAGGATCCCAAGAAATTTGTTGAGGAGAAGTTCAGGGAAAAATGGAGAAAGTTCTGCAATGGAATATTGAAGCTACCTGATATGAAATCCCTGATAAAAACGCTTGAGGAGGAGAGAGAATACGGGTTTGTTGATGTCCCACCTCTCTCGATAAGAGTTTCCTCATCCCATGTAAATGTTTCTAAGGAAAATAATCCATACTTAAAAGCATTTGAGGAGATAGATGAGGAAAGGAGGAAAAAGCTGCTGAAAGTAGATCCGGCCTGCATGCTCCCTCTTACTAGGATCACAAAGGAGATATTCGATGGAAGGAGAAGCCCCTTAGCAGAAAGCAAAAGAGGATTTGAGTACTGCACTATGTGCGGGAGACTTCCGGCAATAATATCGATGCCAAGAAGGAAGGAATATGAGGAGAAAATAAAAGAAATGGGAATTCCGAGAACTGTCCTTGGGGAGGGGGAGAAGCTCTGTCCATACTGTCTGATAAAGAGGATCTTCTCCTTCAGGCCTGGTCTAGCATTATCCGAAATTCTGGAATATGGAAAAGATGTAGGCTTGGGAGCGTACCCATCCTTGGCTGACATGGCAACTTTCGACCTCAAAAGCAGCTTCTTGGCAGAGCTGGATGCACTAAATAAGTTGTGGAAGGAAAACACCAGAGTTAAAAAACTAATAGAGGAGGTTCTGGAGCCTGTAAAGGAGGAATTAAAAGTTCTACAGTGGGAGTACCAGAAGAGAAAGCGTAAGGAGATCCTTGAATCCAACATAGATTCTGATCTGAAGATGCGCCTTCTGAACTTCCTATTGGCAGAATCTGAGGATATTGTGCTGGAGAGGGAGAAAAGAGGGCGCTGGAATGAGCTGAGGAGGATTCTGAGGGAGAACAATGTCATGATCAATCCTATAAACACCTATTATGCGCTGATAAAAGCAGATGGGGACAGCATGGGGGAGATACTTGGGGGTTATATCTGTGGTCATGTCTGTGAAGAAGAATCTGAGGAATGTAAAAAGGAATTAGAAAAATGTATAAAAGATTATATTTCCAATTTATTTGAAGGAGAGTCGAAGGGGATTGTATCGAAAATCCTGAGCGGTGATATAGACTCAGCGAGAGAAGACGCAAAAAAGAAAGAGCTTGATGAGAAAAACATAGATGAGCTCAGCAGGATCATAAATGAAATTATATCGAAAAAGAGAATACCGGTGAGCATATCCTACCATGTCTCGATCTCCAGAGCTCTGATGATAGCGGCTCTTAAGGATATAGAATATGTTAAGGAAAGCAAAGGAGTTGTCATATACGCAGGAGGGGATGATCTCCTCTCAGTAGCTCCTGTTAGCTCTGCAATCAAGATAGTTGATGATACTAGGCTTGCATACGGCGGATTTGTGAGAGAATTCTATGGATACAGGGCTGAGAGGTTTTACAGATTCAATAGATACTACATACCGTCGATGGGAAATGCTGGAAGGAGCTACTCCTTGTACATCGCGCACTACAGATATCCCCTGTATGAGGTGATGAAGGACTCAGCCTTTAGGCTTGATGAGATAGCAAAGGAGTCCAAGTGGGTAGATGGAGGGAGAGGAAGGAAGGACTCGCTTGTCATAACATATTCCCCAAGAGGATCTCCAGAGAGCTCAGTTATTCCCCTCTCGATATGGAAACCTGAGTTCACCTTTACCGACCTCACTCTATTTCTCAGGGATACTGTGGATATGATTTTGTTCAAGAAGAAGATATCGCCAGCACTGCTCTATGAGGCATCAGGAGGAGATCTAATGTGGACAGCAAGGAGGTTGTGGGAGAAGATGGAGGAGAGAAACTGGAAAGATCCAGATCTCTTCGAGGAATCGATAAGATACCTGATAGGGAGACATCTGCTGACAAAAGAGGAGGATCCTCTGAACAAGATCATGAAGACGATAAGGGAGAACAAAAGCCTCAAGAGGAGAAGCAAGGAAGATGGGGAAACACCCCTATTTACAGAGCTTTTCAAGTCATGTAGGCTTTTGTACAGCGGTTTGAGGGGTGATTAAATGTATAGGGCTGTGTTCAGGGTTCTTGAGCCGTATCTTTTCAGGGGTCCGGGGGAGTTTGATCCGAGCACCAGAGGGGTCTATTCCTCGGCATCCTCTTTTCTTGTGCCAAGTCCCTCCACAGTAGCAGGAGCTCTTGCGACAACATTTGGGTATGTTGAGACAGGGTTCATGGAGTGGGATGAGGCGTATTCAGCAGTTCTTGGGGCCAAGATAAGAGGGCCATATCTGAGGAGGGGGTTGCTCTATGTTGAGAACAGGATAAATGAGAACAGGATAAATGAGAAATTTATAAGGCTCGATGATGTTCAGAAGTACTGCTATCTCGTAAAGGAGCAGGTTTGCGGGGGAGGAAAAGATATAAAGAAGATGGAGGAGATTTCACGCTCAGGATTCTCCCCGAGAAAACTGATGATAACCGGGATAGGGCTTATGACAAGGGCTGACATGAGGAAGATAGCTGATGAGGAGAAAGGGCTTATTTACACGGCCAGCTTTATTGATTATTTTTCTGATACAAAGATTTCTAATATAACAATTGAGTTTGACATAATATCGGGGAAGATGAGGACTGGAAGCTATGCGGTAAGATTAGGAGGGGAGGGAAGGGCATCCCTTCTCGAGATATCCGAATCCGAGGGTTACATATGCAGAATACCGGAGAGGGCAGATCTCCTCTATGTGCTATCTCCAGTCCTTTATGAGACAGGAGCAGAATTTATTGGACAGCTTAAGGCTGAGCTGGGGAAAATGGGCGATGTTGGAAGTGTGGAGGTTTTCGGAAAGATAGATCTCTTAGGAGCGGGATACAGCGAGGTTAAACGGAGGAGGAAGCCGATCTATCAAGCTCTCCTTCCTGGAAGTGTAATAATTTTGGAGAAAAGTGTTGATGGAAGCAGAATATATGAGGAGGGTATTGGTGTGGGAAAGGAGTTAGGTTTCGGTTCTGTAATCCCTGTTGGAGGTGATGAAAGTGGAAACAGTAGTTTTAAGGCTTAAAGGTGAAAGCCGGCTTTATCTCGGCAGTTACGATACTCAATTTCATGAAGAGGATCCATTTAGAGCACAATCCCTCAAGGGGCTCTGGAGATACTGGTTGAGGGCCTACATCGCCGGTGCCATGTATGATGCCGGAATTCTGAAGTGCGAGAGAAGGGGAGAATATGTGTGCAAATCGGATCTTGAGAAAGTAGTGGAGAAAACAGGATATCTGTTTGGCAGCCTCGAATCTGCCTCAAAGTTCAGGATAGTGGTGAGCAAGGCCTCTGCAAGGCGAAGAGAGGATGGATTTAGGGCACAGAGAGCGAGGCTTCTCTCGCTTGGGAGGAGAAGGATAAGTTATGGTGAGGGTGCTTATGCTGAGATAAAAATAGAGAAATCACCTCATGTTGAAAAACTCGGTGAAGATGAGGTAAAACTTGCAATAGGATCCCTTCTCACAGCGCTCTCCCTAAACGGGCTGGGAAAGGGGGGAAGGAGAGGCCTAGGAACGTTTTCAGTTGAGGTGGATGGATTTGAGGGAAGATTTCTTAAAAATAAAAGAATTGATTA
>NZ_RCOS01000043.1 GCF_003947435.1 Candidatus Methanodesulfokora washburnensis
TTTGCAATCCAAGGGGGTTGTATTGGTTTTCCTTTCATATATTGCTCAAGCATAAAGGGATCAATAAAAACAGCTCTCTATCATAGAAACAAAGATCTTATCTATCTTTTAGGACCGGAACAAGGTGATGCAGAAAAGTATTCATCTCCAATAGCCGTGATGACTTCGCTTCTTATCTCTTTCCCGGTTAGGAGTTTAAAGGGGATATACACTAATGTTACGTGCCCACTCCTTCTCAGAAGGTTCGCAAGGTATCTAAGTATGGCCTCTATTTTGAATGGAAAATATGATGAAATAGCAAAGAAAATTGAGAAAATAGCTAGTATCCCTGGGAAATTTCCAGCAACAGAAGGTTTCAGCGATAGGCATGTGATAGAGGGGTTGGAAAAGGCTGTCCTGTGCGAGGAAGTCTATGTAGCTAAAGATTTGATCGATGAGAGAAATGAGGTGAATGAGCTAAGGGATCTAATAGGTCTAGATAGCTCTGAGAGTTTGATATCCTTACGCGATGATGATGCAAAAGGTCTTATGGATAGATCCCTGATAAGAATAACTAGGATAAGAATAGATAGGGATAGGAAAACTGTTGAGGGAGGAGGGCTCTGGACGGAGGAGGCTGTTCCAGCAGGTGCAGTATTTGCTACAGTGTTCCTTGGATACAGCAAGGAATATTTGAAGTGGGATAAGCTGAGTAAGCTAAAAGAGTATCTAGGGGATAGGGAACCATGGGACGTGGTGCTAGATAATGTTAGATATCTGATAATAGGAGGGGATGAGACTATTGGAAGAGGTATTGTAGAGCTTAAGGAGGTATAGTGATGCAGGAGAGAGCTCTGAGTAGCCCTGAGGAGAGGGCTATAAACGATTTCAGGCTCGTATACAGGCTCTTCCAAGAGATAGCAAAAGTCTCCGACAGGAAGGATTTCGGGAAGTCTTTTAGAGCTAGAGCAAGGGAGATGCCCTCTCTCTTATATGAGGTTGGAGTAATACCTGCTCTAAGTTTTATGTATGCGAAAACTGATGATGCTGATAAGCAAGTATATAGAATTTTTGTCGATTTTGTAAGAAATATCCAGATAACCCCTGAAGATTCGAAGAAGCTCAACTCAACGGAAGGGGGCTATGCTGCTTACCTCTATTTAACTCTCTTAGAAATAAAGCGGCTTATGCCTGAGAAAAACATGGATCCAAGTACTCCTATCTCTTGTATAGATGCTCTAATAGGCTTTGGAAGAGTTCCGGTAATCCTTCCATCGCTCCTCATGCCATATTTGCTTGAGATAAAAAGGCTTGCTGAAGCCGTTTTCCCATCAGAGTAAAGAGGTGGGTGGATGAACGATTCTTCCTTAACTGATTTCTTTCTCTTAAAGGTAGCGGCTCTATTCCATGACCCCCCTGATAAAGCATGGTGTCTTAGAAGGAGAGAAGAGCATGAGAGCTGGGCAAGAGAACTAGCTGAGATAGCATTATGCGGTACCCCTCTGGAGAAGGCTGTTGACTTATTATCGGATAATAGGGTGGATTATGCGGATAGGCTTGCAGCTTCCGTTGATAGAAAGCTTCTCGGCTTACTGATAGGAGATAAGAGAGGGGCACTACCGGAGAGAGCCATAAAGCTGAAGAACCCCATTGATCCAAGGATAGAAATCGATTTAAGTGATAGGGATATACAAAAGGAAAAGGTAGTAAAAGTGATGGAAAAGCTCAATGGAGCATTAAAGAAGATAAAGGATTTAGGAAAGGCATACTTCGCTCTTTATGGCTTGTATGAGCTCATCTGGATAAATGAAGGTTTGCCCTCAGGGCCAGCTGATACGAGAATACCAACCCACACGATATTTGATCACCTCTACGCAACTGCATCCGCATTAAACTGGGTGTATGGAGAAAAAGGCCTCCTTCTATACATAGATGTAGCTGGGGTACAGGACTTCATAGCCCAATCTAGAAAACTCAGAGATCTATGGGCATCAAGCTATATGGCATCAGTTCTTCTATGGAGTACAGTGCTCGAACTCATTAGGTTGTATGGACCGGACATAGCCCTAATCCCGACGTGCAGATTCAATTTCTTCTTCTATTACGACCTGGTGAACATGATACCTGAGATAAAAAAGGATGTGGAAGGGATGTTGAGCATCATATATAGTGGATGGTCTTTTCCCAGGTTTGCTATAGTTCCGGCGTCATCGACGCTCATGCTCCCGCCTATTGAAAGAGATCCAGAGGATCTCGTAAAAGAAAACTTCAGGAAGAAGTGGAAGCAATTCTGTGATGGAGTATTGAACTCATCTGCACCTGATTTACAGCCCCTATTGGAGAAGCTTCAGGAGAGTAGGGAATATGGATTTGTCGAAAACCCACCCCTCGCGATAAGGGTTTCCAGTATAGAGTTCTCCTTAACAGATCCTTTCGCATCTTACAGCGATGCGTTTGATGAGGTAACGAGGAAGAATAGAATGAAGAAACTGCTGAGAGAAGATCCGGCGTGTATGCTTTCCTTAACCAGAATAACAACTGAGATATTCAATGGAAAAAGAAAGCTACCTACTGAAAGAGGGTTTGAGTATTGTACGATGTGTGGAAAGCTTCCATCAATAATCGATGCACGTAGAGGAGAGGGATACGAGGAAGAAACGAAGAAAGTGGAAGGTCTTAAAATCCTCTTAGGGGAAGGGGAGAAGCTCTGTCCATACTGTCTCATAAAGAGGGTATTCTCCTTTAGACCTGGAATAGCTCTGAAGGAGATATTAGGGTATGGAGCTGAGGTAGAAATAGAGAAATATCCCTCTCTAGCGGATTTCTCCACCTTCAACTTTAGGGATGGTATACTTTCATCAGAAAGGTTGGATGAGCTGTGGAAGGATGAGGAAGTAAGGAGGCTTCTAGAAGAAGCTATGAAAATCCCTGAGGAAAAGGCTAAGTTGCAGAAGTCTTACTGGAGATATCAGGAAAAGAAGTTTAAGGAGCTTAGCGAATCTAATATGGATGTTGAATTAAAGAAATATCTTATTAATTTTCTCTTCATCGAGTCGGAGGATATTGTACTTGGAAAAGAAAAAAGATATTTCTGGAATCAGGTGAGAAGAAAGCTTAGGGAGAAAGGTCTCTCAATTCCTTCAATAAACACATATTATGCGCTGATAAGGGCTGATGGAGATGATGTGGGGAGAATTATGAGAGGAGATCTTAGCACTTTGGGAGTGAAAATAGAAGACTATATCATTAATTCATTCGAGGGGGAATCGAAGAGGATAGTATCTGAGATTCTGAAGAACAATGTAGGTTTAGCGAAAAATGTTGCAAAAGAGAAAGGCATTGATGAGAATAACATAGACATTGTTACTAAATTCATGAATGATATTAAATTGAGAGGGAAACTGCCTGTTAGTATATCGTACCACGTTTCTATCTCAAGAGCTTTGATGATAGCCGCTCTAAACGATATAAAAATAGTAGAAGAAAACAACGGAGTCATCATATATGCGGGAGGAGATGATTTTCTTTCCGTAGCACCTGTCAGCTCTGCAATTAACATCGTTGATAGGAGCAGGTTAGCATATGGAGGTTTTACGAGAGAGCCTTATGACTGTAGAACCATGAGATTCCATAAGCTCAATAACTACTACGTGCCATCGATGGGAGATGCGGGGAGAAGCTACTCCCTCTATATTGCATACTACAGGTATCCACTTTACGAAGTGATAAAGGATTCTGCTTCAAAGCTTGATGAAATAGCGAAGAAGTCAGCTTGGATGTATGAGGGAAGAGAAAGGAGGAAGGATTCCCTCGTCATAACATACTCGGCAAGAGGTTCAACGGAGAGCGCTGTTCTCCCTCTCTCAGTGAAGAGACCTGAGTTCACCCTTCCAAATCTCACGTTATTCCTAATGGATATGATTTCTATGATTTCATTAGAAAAAATTTCAACAACGTTGCTTTATGAAGCATCGGGAGGGAGTTTTATTAGAACAGTGGAGAGAGCATGGAGGATGAAGGAAAAGGGTATTTTCGAGAAACTAATAAGATACTTGATAGAGAGGCATCTACAGGAGAGAGTAGAAGAGAAGAGAGATGTTCTCCTAGATAGGATAATAAAGACCGTAAAGGAGAACGAAGAAATAGTAAGGCGTGATCTACGTGAAGGAGCTGAAGAAAGTCCTCTATTCATCGAGTTTTTCAAGTCCTGCAGACTTCTCCATAGCGGTTTAAGGGGTGATTAAATATGTATAGGGCTGTTTTAAGGGCTCTTGAGCCATACCTCTTTAGAGGGCCAGGGGAGTTCGATCCTAGTACAAGAGGAGTTTACTCCTCTGCATACTCTCTCCTCGCACCAAGTCCATCGACAGTAGCAGGAGCTATTGCAACAACATTCAGATACGTTGATACAAGCTCTATGGAATGGGATGCTGCTTATCTGGTGGCTCTCAGAGGAGCGAAGCTCAGGGGGCCCTACCTCAAGAGGGGGCCCATTTATTATGTGGAAAACAGGATTAATGGTATATTTCTGAGGTTAGATGATGTTCAGGATTATTCAATTATTAGGAGGAAGCAACTCTACGGGGAGGTAAGCGAGGAGAAGGAGCTAGAGAAGGAAGAGGGGAAATTCGTTAAAAGAGGGTTTGTGCCTGAAAAACTCCCTGTTGTGGGGATAGGATTGAGAATGAGGACTGATATGAGGAAGATAGCTGATGAGGAAGGAGGGCTTATCTATACAGTAAGCTTCATAGACTATCTGTCAGGTAGGGATGTCGACATAGATACTACAATCGAATTTGACATAATATCTGAGGAAATGAAGGTTGGAAGGCATATAGTGAGGCTGGGGGGAGAGGGAAGGGTATCCATGCTTGAGATATTGGAGGTCGATGACTACATATACAGAATTCCTGAAGATGCTAATCTCCTTTATGTATTATCTCCTATCCTTTATGAGACAGGAATTGGATTCATGGAGAAGTTAAAGGAGGATTTAAAGGAAGCTGGTGAAATCAAAGTTTATGGAAAGGTAGAGCTTCTGGGTGCTGGATATAGTGAGATTAGAAGAAGGAGAAAGCCAATCTATCAAGCTCTTCTTCCGGGAAGCGTTATAAGCCTTGAAAAAAGCATAGAGGGAGGAAAAATATATGAGGAAGGGATAGGCATTGGAAGAGAGATGGGTTTCGGTTCTGTTATCCCTATTAAGGTGATAGGGGGATGAATGTTACTCTCAGACTGAGGAGTGAAAGTTGGCTCCTTCTTGGTGGATATGACACTCAGTTCCATGAAGATGATCCTCTGAGGACTCAATCTCTTAAGGGGCTCTGGAGATACTGGTTAAGGGCTTACATAGCAGGGGCTCTCTATGAGGCTGGGAGGCTTAAATGTAGAAGGGGGGAGAAACGCATATGCGAAGCAGAGGTAAGGGATATATGTGAGAAAACTGGTGAAATCCTAGGTAGTCTTAAATCAGCTTCAAAGTTCAGGATAGTCGTAAACAGGGTCTCTCTAGGCGGAAGAAAGTATAGAGATATGAGAACTGCTCAGAGGATAAGACTTCTCTCTCTCAGAAGGGAGGGAGGGGGGATAAGCTATGGAGAAGGCTTATCTGCTGAGATAAGAATAGAAGAATCTTTCCATGTTAAAAGGATTGATGAGGATGAGAGGAAACTTGCATTAGGCTCCCTTCTCACCGCTTTATCCCTGAATGGACTAGGAAAGGGGGGCAGAAGAGGCCTAGGCACATTCTCGGTAGAGGTTGATGGGCTTGAAGGAAGATTCCTGAGGAATAAAAGGATTGATTATAGTGCAGTAAGA
>NZ_RCOS01000044.1 GCF_003947435.1 Candidatus Methanodesulfokora washburnensis
TTGAGGTTCTGATCCTTCCACTTGTTGTTGGCCAGCTGACAAGATATGCAATTGCGAGGAGCAAGGGTTTGTCGTATGTAGACAAAAACATAAAGCCTCACCTTTCCCTAGCAACAATGATCTCAATGCTTGCTCTGGTCTTCGTGCTAGTGCTTAATCAGGCGATCAAGATAATTACAAATCCTGCTATTGCTATATCAATACTGGTTTACCAATCGATTGTGATACTGACTTTGTTAGCCCTATCTCTTATTATCAGCAGAGCTCTTCGCATATCATATGAGGATCACCAAGCCATAGCATTGATATCTGTCACAAAAAACCAGAGTGTTGCGGCTGCAATGGCAGTGTCCGCTTTGGGTCCTCAGTCAGCTCTAGCACCAGCGCTGATACCAATGATTCAGCCAGTTCTGGCTGTGGCATATCTTCACGTAGAAAATGGAGTTAAAAAGCTGTTATCCTCCACAAAAGCTGAGTAGAATGAAAGCTTCATGAGCGCCTAGGAAAACAAGCTTCAGGGAAGCGAGATCATTCAATTTATTTTTTATTAATTTACTGTAAACTTATGCTTAATCAAACAGTAGAGCTGAAGTTTACCGTTACTTACCGGTATTTACCGGTAAGCTTATAACTTTCTCTTTCAGCACTTATAATGATGGACAAAACTGAGGGAGAGACCCTAGAATTTAAGAGATCCCTGTCGGATTTTGATGAAGTATTAGCCACCGTATCCGCATTTTCCAACACAAAAGGGGGCACAATACTCATTGGAGTTGATGATAGCGGTGAGATAATTGGGGTAGATCTTGGCAAAAGGACTCTGGAGGAAATAGCAAGCAGGATAGCTCAGAACACGGATCCAAGAGTATACCCGGAGATCACAGTTAAGAAAATGGGTGGCAAAAATATAATAGAGATAAGGGTATCGGAGCGCAGCGATAAGCCGGTATTTGCGAAGGGAATTGCGTACAAAAGGGTTGGAAGGAGCAACATCAAGATGGACAGAGATGAGATATTGAACCTCCTCAGAGGGACATATGAGTTCTCATATGAGGATGTGGAGATCGCATCAATCGATGAGATAGATCTAAATAAGGTGAAATCGTTCATCCACAGGGCAAAAGAGGTAAGATCTGTCTCGGTTCCAGAGGATGAGCTTGCTGTTTTGAGAAATCTAGGTCTAATTGATGAAAAGGCTAGGCTTGCTGCCCTTCTCCTGTTTGGAAGAAATCCTCAGTCGAGGGTTCCATGGGCAATAGTGAAAATTGGGAGGTTTCTCTCCGAAAGGGCAATGCCCATTTTTGAGAAGGAGATAGAGGGAGATTTAATAGAGCAGATAGAGAGGAGCTATGCTGAGGTCTTATCCCTTATAAGAAAGGAGACAAGGGTTGTGAATCTGAGGAGGGAGGAGATCCTTGAGTATCCTGCTGAGGCACTGAGGGAGCTGATAGTGAATGCAGTCTCCCACAGGGATTACTCCATCAAAAGTCCAGTATATATAAAAATTTATGATGACAAAATTATAATAGAAAATCCGGGGGGCCTTCCTCCTGGGATAACTGTTGATGAGCTAAAAAGGCCCCACAGATCTGTGCTGAGAAATCCTAAGATAGCAAATGTCCTTTACAACCTCGGATATGTGGAGAAATGGGGGGTTGGCACCTTGGAGGTGATGAAAAAATGCTTGCTTAACGGGAATGGTGAGCCCATCTTCCAGTCAAATGGGTTCTTCAAGGTCGAGATAAAGAGCAGATATCTATCAGCTATTGATGATAGAGAGAGGGCTATCTTGGAGTACATCAGGAAGAACGGAAAGGCTTCTAGAAGCGATCTGGAGAAGATTCTAAAACTGAGGGAGAGCTCTGTGAGAAAGATTCTAGAGAAGCTTCAGAGAAGGGGTCTAATCGTCAAGGAGGGAGGAGGTAAAAACACAGTATATAGATTGGCATACTGATTTATATAAATAGAAATGCCATCTGAGCTGGCAGGATCCCGAGGAGAACTAGAGGTATTGAGTAATCCGCTTCCTCTGCTTTTCTCAATATATCCCTCATGAGATCGTCTCCCACGACCTTAGTCCTTATTCTCCTCATGCTCACCCTTACCTCAACCTCTTTTGCACTTCCCTTGGCTTTTAAAACAGCTTCTTTCACAGCATCTGCTGTTTCTGCAAGGCATTTTTCATCACATCCAATCCCCGCTGGATTTATCGTATCCCTGATGCCCAGAGTATCGTGAGTATCTGTTGTCGCTATAACAGGTATTAATCCCTCCTTCTCAACCCTCTCAGCTATCATGTCCCTCAGTTCAGGGAGCATGTTGTTGGAATCGAAGCATACATAAGCTGCGTTTCCAACAACTGCCACTCTAACACCACCTTTTCCTATGCTTCTCATCCTTATATCAGCTCTTGAGTAGCCAACTGGTATTTTGTCCATCCCGGCTTCAGCTTTGTCCACAGCATCTAGAAGGAGATCTATCAGCTCATCCTCCTCCTTGGAGAACGGATATATCTTTCTCCTTCCTCCAGGGCGCAGAGAGTCATGCCTGTCTATGACTATCGCCCTTATCTTGCACCCTTTGGCCCTCAATATATCATTCAGCCTTTTTTCCACCGTACTAGGCAGATCCTCAAAGCTTTCAAAGCTCCTTCCGCTTACGGTTGCCACTACAATATCCCCAAATCTCTGTGCAGTGACCTCAAATCTGCTGTTTACCCTAACAGCATTGCCACATCTGCATTTTTCAGCTTCTTCTATGCCCTTTTTTATCTCCTCCACCATTTTATCTACTTCTTTTTTTGATGGCAGATTGCTTGCATGAGTGCTTGCAGCCCTGAGGAAAATCGGCTTATATCCATTTTTCTCAAGCTCCATCATTATTCTGGCCGGGGCTCCCGAGCTTCCGGCAATTAAAGGGCCTGGATGAAAGTTCGCTGTGACAATTGCAATATCATCTAAAAGCACGACTGATGAAGTTATCTCTCCCTCTGGGGACAATCTCTCAAGCGCATCCTCTAAAGGCCTTGGATCAGATGACAGGAGCAGGTAAGACAGTGCTTTTGCCGGGTTCTCTCCTCCTATCGATGATACTCTTTCAATTACTTTATATGTGAGAAATAAGGATATGGTTGATGCCAGCAGTGCTATCACAGCAGTTCTTTCATTTATTGAGGGGATGAGAAGGGATGCCATGAACGCGGCTTTTCTTGTTTTCTTGTCCATTATGAAAGTTATCAGGCCTGCAAGATATAGGGAGCTGTAGACTAACTTTGTGAAAATCCTCTCCATCCCAAACGGTAGCATGATAATGTAGGGGATCATCTGCGGGGATATTGATATAAGAGAGGCCCATAGAGATCTTCTGAAGTTCATGAACTTGCTTGAGCCAGTGGAGGAGGCTGTTGCGAAAATCAGGGATAGGAAAAACAGGATTGGCTGAATAAAAGGCTTTTTAAAAGTCATGCTAAGAAACAGCATAAGGAAAAGCATAAATATAGCTAAGATTAAGGCCATGCTAGTGGATCCAAGCGAGAACACCATGCCAGCTCTTCTCTCCACTTCCGTGCTGTCTTCGTTGAATTCCATTACATTCATGCTGGAAACATAATGCTTTTTAAAGACATCACCTCAAGATATACATATAATGTCCAATAAGGGTTGGTATCAAAGGTGATGATATTGCCTAGGAGGAAAAGATTTAGTGAGAAGGAGGTTCAGATACTGGAGAAGCTTGTGGACGATGGCAGGATGACATACACGCATATGGCAAAGGAGCTTGGAATGAGTCCTGCTGGCGTGATGAAGAAGGTGAAGAAGCTTGAGAGCTTGGGGATAATAAAGAAGTACACAGCTATAGTGGATCATGCAAAGCTCGGCAAGGGATATAAGTACATAATACTGCTTAAGACAGAGCCGGGAAGGCATAAAGAAGTGGCAAGGAAAATACTTAATGCAATAGAGGACAATGTCCTTGAGATACATGAGATAACAGGCCCATATGATGTTGTGGTTAAGGTTATAGCAGGGGATCAGGTGGAGCTGAACTCAATACTGCAGAGGATACTCGAGATCCCGGGAATAAAGGAGTCGAACACATCTCTGGTGCTGGACACTATAATAGAGAGGATCTCCATAGTTCCAGCTGATCTAAGAGCAAAGAAGATCACAGCTTGATAAACTCACTGCTTAATGCCTCAGCCTTTATTCCCATTTTTCTCAGTTCATCCGCAAACCTCCTGCTCTGTCCATACACTGTCAGCACTATCTCAGGATCCACCTTCATCACAGCCTTTATTAAACCGTTGAAATCCGAGTGAGAGCTCAGACAGAAGCCTTTTGCATCTCCAAAGTCCCTTTTTATGGCCCATCCTGTTGCAACTGCCTTTACTGAGTTCTCTATATTTTTCCATCTGCTGCCCACATACACATACGGTTCATCATGCTCTAGCTGATATCTAAGGTCGAAGTAGTTCAGATATGCCTCGCTTGCTCTTGCGACCTTGCTGGAGACGACAACAGGCAGATTTGTCAGCTTGTTCAGCAGATATATTATCTCCTGAGATTTTCCTATTGTATAAGCGCTTATCATTGGGATTAATCCGTTTTTCACAGAGTCAGCCACCCATTTGATCAAATTCATCCTAACCTCATCTTGGCTCGGAAATATGTACTCAGGAGATCCGTATGTGGCCTCTATTATCAGGATATCTGCCTCCTGAAGATCAGCGGGTCCCTCCACAGTAAGGCCTCCTCCGACGTTTATGTCCCCTGTGTAGAGTATTCTGGGACCATCATGCTCTATGAGATACATCGTGGAGCCGAGTATGTGCCCTGCCACTAGAGGCGTCACCTTCATCCCATGAAGATCATACTGAGAGTTGAACTCCATTGCATTCACTTCATCAGCCCCATAAAAGTAGGATAGAATCTCTGCTGTTGCCCTGCTAGCGAAAACTGTGCACCTTGGATTCCTTATATCTTTTGGCACGTGATCATAATGAGCATGCGATATTAACACGGCTGAACCCTCTTCTGTCGTAATTGGATCAAGCAATATCCTTCTATCTCCCTCAATTTCTATGCCATTCCCCAACCTTATCCTCATCAAGCTGTATTGCAGGTTCTGAATTTAACCTCTTAGGAGGAATCCTAAGAACATTTTATATACAGCTGTGCAGCATTCTTTATGGACATAAGAGTCCTGTACCCTCTCAGAACTTACTTGGTTGTCTCGGGTGTTGACAAGCCTAATGTCATGGCTGCTGATTGGGTAACCCCTCTTAGCTTTGATCCTCCTCTTCTCGGCGTCTCAGTATCAAAGAAAAGATACAGCTACAGCCTGATAAAACAGTTCGGGGAGTTCGTAATAGCCGTGCCGACAGCAGAAATTCTTGAGGATGTGTGGAAAGCTGGAAGCCTCTCCGGCAGGAATATGGACAAAATAAAAGCTCTTTCAATAACTTTAATGAAGTCGAAAGTTGTATCAGTGCCGAGCATAAGAGAATGCATAGCAAACATCGAGTGCAGGCTCCTGAAAGAGATAGACACAGGAGATCATCAGTTCATAATCGGTAAGATAGAGCATGTGAGCTATGACAAAAAAGTATTCCACGATGATATGCCCGATTTATCCGTGAGATTTCTGCTTCATCTCGGCAGGAACAAGTTCACCACAACTTCCTCAAACATGCTAACAGCAGGGGATGTTTAGCAAGATTTATATATAAGTTATCCATAGGTTAATTCACGATGGGAAGAAGGGAATGTGAGCTACTGAGAATAGCATATGAGGAATGGCCTGAGAGAATTTCCATAAGTGAGGTGTCAAAGAGACTTGAAATAAGCAAACCAGCTGCTATAAAGCTCCTTAGATCAATGGAGGGGAAGGGATTGGTCAAATATAGATACAGAGGGGAGTATAGGTTGACTGAGAAGGGGAGAAAAGCAGCATCCGAGGTTCTGAGAAAGCACAGGATAATAGAGGCATTTCTCTTTCAGCTGGGAATGGATGCAGATGAGGCATGCTGTGAGGCATCTAGATTCGATCTCTTCATGAGTAGAAAGGTTGTTGAAAGGATCTGTGATGCAATTGGAAGGCCTAAAATGTGCCCTCATGGAAAGATAATACCTGAGGTGAGATCATGAGGAAGTTTATCCTTCTCATTCTCATGTTGTTGATATTAACCCCTTTAAGTCTGAAAGCAGATGAGAAGGTAAAAATAGTGGCAACAATACCTCCCCTAGCCTCTATAGCAA
>NZ_RCOS01000045.1 GCF_003947435.1 Candidatus Methanodesulfokora washburnensis
TGGAGAGGGAGTTTGATAAGATAGCATCGAAGAACACAATTGGAATTTGTTTTGCGGGAGGAGGATGCTGGTTCCACTATGTCCCAGCCATAGTTGATGAGATAGCTGGGAAGCAGGAGTTATACACATCATACACACCCTATCAAGCTGAGGTATCTCAGGGAGCCCTTCAGGCGATATTCGAGTATCAATCCCTGATGGCAGAGCTTTTAAACGTGGATGTTGTTACAGCTTCTCACTATGACTGGTCAACAGCTCTTGCTGAGGCAGCTTTAATGTCAGCAAGGGTAACTCACAGGAAAAAAGTGATGATACCTGAGAACATCCATCCCGAAAGGGAGGAAGTGCTCAAAACCTATTCAGCTGGAGCAGGCTTGAAAGTTGAGAAATATTTGATGGACAGGGAGACAGGGGAGGTTGATATATCATCATTAAAGCCTGATGAAAGCACGGCAATGGTCTACTTTGAGAGC
Organism: Candidatus Methanodesulfokora washburnensis; assembly: GCF_003947435.1. Taxonomy (GTDB): domain Archaea; phylum Korarchaeota; class Korarchaeia; order Korarchaeales; family Korarchaeaceae; genus Methanodesulfokora; species Methanodesulfokora washburnensis. The sequence continues at coordinate 474 of NZ_RCOS01000045.1, forward strand.
CCGAATTTCTTCGGAATAGTTGAGAGGAAAGCAAGGGAGATAGCTGAGATAACACATGAAAAAGGTGCTCTTGTTGTCGCAGGGGTGGATCCATTGTCCCTTGGGATCTTCAGGCCCCCTGATGCCGATATAGTTGTCGGTGAGGGCCAGCATCTAGGCAGCTATCCATCATTTGGAGGACCTTCTCTGGGCATAATAGGGGTAAAGATGGATGCAAGGCTGATAAGACAGCTTCCAGGAAGGATAATAGGGATGACTGAGAGCTTCGATGGGGTGAGGGGATACTGCATGGCCCTTCAGACGAGGGAGCAGCACATAAGGCATGAGGCTGCCACATCAAATATAACAACAAATGAATCACTCATGGCTGTTAGAGCTGCTGTTTACCTCTCTCTCCTTGGGAAATCAGGTATAAGATCCCTGTGCGAGAAGATACTGGCTAACACAAACTACATGGCTGAGAGAATTGAGGAGATAGGGCTAAGGCCTATGTTCAATGGGGTTAGGTTCAGGGAGATTCCAGTTGATGGGAATGTGGATTGGGTTGAGGTGAACAGAAGGCTTCTGAAGAGGGGTATAATAGGAGGTTCTCCTTTAAGAAAGCTTTTCCCCGGAAGGTTTGATCATCTGGGCAACATAGCTCTCTTCAGCACAACTGAGCTTCACAAGAAGGAGGACATCGATTTTCTCATAGAATCTTTAAAGGAGGTGATAAAATGAGGTTTATCCAGGCAAGATGGCAGTCTGATGAGAAAGTTCTGGAGCCAACTGTGTTTGAGCTCTCATCAGGCAGCTTCTACAGTTTCCCAGTTGAGGAGGAGCTGAAAAAATATGCAAAAATACCAAATGACCTGAGAAGAGATGAGTTAAATCTTCCTGGGCTGAGCGAGCCCGAGGTTGCGAGGCACTTCTCAAGGCTTGCTGAGATGAACTACGGCGTTGACAGCAACTCATACTGGCTTGGATCATGCACGATGAAGTACAATCCAAAGCTAAATGAGAGGATTGCAAGAGAAAAAAGAATGCTCATGATACACCCATACCAGCCTGAGGAGACTGTTCAGGGGGCATTGCAGATAATGTATGAGCTATCTGAGATGCTTTCAAGGATAACAGGGCTTCCCCATTTCACCCTACAGCCCGCAGCAGGTGCACATGGTGAGCTGACAGGGGCTCTGATCATAAGAAAGAGGCATGAGGATGAGAATGAGAGAAGAAATGAGATGATAGTTCCTGAGTCAGCTCATGGATCAAACTTTGCAAGCGCTGCGATGGCGGGCTTTAAGGTCATCAGAATTCCTCCTGATGAGGATGGATGCGTCGATATATCTGCCTTAAAGGCTGCAGTTTCAGAGAGAACTGCGGGGATGATGATAACAAATCCTAACACCTTAGGAATATTTGAAAGCAGAATATTGGAGATATCAGATGTAATACATGGAGCTGGAGGCCTCCTTTACTACGATGGGGCAAACCTGAATGCGATAATAGGAAAGGTCCTTCTGTCAAAGATGGGGATAGACATAGCCCATCTAAACCTGCATAAGACTTTTTCGGCACCTCATGGAAGCGGAGGACCCGGAGCTGGGGCAGTTGGTGTTGTTGATGAACTGAAAGAATATCTGCCAGTTCCAGTTGTGAGGAAGAGGGGGGATGGAAGCTACTATCTTGATTTCTCATTAAAAAAGACGATAGGCAGGGTTAGGAGCTTCTACGGGAACTTCAACGTTATGATAAAGGCCTGGGCATATCTGAAGGCACTTGGATCTGAGGGTCTGCCGAAGGTTGCTGAGATCTCAGTTTTAAATGCAAATTACGCCTTATTCCACATAAGGAAAATAGAGGGAATCGATGTGAAATATGGGAAGAGGAGGCCTTGCAAGCACGAGTTTGTTGTGAGCCTTCAGGGCTTCAAAAAATATGGTGTAAAGGCCTTGGACTTTGCGAAGAGGCTCTTAGACTATGGTGTCCATCCGCCAACGATATACTTCCCCCACATAGTTGAGGAGGCATTCATGATGGAGCCAACTGAGTCCGAAAGCCTGAGGGATCTCGACAACTATATAGAGGCAATGAGGAAGATAGCTGAGGAGGCAAGGGAAAACAGGGAGCTTCTGCTGAAGGCACCTCATTCCACAGCAATAGGAAGGCTTGATGAGGCAAGGGCATCAAGGCAGCCGATACTCAGCTGGAGGATGTACAGGAAGATCATGTCTCAACAAGGTGCTGAAAGCCATGAATAACTCTGGGATGAACAGAAAAGGCTTAAATACAGGAATAAAGCTGGGTTAACCTTTTCTTTTGCCTTTCCGGAGTGGAAAAAGAGGAAGATTATCGAGGACTGGAATTTAATGAATTTTTAAGAGTTAATTATTTCAGTAGTAACAATCCTTTTTAGTCTTTATAGTTGTCTCACCATAGTTTATTCTTTAAATCTGGCTTTCCCATTAATTGCCCTCCTTGCTGTTACTCTCAATATTCAGATAGAGACTTTTAGAAGGACTATGTGAAATCGGAGAGCTCTTTATTATGTGATTTGCGGAAGTTTCCTGTTGGCGAGGGTATCGGTTTTTTCAATATGCTTGTGGTGGAGCAGGTATAATAACATCATACTTTTGTATATATTTCAATTCCAAACTCCTTTGCCATTTCAAGGGCTTTATCATCCGCATAGGGAGTCACAATTACCAGCCTTTCAGCCCTTACTCCGGTTACTTTCTCGTAGAATTCGGCTTTTCTCCTGAAAATTGGGATATCAGATGCCTTTATATGAGAAGATATTTCTATTAGCATGGTTTTTCCATCCTTAACAGCTATATCCAACTCTATATCACTTGGATGATCGTAAACCATTCCCTCTTTGTCCTTCTCAACCCATCTCTCAACCTTCACACCGAACTCCTTCTCCAGTATTCCCTTTAATCCTTCCCTGAATGCCTCCTCAGTCTGAAGGCCCCATCTTGCTCCTAAAGCTGATATCCTTCTCTCTATAAGCTCAAATCCCCTGTTCATATCCTCTCTCAACTTATTCATGTCCTCCCTAAGTTTAACAAGCTGCTCCTCATGTCTGTCAAGCCTTTTCAGAATCTCCTCTAAGCCAAGAAGTCCGGCTACAGCGTATCTGAACTCCTCATCCTCCTTTAGAAGCTTTAGGAATCTCTGCTTGAGCTGAGAGCTCATCGATCAAACTCGCTTTTATCATTTAAATAGTTAATTGCTCCTAAAAATAAATTATTAGAGCTATAAGCAGAGTACACATATGCTATTGCAGCAGCTGACAAATTGAATGAAAGGCATCAGAAGAAGTTTATAAAGCGAGAATTAACAGGATAAAATGCAATGAAAGCAGAATGAGCAAGGTGGACAGAATGGATTATCTAGCTCTCGCCTTGTTATCATTTGGATTATCTCTGGACGACTTCGGTCTTGCTTTTTCTCTGAGCCTGCTAATGCCAAGTAGAAATTTTAAAAAATTTATAGTTAATACAGGTAAAATAGCAGCTGCATTCTCCATATCAGCCATGGGATGCCTGTCAAGTATCGATGAGGGGGCTGTGGGGATCAGTTTTCCATTTTTAGAAATTCCTATTATATGGATAATAATTGCCATTATCATAGCTAACACTATTCTAATATTAATAGCAGCGCTCCTGAGCAACTGGATGAAGAATTTGAGCAGAAGAATCCCGTCAATTCTCTCCGGCATAATTCTAATCACTTTAGGAGTACTGAAATTTTTGGAACTGGCTTTTGAGGTTTGAAATACGCGCATATGCGGGCTTCATAGTGGCGACATGCTGATGCCCTTTGCTCAGTTTCCGATATGTTTATACATAGCATCCCTCTAGGATAGCTTGTGGTGAGTGTGGGAGTAGTTGTCAAGGTGGATAAGCAAGGTAGAGTGGCCCTACCGGAGGATGTGAGGAAGACTCTTGGGATAGAGGGAGAGACTGAGATGGTGTGCAGGGTTGTCGGAAATAGAATCATACTTGAGAGATTTTCCGTAGAGGCAATCAGTAAGGCCTTCGCTGAACTGGAGGAAATTGCTCCAAGCCTTGATACAGAGGAGGCTGAGGAGAAGGATAAATATGTTGACAGGGAATATGCGCTACGCAAAATTGGGATTCGAAGCAATAGTTGACGTCGCAATGTGACAAGGAACATTCGTAACCACTTTTATAGATTATGATCTGTTTAATTCTCCTAGAGGATCAATATCTTATGATCTTGATAACAATGAATGCTCCTTATTTTTGGAAATAGAGAATAGGACCGGGAGATCGTAACAGTGATGGAAAAAAGCACACAAAGAATAAATCGCAAGATTTTTGTTTGCACATGACAGCTATGCAAGATGAAGTTCACGATAATCTTGAGGAAGGAAGAGGAAGGAGGGTATTCCGCTCAGTGCTTAGAGCTGCCTGGATGCATAAGCGAAGGAGAAACAAGGGAAGAAGCTTTAGAAAACATAAAAGAGGCAATTAAAGGTTATCTTGAAGCTTTTCCAGAGGAAGTTGAAAAAGCAAAGAGAAAGAAGGAGCTGGTGGAGATAGTTGTCTGAAAGGCTGCCATCTATTTCTTGGCAGTTGTGAAGGCATTAAGCAAAGCAGGCTTCAAGGTTGTTCACCAGAGAGGAAGTCATATGTACCTGACGGATGGAAAGCACAAGATCACAGTACCTAAGCATGATCCTATAAAGAGAGGCACTCTGCTCTCGATAATATACCAATCTGGCTTAACAAAAGAGGAATTCTTGAGGCTGCTAAAAGAATGATAAATAGTATGTCAGCATGAAGAAGCTTCAATCGTAATAACTGGAGGATCTGTCAGTTGCTTCGATGATTCCAAGCTGTATGCAGAATACTTTAATATAATAAGTTCTTGCAAGATTAGTTTTTTTTAAAAAAAAGTTCGTCAGCAGTTCCCAAAAAGTTAACTATATAACTCTTAGTGCATGCTCACACGATAAGTTTATATAATGAAGAATTCTTTGTTCTGTGCCCGATATGTGGTGGTACGTAGCACCGAATGGGCACATACACAGGATATACGCAGGATGAGGGGAGCCCCGTTGCCCCTGAAAGCCATCAATGAGGATAGCAACTCTGTTGCTATCCGAGATGGAACGGGTAGTAAAATGTTAACTACCCGACAACGGCTATTGCCCCTCTGGCTTTCCTCCTAGCTGCCCTTTCAGGCTGTTTATCCTCTCCTCTAGCATTTTCAGCTCTGTTTCCAGCGTCTTTTTATAGTTCTCCAGAAGGGATAGCTCCTGTTCTGGTGTAGGCGTTGGATAAGCAGATGTTGGATACCAGGGATTAGACCAGAGATACCAGCAGGCTCCCCTTCCAAATACCCATCCGGGCCTCTGCCAGGGAGGCAGATAGCTAAACGGGCCCCTTCCGGGCCATGGACCCAACCAACCGCCTCTTCCATATCTCCACATGGTCTCACCCTTTATGTGCTATTGCACATAATACCTCAGGCTATATAAACCTTTCGTTAAGGATGTGTTTTTCGTTTTTTAGTATTATGTTATTTGTTAATTGATTTTGCCTTAGATCAGAGAAGAGCTCCGATAAGTAAACCAATTATATATAATAGACCGAAGCTCCGCAGAAGGGCTGCAGTCATGGGATCAGCAGCCTCAGGAACTCTGCTCTTGAAAGCTCTGAGCAGATTGTACGCTTGAGGCAAGGTTAAAAATGCAAGCAAAGAGGTAAATGGCACAACATTCACTGCTGCAAGTGAGGCAAGGAAGAAATATGCTGAGAATATCTCTCCTGCATAA
>NZ_RCOS01000046.1 GCF_003947435.1 Candidatus Methanodesulfokora washburnensis
AGGGGGATATCTGCAGGGATCTGCGCAGCAGCGGAAGATGATGTGATCCTCCTGAACAGGACAGGCGATCCAAACGTTTTCAACAGGACAAAGGACGAGGTTGATGAGTGCTTTCTTTACCTGAAAAGCTCAGCTTGCAACCTGCTTGGGAACAGCACAAGCGATTCTGAATCTAAGAGATATGTGGAGATGGCTAGGAAATCTGAGAGACCTGAGGACTTCATCGGAAACATAAGCCTTGTTAAAGCTGAAAATCCTGTTTACCCGGTTTACCTTATACCTTTGATCCTTCTGGCAGTCCTCTCAATGCTGTTTCTTGCCTTTCACAGGAGGAAAAAAGGATTTAGAAGGAAGTATAGTGGCTTTAAGTACAGGCCTCGATAAGCGGAAGTATTACGATAAAAATATTGCAGTACTTTACATATATTTTCCGGCAGAGAAAAGCTTGAAGCGCACGGCTATCCTGCTGTAGCTAGAGCCGTAAGCAAAAGCCTTTAAATTGAAGAAGCTAACTCGGCATGTTTATTAGCTTTCCATCGGCATATGCGGGGCATTCTTAGCTTCATCACTATCGATAATAAAATCATGTGTATGAAGTAGTATTGTATTGACTCTTTTTCCTTCGCAAGCATCGTTAAGCACCTAGTATACCATATCATCATCTATAAATAAATGTTAATCTGCTAAAAACGCTAATCAACCGGCCTTCAGCTTCTCCCTCATCAATGCTATTACATCTGACTTTATCGATGATACCTCCTGATGAAGAGATCTCAGATCCTCCTTGATATCATCTATTCTCCTGTTTGTATCATCAATCCTCTTGTTCAGAGAAGCACTCAGATCGTCTATTCTCTTATTGAGAGAGGTGTTTAGATCGTCTATTCTCTTATTAAGGGATTCGTTCATTGCCTCCATCCTCTTGTTCATCTGGTCAAGGAGAAGTATTATCACATCGGTGCTAGTGAGCCTCTTTCCCTCAGTTATCTTCTTGGCAATCCTCTCCGAGGCCTGCCTCAATGCTTCTTCCAAAACGGATGTCACAATAGCCTCAGCCATAAGGATTGGTGCAGAGGGAAATATATAAAGTTGACACTCCTCGCAGTTAAGGGGAATTCCTGTTCTAGAATCTGCTGTTCACTTTAGGCTTTCCTGTGAAGGTCATATATGTGTTGTTAATCCTCCTCATCCAAATCCAAAAGTATGTGCGAACGGAAAATTATCATGGATAAAATTTTCGGCTGCTTATTTAAAATCGACTTAAAGAGCCTTAAAAAAGAAAGTCGTAGAAATTTGCTCTTAAAGCCTTTCTATTTTCCGCTAAAGACTGCTAATTAGCCTGTCTTCAGCTTCTCCCTCATCAATGCTATTACATCTGACTTTATCGAGGATACCTCCTGATGAAGAGATCTAAGATCCTCCTTGATATCATCAATCCTCTTGTTAAGTGAGATATTCAGATCATCAATCCTCTTGTTGAGGGAGGTGTTTAGGTCGTCTATCCTCTTGTTTGTATCATCAATCCTCTTGTTGAGGGAAGCGCTTAGATCATCGATCCTCTTGTTTGTATCATCAATCCTCTTGTTCATCTGGTCGAGGAGAAGGATTATCACATCGGTGCTGGTGAGCCTCTTCCCCTCTGTTATCTTCTTAGCAATTCTCTCTGAAGCCTGCCTCAATGCTTCTTCCAAAACGGATGTCACAATAGCCTCAGCCATAAGGATTGGTGCAGAGAGAGGTATATAAAGTTGACACTCCTCGCAGTTAATTTCCAGAGTGCGTGCAACAATTTCAAAGGATCAGATGTGGGAGAAAATATCCGAAAGAAGTGCTTCACAGCAGAAGCTGGACGAGGTTTGCAAAATGACTATTGCAGAAATATCCCAACAGGTAAGGGGTTCATGGGAAGATACCTTCATTAGCAAAGAGCTTTTTCAGATGGAATGAATTTTTCAGATCGGAGGGAAAACGTCTGTAAAATAATTCTATGTGCAGGGGTTTGTCTTAGGATATCAGAGATTATCCCATGCTTTATTTTATCATTTTCAAGAATAAAGTCCCAACGTTGCCACGACTCCTTTGTTCCTTGAAGCATTTCCTCTTCAGCTAAGTAATCCTGTGATAATGTAGCGATATAGCCTGCTGAGATCTTTTTCCATTCCTCAACATGATCTCTCCCTTTAATTGAACAACAACGCTTCAGTCCTAAACGCCATCGAGATTCACTTGGAAATAATAAAGGAGTTGATCCAGCAACAGAGGGATGAAGTTTAATAGAACGGTCGCTGCACTCCAGGTTTTTAGAGCATCAGAGGTAGCCCTTTGATCAGTCTTCCTGTTGTTGGATCCACCTTGTAGCCCATCTGCTCCAGAGCCACCACGCCTATGAGCGGTGTTGTGCCCCTTGGCCTTTTTATGACGGGGGATTGGGCTATCCTGTCCTCTATCTTTATTATAGCGTTAGCTACAAGCTCCACTTTTCCTGCTCCCTCTGCTGTTTCTGCTGGATGCTCGCCCAGGCTTGGCAATCCGAGTTCGGCGATTATTTCCTCGGGCAGGGCTGGAAAGGTTGCTCCAGTGTCTACTAGGGCTTCTACCTCAGCCTTCTTAACCTCATTAAGTTTGAGCTTTCCCTCCAAATATTGAACGTAATCAACGCCATTGTAAAATATAGCCTTCACATGAGCATGTCTCATCCTTTCACTAAGGAAAATGATCAAAAAGAGTTAATAAATATTTAGTGTTGTGCCTAAAAGCCTTTCCTCACAAATAAAGTGTCTTCAAATCATCTATACGGCAGCCATTCTTATTAAGAAATCAACTAATGCTCGTGTCCTTTCATTTGAATATTTAGCACCTGCTTTTTCCAGCTATGAACCTGTTGGCTGTCGCGATCGGCCTGCTCCTTCGCCGAGGTTTCGGTAAGTGTGATGATGACCAACATCGATATCTGCATACCGAGGAGCCGGAGAAACCTGCTATTCGGGCCTCTCCTCAGCGCTGCCAGTACGGCATCTCCAAACCTATCCCAGGGCAGCTCTAGTGCTATCCTACCCTTCTCAACCCTGAGAGGCACAGACGGAGGAGGTAAGGGCCGTCAACTGACATTATTCCCTCAGCACCTTTCCCACATCGTTTAAGTATGCTCTAACCTTCTCCAGCTCGTACTTTATATCCTCGATGTCTATGTTGCCCTCGTAAAATACAGTTTCATGTAAGTGCCTCTCCCTCGCCCCATACCTATCCCTGAGCATCAACTTCCCCATCTCTGGAACTCTTGTCTCCAGCTCCCTTAGCATCCTCCTTCTCTCCCAATGGCTGGAGGGCAGCTTTCCGAGAAGCTTCAAAATTATCGCATTTGTTGCCTGAATTATTGCGTTCCACGCCTTCTCAGCGGAATTTCTGATCTTGTATGTGTTGTTTTCCCTAACTCCCTCCTCAAACTCCTTGATGGATTCCTCATAAAACCTCAGGGCATCCTCAAAGTAGACGGAAATTCTGTCGGTAACCATAGCCACAAAGCCCTAGCATATGTATTTAAAGCCAACGGATGTTAAAAGACAAGTTAAAAGGCAACTAGCAAGAGGCTACAATTAAATAAAATACCTAAAGCTTTATTAATATCATTTGCTTCAAGACATATGAGTCTGGAGGAGAGGCTTGCCAGAATCGAGGGCACAGTCGAGCAGATGGACAAGAGATTGAACCATCTTGAGACAGAAACAAGGGATCTGAGGGAGGAGCTGAGGGATCTGAGGAGTGATCTGAACAACAGGTTCCTCTGGCTCCTCGGAGTTCAGATATCGATGTGGATAACTATAATATTAGCTATTTTATTTAAGTAAATTAAGAGGCTTATTGAGCAAGTGAGGAGCTTGAGCGGAGGAATACTTGTTGATTGGAGGATATACGAGTGCCTGTTGCCGCAGGAATTTATGATTTTAGCTTTAGTGCGATGAATTTTCGGGATAGGAGGAATTCTAGCGTGGCACTAGCATGATCTCGGTCGGAGGTAGAAGGAACTTTAGAAGAGGTCCAATTATCGCCTGAAGGAGCCCAAGCGGCCACTGATTTCAAAATCCCTCTCTATGTTCCCCTCAAAGGCAGGTTCATGTGCGATGTCAAAGCTTATATTCGTCCTCTGGGGATATTTTTGGTGAGCAGTATGACCAAGGAGGAGGATGTGAGGGTTCTCAAGGAGTTTGTCTCCAAGATCATACCGCGCAGAAAACTTGGGTATATGAAGAAGAAGCATGTGTATGCTGATGAGAGCGGTGGCCTGCAGGGTAAGGATTAGGCTGAGTGTTGGTAATAGGGTTTTTGAGGGGAAGGCCCTTCTCAACAGCGGCTTTGAGTCAGATGCCCCGGACATCATCGTGCCTGTTTACAAAAACTCGGCAAGAAAGCCTACAGTTTTAACCGTGGGATGAATTGCCGATAAGCTTAAATACAAGCCCATGATAGCTATGTTGAGCGTGTCGCTTGGATGTAGCTCGGATGTCCAAAGGCTGGAATAAGGCTCCGGGCCGAAAGGGGGAGAGGTTCCAGCAAAGCGGGGATATGGCTATATGCCGTATCCAGGGGCTGGTAGGGCATAATGCCCTGGTCTTGACACAGCCCTGAACTCGGTTAGGATGAGGCCTAAGGCTGACAAACCGGGAATCTCCCGGCTTTAGCCGTGGAGAATGTCAATCTGATTAGCTCCAATGCCCTTCTCTCCCCCTCGTTGAGGAGCTTCTCAACATACTTCTTGCTCCGAAGCAGGACCCTCATGAAGCCCCATTCCTCTGAAAATTCAGGATCTGGAAGGCCTGCTTCTCTGCATGCATCTATCATCATATATGCCGACAAGCACAGTCCCTCTATGAGAATTAGCAAATGCGCATACAGTTTCTAGAATTTCTTTTAGCTCTGAGAGGGATCTTTTGAACTCTAAACTTTCTGACTCCCCTTCAGCTATAATTTTCTTTATCCGGTCATTGCCGGTCAATGACCGGAAAAGTGTCCCTTGCTCCTTATTAACTGTTTATATACTGCTTCATGTAGATGCTTTCGGTGAGTTTATGGTC
>NZ_RCOS01000047.1 GCF_003947435.1 Candidatus Methanodesulfokora washburnensis
AGGGAGGGGTTTGCCTCCTGGAGGGAGCTCTACTCCTTGATTTCGAGAAGCTTCAGCGAGTTTGTTGAAAGGGCCTCAAGATGGGGTAAAGTAAGGGAGGTATTTCTCAAGCTTATTTCTAGGTTAAGAGGTGTTTCGGTGCTAGGCTTCGAGGTTTCCGTGAACTGGCTGCCAGAGAAGAGGCCCTTTTTAGGAGAGCTTTTTGATGTGCTTGATGAGGTCGGGGAGAGAACTGGGGAAAAGGTTATCGTGGTTTTTGATGAGTTTCAGAGGTCTCAGGGCCCTGTTGGAGCATCCCTTCACGGTGCAATAGCACATTCCTATGATTTCCACAGAAATCTCTCGTTTGTGATAACAGGCTCGGAGATGGGCGTGCTTTATGGCATTTTAGAGAATCCTGAGAACCCTCTTTACGGCAGGGCTTATCTAGAAGTGAGAACACGCAAACTCTCGAGGGAGGAGTCTCTGGACTTTCTAAACAGGGGATTTGAGGAAACAGGAGTTAAAGTGGGAAATGAGGTGGAGAGGGCTGTTGAGGAGCTTGATGGAATCATTGGATGGCTCACTTACTATGGCTATCTGAGGGTGAGCGGCAGAGATAACTTTGAAAGTGTGATAAATGAGGCTGTAAAGCTGGCAAAAAGCGAGCTCGAGTCCTTTCTTGCAAGGAGGGTGAGCAGAAGGTATAAAATGGTTTTAAAGCTGCTTGCCGAAGGTGTAACAGAGTGGGGAAGGCTGAAAAGAGCAATTGAGAACTATGAGGGGGTGGAGCTGAGCGACAGAGTGCTATATGAGGTGCTTCAGGGCTTGAGAAAACACTCGATCATAGATGATGAGAACAGGTTCACGGACCCCGTGGTTAAGAGAGCTGCTCAGCGTCTCTAACAGCTTTCCAAGTGCCTGTTAACAGCTTTTGTGCAAAGCGGATCCTGTCAGCTAGATGCTAGCTACATGCATTTGTCTTGTCTTGAGGTATGTTTCAGCTATTTTTATTGTTCTGGCTTTTGCATCGCTTATTCCTTGGACCGGCAGGTGGTTTATTCTTGCCGCTGATAGGAGGGCTTGGACATGGCTTATGTGTGCTTTTATGGCTTTGTATATTTCTTCAAGCTTGTCAGTTATGGGTGTCAGGGTTTCTGGGTCTATTAGGGTGACAGTCGCGTTGTCCACTGGTTGCTCTATTTCCCATCTCTGGAAAATGAGATACACAGCTGCAGGAATCATCATCGCTCTTTTTAACCTTGTAAGTGCGGCGAATTCCTCTATTTCATGCGCATAATTTGTAATGTCTATAATGATTGTTATTGCTATGTTTTCCCTGTATAAGCTTTGAAGATGTCGATGATCTTTATTCTTGTGCTTCTCTGTTTCTGCAAATGATGTTCCGAAAACTCTTATTACATCCTTCCCTGAGAGCCTGTGTGAAAGTTCAAGGAAGAAGGACGAGATGTAGAATAGAGCTGCGAGCTTTTCTTCTTAAAAAGAGAAATGATATAGGATTTTTAGGATAGGACATAAATTTTTTATAAAACCTAATGGCATTATATTACCTCAATGACAGACATGTCTGCTGCACTTGATTTCAGACGTATTACATATAGATGGGCTTTTCTCAGAGGATTTGCTGGAGAAGTAATAAAGTCAGCGCTCGATGCTGTGAAAGGAGGACGGGTAGATGTTGCTCAATACTTTGCAAATCTCCTCTACTTTTTGCCATTCTCATCCACTAGCGTTGAAAAAGTGCTTTTTTACTCTTTAGTAAAAGCAGGTCGAGGTTACGTGGAGAAAGATCCAAGTCTATACGAAGTAAAGGCTAGTGAGGTGCCGGGCTTTGATCCTGATGAGATATATAAGGTCAAAACAGCCTTCGAGTTTCTAAGCAGGTTAGGTATGGCTGATTTAGTAGCGCCTGATATAATTAGGCTCAGATTAAACACCATCAAAGGGATAGTTGAGCCTATAGCTCCCTTTCTAGCTGCTAAAGACCTAAATCCGCAAAACTTCAATCCCGATGCAATAGCGTATCCCTACACAGTAATATCAGGCATAAGTGCTCTCTCTGTTATGGATAAGACAGATCGTCTTCCAAACAGCTTCACTGTTATGGCTGGTTTGCTCAGCCCCACTGTTCATGTGGAAAGAGACGGTACTATCAAGCGGAAGACAGTAATAGAAAAAGATGAGTGGATCTTAGCCAGGAGCCAGATGTCCAAGCTTAAACAGTTTAGAGATAAATTTGAGGTGGAGTACTTCAAGGCTGTTGGGCTTTTACATGAAAACAGAATTATCGTTAAGACGTATCCTATGGAGGTTTCAGGAACGCTTGTGGACATGGTGATTGCACCAGCTTATGATAGATATTACAGGCTGAGAAGAGAGAGGATAATTTCGAGAATGAGAAAATGACAGAAGTAAAGGTCAACAAGTGGGCTTTAAAGTACTACCGACCTCTAACTAATGAGGTCATGTTAGCTATAATGGATGAAGTTAAAGCTCATATTGCTGGTAGTGGAAATAAAACAGTCCTTTCAAGCCGTGATGAAGCCTATGCTTTGGCCTCGAGATTCGATGGAGTACTCTACAGGCCGTTCTTCAAACAAAGACCTATGAGAATTCTAGGGGCTATCATCGATAGATGTGGCGAAGCTCACAATGAAAAGGTCCTTGAAAGGCTTTACATCGGCAAAGAGTTTATCGATCAGTGGGGACAGGTCTTTAAAATCCCGCCGGAGGATGTAATCAAGGAGTATATAACTCCTCTTCTACGTCTTCATATACTCAAGCCTAGTGATAGACCCGAGTACCTGTATAGGGTCGGTATGGAGTTCTTTCATCTTGTAGGCCCTCTAGCACAGTTTCGTGCTGCTTTAGTAGATCCCGAGAAGTATAGAGAGATGAGAGCTGTTGTAAACGGAATTTTGAGCATTTATGTGGTTGCACATGCAGTGAAAAGCAAAATTCATGGAGAAAGCGCCAGAATACCTTGGTTTCTTAGGCTTTCTATGCTCTATACACTCTCAGGACTTGAACCTAGAGTCGCTCAAATTAGAATCAGAGATATTCTCGAGCTTGAAAGGATAAATTACGTAGATAAGTATTTTGTTCATGAAAAAGGACTTCCAGTAGAGCTATGGCGAAGTATCAGAGAGGAAGCCTTCGAGTTCATGGATCGCAACAAAGTGATAGAAGATGTTACTTCAGAAGGTTATAAGCTGAATGATATCTGGATTAGAATGCATGAGGAAGGTGTCAGGAGATACGTCCAAAGGCTTCTGAGGAGGTATAGAGGATTCTGATGAAAAGATGCGAGTCCATTAAGAAGATTACGTGTTCACGTCTTTGTTTTTGTCGGCTACGAAGGATAAACTTTCATATAGTTTAATTCTGAATTATAAGTAGGCTAATGCATATATTTACAAAACAAATAGAGTCTATATCAATAAATATACTAAGAAGGGTTAAAACCCTATAGATAAAAATGATTTTTATATAAAGAGAAAAGCTCACTAAAGGACTTAAAGCTGAATTATAATTTTTATACTACAAGTGATATGTTGCATAGGTGTGTCAAGCATGAGCAGGAGAATTAGGCAGCTTGTTAAGCCCTTAAGAGTTATTGAGACGAGAGAAATACCCGAGGACTACGACATCACTAGGTTTGCTGGTGAAGAGTATAAGAAGATATTCAATTTAATGTTCAAGACCTTCTACTATCAATTTAGAGAAGGCGTTAAAAGAGGCATTAAGGGTTTCTTGCTCCATGGAGAGCCTGGAACTGGCAAAACTAGCTTAGCTTATGCCGTTGCTAGAGAGCTAGGTAAGAAGTTCAGGGATACATATCTAATTCTCATTGATGCCTCTGACATAGCTAGGCCACTTTATGGCGAATCTGAGATGAGGATTGTCGAGGTGTTTGAAGAAGCCAAGGAAAGAGCTGGATACACAGTACTCCTGTTTGATGATGTTGAATCCATATTCATGTCCAGAGGTAGGGAGAGGATAGAGTCGTGGCATATAGCGCAGGACAATGTGTTCTTTCATATGTTGGATGAGCTGGACACGTCAAGGACTGGAATCGTAGCAACAACAAATTGGTTTGAGCTTGTGGATAAGGCTTTAGTGGATAGAATGTATCCAATAGAGTTCAGACCATTAGACTTGGAGACCGCATTGGCAATAGCTGAGAGAAGATGCATGGAACTTGGAGTGAGGTTTGAAAAGGTTAAAGAGGAGATATGCTCGATGAGTTCTCTGCCAAGATCAGCAAGAGAAGTGGAAAGGATAGTGATAAAACACTACATAGAGAAGCTGGAGAGATTGGAGGTGTCTTAAAGCTAAAATCGAATCTCCGGGGTAAACTTTTATATTCACTTTTAAAAGTGAAATCATTACTAACTTTAATTCCTATTAATAATACCTTAACTTCAATTTTACAATGATAACCCGACTTTAATTTTTATAATGAAGTTTTTAAAGTGGACTGCTTACTTTTGGCGAGGTGAAACGGATGCTATTACTGAGGGTTGGATATAATGCAAATTACTACAATAGCTTGTTACATAAACTTACTAAGATTAAGAGAAGTGTTCCTGTTCATGTGGATGTGTTTGCTAGAGGAGGTACGGTTTTTGTGATGAGCTTAGATGACGGCCTTTCTGCGGCATTTTTGTATGCAGCATACCTTAAAGCTAAGAAAAAAGGCCTTAATGCCGACCTAATGTATGCTAGATACATAGATGAGGATTGGCTCCCCGAAGAAGTCAGAAAAACAGGTGAGAAGTGGTTATCAAGGAGATTAAGTGGAAAAAATGCGAAAATGCTTAGAAGCCGTAGTATTACTGAGCATATATTTGCGAGGTGGTGATTATGGTGATAGTTCTAGAACTTGAGAATATAGGAGGCTTTGTCGGTAGACATAAGTTCGAGCTCAGAGAGGGCCTCTCTGAAGTCGTGGCACCAAATGCCATGGGCAAGACTTCACTAGTTAAAGCTTTGCTAGCTATGTACACACCTGACACTGCTTCTGTCGCTGAGCTTCTGAACTATGATGCTGATGAAGGCTACATAAAGATTGAGGTGGGCGGTGAGCTCTTCGTTAGGAGGTTTAAGAGAGAGGGAAACAAAGTTATTGAGGTCGAATCCAAACCTGTTACAGCAGATGATAGAATAAGGTACACAGTCCTAGACCCTCAGCTCGGGGAAGTAGTCAAAAGGCTAGTTTCAGAGGCAAGGCCGGATGTGACAGATTACTTAGAAAAGGTTTTTAGGCTAGATGACTACAGGAAGAGGATAACAGAACTTAAATTGCAGATAGAGGACTTAGAGAAAGAGGAAGAGCACCTGAAAAAAGATGTTGAAGAGTTAATGAAAGTAGACGAGAAGAAGAAGGAACTAGAAAGCGAACGTACAAAATTAGAAGAAGAGCTGGAGAAGGTAAAGAAAATATCCATTGAAAGAGTGAGTGAGATAGAAAAACGTATAGCAGAACTGAACAGAAGAGTAGGAAATATTGAAGAAAGGATTAGGAGTATTGAAAAAGAGCTTATCCCAACAGCAGAGGAAAAGGTAGGGGAGCTACGGTTAGAATTGGAGAGACTAAAAAGAGTGATTGATGAATTCTACGAACGCCATCCAGAGCCTGATAAACATGCTGAAAGCATAAAGGAACGCATTAAGAAAGTTGAGGATCTCATAAATACATTGAAGAAAGAGTTAAGTGAATATATAGCCGGTCAAGATGCAAGGATACCCGTTATTAAAATGGCTTTGTTGGCTGAGGCCGCTAAATGTCCTGTTTGTGGCACACCCGTAAAAAAGCCTAAAGAATTCTGGAGTTCAAGGCTGAAAGTGGCTGAAGAGGATGTAAGAAAGAGCAAGGAGGCCATAATCAAAAACTATAATGAAAAGATAAAGGAGGCTAGTAACGAACAAATGAATTTGTGGAAGGAACTTGAAGAGTTCACGAAGAGATACAACGAGATCAGGGAGATAGAGACCATAAAGATGCCAAAATACGCGGCACAGCTTGAGGATCTCACTAAAGACTTAGAACATTATAGAAAAGAGGTAACTGAACTCAAAAATGAAAGGGAAATTATTGTCAAGGAACTAGAGAGCCTTAAGAGAGAGCTACCGGACGAGGAACGGAAAGCTGCAGAGGAAAGAACTAAGAGAGAGAAGAAGTTAGGCGAGATAGAACAACAAATCAGAAACTTAGAAGAGATCATCGCTAAGAAGAGCGAAAGCGGTAAAAAACTGGTCGAAGTAAGTAAAAGGGTTGAGAAATTAAGAAGAGAGCTAAAGACCACGGAAGAGGAGCTTTATGATACCTTAACAAGAATGAAAGATGAGTTTACTAGAATAGCATCGGAAGTTGTTAGAGAACTAGGTTTCACATGGCTCAGGTCTATTAGATTAGTGGAGAGTGAAGTGCATGACAAGGTCACAGGCGAACTGAGAAAAAAGTTTGAAGCGAAGGTTGTCAGGATCCTTCCAAGTGGCAGAGAAGTTGAACAACCTCTGAGTACCCTAAGCACCAGCGAAAGACTGGCTGTCTCGTTGATTGCTGTTTTAACAGGCTACAAGTTGAAGATGTTCGAGGAATATAAGGGCCTAGCACCAATACTAGCAGACGAGGCACTCTTAGCATTCGATCCTCATAGGTTTGAAAGAGTTGTAGAGGAGATCAGAAAATATGCCAAATATGTCGTGATAACGAAGCTTGTAGAACCTAGTGAAGTCCCAGAGCTAACTATAGTGCATAAGCAATAAGAACTTATAACTCAACCTTCAATTAATTTAAATTAAGAGTTGTTTGGACTTTGTATCCACTAAGATAAGGAATATCACGAAGTCCTTAATAGGAAGGGGTAATGTAAGTGCATAAATCTGGTTAATAGTAAAAAGCTTCTGAAGATATGAAAGGGTGCATTACTAGGATTATTTCATAGAATTATCGACCTTAATATGATAATTCTGGCTTATCTTTGTATCTCTTAGAATTTCTTCAGATACGAAGATATTATGCAGATTCTGAGTTCTGCCGCATTATAGATAATTTACAGCTTTCAGATGCTTCTCTCGCTTTGCTGCAAACTGATCTTAGTTCCTCGATTATTATTGGATCCTCCATTTCTGGTACAATGCACTTCATCAGAGAAACCGAAGAGCCTAATGCACCACTACATTAAGGCTTCTATAATTGCCTATAAATAAACATTTTTATCTTCATCTTCTTTTTCAGGAGATCTTCCAGCAGCCTTCCCTTCTTCTCCACTTTATCTACATCAATATCTAAGCTTTTGGCACGTACCTCGATTGTTATGCTTTCCTCGTCCTTTTCACTGAAGAAAGCATGATTGACCACTCGATTAAGCCCGTAATCTAGGGCATCTGCAATTCTCAGCACAGCTATTGCCAGCAGCATATCCCTGTCATCTTTTATTCTCTCATCATCCAGCGGATTGAGCTTCTTCCTGTGATAATAGGCAATTATGGATGATCTCTCAGCAAGGCTCCTATCTTGCAGTTTATCTCTGATTATCTCAGCTGAAAGCTCGTGATGAATATCCTTATTGCGGTAATCCCAAAGGCCACATCAAAATATAAATGGGATTAGTATAAGGGTAATAGCTTTAATTTCAGCTCTTTGAAAGAGTTTCCAAGACAGCTTTTAGCAGGACTTCCATTCTTTCTTTAACTGATTTTTCATAAAAGGCTTGGAGCCATCCCTTCTCTGTTAAAATATCTGAGATGACCTGAGCTGAAGCTGCTTCAACATTTCTGTATTTTGCAACAGCGAAAATTGCTGATGTCTCCATGTCCACAGCTAAAACGCCATTATCCCTGAATTTGCGGAACTTGCCCAATGTCTCCCTGTAAACGCCGTCAGTGGACCAAACAGGGCCGACAAAATGCCTGATTCCTCCCTCATTTAAGCGCTTAATTAACATCTCCCT
Organism: Candidatus Methanodesulfokora washburnensis; assembly: GCF_003947435.1. Classification (GTDB taxonomy): domain Archaea; phylum Korarchaeota; class Korarchaeia; order Korarchaeales; family Korarchaeaceae; genus Methanodesulfokora; species Methanodesulfokora washburnensis. The sequence continues at coordinate 7,959 of NZ_RCOS01000047.1, forward strand.
CAATCTCTGGGAGGACTCAACTTTCACTTCCGGTGGAAGATAATGATAGGAGGTTCCCTCATCGCGAATTGCCTCTGTCACAACGATTATGTCAGCTGGCTTTAAAAACTCCTGTAAACCTCCAGCTAAGCCTACCTCGATGATTATTTTTGCCTCACAGGTGACAGCTTCTTCAAGTGTGGCGACTGCAGCAGGTGCTCCAATCCAGAAACGGCCAACCCCTATCTCCACATTGTTAAATTCGCCGATGCAGAATGGCTGAGCTTCACCGTAAATCCATTCAACAGATCTGCCATTGATCAGGCTCTTTGCGCACTCAAATGCGCTTCTCTGATAGGTTAAAAGCAGGCGTTCCGGGATTTTCAGGGCATCTATTGGAACTCCTCTCTTTTCTGCAACATAGCGAATGGTGTCCAAGGGGCTAAATATGGGGTCATCCTCCTTCGCCATCATAAAGCTCAGTCCTCTTCAAATTTAATTTTAAGTATGCTTTGCATGCATTATCGAGGTCAACCTTCAATGGTGAGCAGTAATGGGAAAAGCTGAGTTTTTCAGCGATAGGAGGTCGAAGCGCATCATCCC
>NZ_RCOS01000048.1 GCF_003947435.1 Candidatus Methanodesulfokora washburnensis
AAATAGGGAATGGGACTCTCACAGTGGTGAATGTTCACAGTCTGATTGATAAGAAACTTCCGCTCGATGAGTTCATCGGGCTGAGCAATATATTCCCGAAGGAGGAGGTGAGATATGTTTATAGAGGATCTAGTGCCGCATTTGCAGGTGCAAAAATCCAGGGAAAGGCTGTTTTGTCCTCGGATTCCGTTGTTTCCGGAGTTATATCCCTGCCAAGACCTCCAACAGTAGTTATACGGAATATCACAGTTTCCCTTCCCGGGATTCCAGTTAATGTATTCCTGAACGGACAGAGGATCAATGCCACGAATGTGAGTGCCATAAGGATAAAGAAGATAGAGAGAATATCTTTGGAGGCCTCAACAGCAACCATAATGAAGGAGGGCGACGGATTCAGCCAGAAGTTCTCAGTTGAAGGAGCGATATGGATAAAATTCCCGGGATACTCGGAGATACTGCTGGAACCTCAGAACAGATCTTTCAATGGAAGCGATATAGCCCTGAACTTTGTTGCCCCAAGCGGGTTTGTAGTTCAGCTCTTACAGCCCAAAGTGAGCGCATCAGGAAACATCACATTCTCATCATTTTACTCATTTGACAGAAATCTTCCACTGTTCATGTCGTCAAATGGTACAGATCTGTCCCTGGAGGGCAACATCGACTTCGAGATAATTGCCTCTGATAACTACAAATTGATCAGGATAACAGGGTTAAGAGCTGAGGGAAGGAAGCTCAACTTAGTTGATGACAGGATAATGCTGCCATACATTCTATTTTGGATTATAGCAGTAGCTCCGCTCCTCCTCTTCTCCATCTTGATCAGGGAGGCCGGAAGGGAGGATGTTCCATAAAATTCGCAGATCAGGAAGCCTCATAGATGTATTCATCATAGCCATTCTCTCCCTAATTCCGGTGAGGTCAACCCTAAACGGGGGGCTAATCGAGGTTCAGGACTTCGGCTTCCCCCTTCAAATAACCCATCCATCCACTGCTTTCTACGGCTGGTGCCATAGATGCCTCACAGGCCTAAACAACATGCTCCTCTCATTCAACTGGCTTCCCTATCACTCCCTCCTCTTCCTCCTCAACTCGCTTTTAGTTCCGGTATGGGTTTTGAACAGGCTTGTGATAATAGCCTCCTTCTTCTTCCTCGGGCTTGGTGTCTACTTCCTCCTAAGGGTATGCGGAAGATCAAGATACGCATCTCTGGTGGCCTCTCTCTTCGCTATGTTCAACCCAACTGTGGCAACTAGGGATTCTTGGGGGCAGATGCCTCTCCTGATCCAGCTTGGCTTCATCCCAATCGTTCTGGGTTTATATCTATGGTTAAAAAATAAAAAATTCTCTAACCTAAGTATTGCGATACTTACAAGCATAGCATCCCTGCCTATCATGATACTGGCGAATCCTGTGGAGATAGGATTCCTCGGGTTCTGCCTCGTTGTGCTGATGCTGGTTAAGATAGCGTACAATCCTGAGGAGATATCAAATAATATAAAGATTTTAATTCTATATATCATGATCTCATTTTTCATAAACTCGTGGTGGCTTGTCCCCGGCCTTTACTTCATGCTCTACTCAAGAGGGCAGTTTTACACAGCGGAGGCATATGCTTTAATGCTACAAAAAGGCATCTCTGAGATGTCCTCTGTGATAAAGGCCTTTCTCATGTATCCACTTGAGACTACGTCCAGATTCGACTTGTACAGTGAGCCTAGGATAAAGCTCTTGGGTCTTCTAATAATCCTCATTGCCTCTCTATCCTTATTCAGAAAGGACAAGCTCAACTCCTTCTCCCTTATCGTTCTCTCTGTTGCTGTTGCTCTTTTTCAGGGCATTTCTCCTCCTCTTGGAGGATTTTACAGATTTCTCTACAAGAACTTTCCTGGTTTCTTCATATACAGGGAGGTCCATCACTTCGACTCCCTGCTTCTCCTCTCAATTTCCCTCTTGCTTGGAAGCTCCCTTGACACTCTTGCCAAGAAAATGGCCTCAAGGATCTCACGCATTCTACTTACATTCTTAATGCTGATACTAGTTTCCTTCTACGGCTATCCTGTGCTTAGCGGTGACCTGAACGGCTTCTTCACACCTCTTAACATTCCATCATATTACATTGATGCTTTGAACTATCTTGAAAAGGTGAATATTACTGCCAGGGTTTTCTATGAATCCGGGTATCTGACCATATACAGCTGGCATCCTCCCCACTGCGTAACCGAAAACGTGTTCTACTTGGATCCGTTCATGCCCTCAATAGTAAATTCGCGCAATGCCTTTGCTGCCACCACTCTGCCCGATTATGCTAGGAGCCAGATCTCCGGAATTATAGACTCATTTTATGATGGTAATATCAATGCATTAAGGTTTCTAGGAATAAAATATGTGGTAATAGATTCTGCAGACAGCACTAGTGATTCATTCCCTGTTGAGGGGCTCAAGCTCAGGAAGGAGATAGGCTCTATCAAAATTTATGAGGTGGAGAACTCCCTGCCACTCATCTACCCGACAAATTCCTTAACAGTGCTCAAGGAGGACAAAAGATTTGCTTTTCTGAACGCTAAAAACTCATCTCTTTTTGTGCTTGAGGGCCAAAGTCCGTTCTCAAAGAATGTTGAATTCAGCTCTAAGGTGAACATAAGCTGGACTTATGTAAGCCCAGTTGAGTACAGGGTTAAGGTGAACTCAACGGGTCCCTTCTTTCTCGTTTTCTTGGAAACCTATGACGATGGCTGGTCAGCCAGCAGCTCCGGCAGGATCTATACGCACTTCATAGGATATGGATATTCAAATGCATGGCTTATAAATGACTCCGGCTGTTTCGAGGTGAAAGTAGAGTTCAGGCCTCATGTGTTCTTCTATTACGGCTCAGCGATAACGATATTTTCTATAATAGCAGTATCCCTACTTGTAGTGCTGGAAATAAGGCAAAGAAATTCAAAATCTGAGGAAAGAAGCTATAATCACCTTTAGTGGGGTCCTTTTAACATATTTCTGGGCCTTCTGAATGTATTGATGTTCCTCCAGCTGGGAGATAAAAAACACACATGAGGAAACAGTAGAAGATCGGAGGCATATGGTTATGGTATATTCTTAAAGACAGTATCCAGAAAGTTAGAAAAATATTTTTATTCTGATTCTTCGCTGGAGGTAGATGGAAACATACAAGGAATCTCCATGGGTTCTATTGGTTATGATGCCTGAGCAGTGGCCCATTGCAAGAATCTTTGCCAAATATGTAAATACGTTCATATATACAATGAATAATAAAGATCTTTCGAGAGTAAAACTCATAAACTACTCTGGAAAGGCTCTCAACAGGTTTTTCGGAGGAAGAGGGCTATCAATATCCTCTAGGATTTTCAGACTGGGAAAAAGAAAGCTAAAATTCACTCACTGGCAACTGCCAGATCCAAATCTCATAGATCTTATCTTCGTGCTGGATCCATTAGAGTTAACATCGATTTCAATCCCTTTAAGAATGCGGTAAAGGCGTACTGGTCGCAGGATTGCATTCATCCAAGCGATTACTATGCACAAGTCTTGGCTGGAGTTCTCAATTACGACGTGGTTTTCTGTGCACACAAGCAATATATGCACAGGTTTAACAGGACAAAGGTTTGCTGGCTTCCTTATGCATGCGATCCTTACCTTCACAGGCGCATCAATCAACCCCTCAGATATGACCTAGCATTTGTGGGCCATATACCATCTCCTAAAAGTAGAATAGGCAGGGAGAGAAGGAAGCTTCTCCTCAGCATCGGGGAGTTAGCTTCAAAGAAGGTTTTCATTGGAAATGCATGGCAACACGATATGGTCGCTCTTTATAACAGCTCTAAGTTAGTTCTCGATATCTCAAGATCTAAAGAACTCAACTGGAGAGTTTTTGAGGTACTTGGATGCGGTAGACCGCTGCTAACCGATTATAGGGAGGAAGTCGCCGACATATTCAAGAACAGGGAGCATCTAGCTTTTTACTCCTCCTTTGAGGAGTTAATAGAGTTAATAGATTACTACCTTACAAACGATGCCGAGAGGGAGGAGATGGCCAGAAAGGGACAGGAAGAATGCTACAGGGCACATACACTGGATCATAGAGTTAAGACAATCTTAGAGGAGACGATAGGCTTTAAAATAGATGTGGAAACAGTGCAGAAGAAAATAGCATGAGAGAGTTGATAGCATGGCCTTTCCTAAGGCATCGATTCTCTGGGTAAATTATAATTCAATGAACTTTATTAATATAGTAACCGATTCCCTTAAGGAAATTGCAAATTTAGACTATCCAAATTACGAAGTTATAGTGGTGGACAATGGATCCACCGATGGAAGCTTCGCTGTAATAAGGGAGCTTGCCGAGAGGAACAACTTCAAGCTGATAAGGTTGAATAAGAATTTGGGCTTTACCGGTGGAAACAATGCGGGATTCAGGGCTAGAGATAAGGACAGCAAGTATGTTGTTTTAATAAATAATGATGCAATACCATTTCAGAATAGCCTTGAGGAGCTAGTTGAGCTCATGGAGAACGAGGAAGATGTTGGGGGAGCTCAGGGAATTATATTAGATTTTAATGGATTAATTGATAGGGCTGGTATGATGATGGATGAAGTGCTGGCATCCCATCCATTGTTCAGGGGTAGAAGTCCAATAGGCATAAACAAACCTTTGGCAATCACATATCCCAGCGGGGCATTCGCGGTTTACAGGGTAAAAGCAGTTCTAGATGTATGGCATGGAAAGGAGAAGCTGTTCTTTGACTTCGGCTTCGGCTACTTTGATGACAATGTTTTAGGTCTGCAACTGTGGAATCATGGCTGGAAATGCAAATTTTATCCAGTAATTTCCGGAAAACATAGACAGAGTACATCATTTGGTAAAGCAGGCCCTTTAAGAGCCTATTTGTCCTTAAGAAATGCGCTCTTACTGGGCTCCATGGTAAATAGTAGGTATAAAGGACTGATACCAGCTTTTGCACTAAGAGATTCGATGCCCCGAGCTTTTAGACCTATTAGCAGGGCAATAAGCGATTTCTTACGCCTGAGACCTCTTCTGGAGGATTACAGGCTGGATTTGTACAAAGCGCCCGTGATTAGACTGAGCCTTGAGGATCTTATTAAATTGATGGGGCTTAGGCGGAAGTTTACTGCTGAAATAGGCAGGAAGTTATCTACATTATTGCAGAACACGGAAGTTACTGAAACAAACTTGAGAATCGGCGGGAATTTGGTGAGCTGAAATGCTTCTAGGACCTTGTTGTTTTCTGGCTATGTTTAAATCTTCTGAAACCGTAGTTATTATCGGAGGTGGTCTTCATGAGTGCCTCTGAAAAGCCCGTCAGCCAGAGCAACGGAATCTCGGAGTATCCGGATGTGGATGTATGCATCCCAGTGAGAAACAGGGCAAAAGTATTGCCGAGGGTTTTAGATGCACTTTATAATCTAGACTATCCAAAAAATAAAATTAGATTGATTTTTGTGGATGATGAGTCAACAGATGAAACTCCGAATATCCTGAAGAACTTTTACGAGAGGCATCACAGCGAATATAAGGAGATTCTCATAGAAAGGGTAAAGCACCTCGGATTTAATATACCTCGTGTTAGAAATCTGGCTTTCAGGCATACAAAATCTTCTTTGATATTCTGGTTGGACAGCGATGTGCTTCCTCCATCCGATGCCTTAAAGATTCTAGTCGCGGATCTGAGAGAGGATGACAGCGTGGTGCTGTCCTGCATTCCTTATGCTTACAGGGAGGAGGATCTGTGGAAAAGCAGCCTCCCCATAGATATAGATTTATCGCTTGGATGCACCCTGATCAGGAGGGATCTTCTGGAGAAAATAGGAGGATTCGACGAGCGTTATACTAGAACTGACGATCTATGGCTCCAGCAAATGATAAAGAAGCTGGGCTTTAAGATAAAAATACATAGAGATAAAAGATGTCTTCATCTTCATACTATTAAATATCATGAAGTAATTGCTAGCAAATTCGTACATCAGTCTAGATCACTATTTCTTTTGTTGATAGATGGACTCTGGGATCGCTCGCTCTACAGGAGATATGCTTACTACAGCGCGATTTTGTTCTCCCTTATGTTCCTGCCTCTGTGCCCTGCTTTGGGCCTAATTTTTGTATTGTTGCTGATAATTGGAGTTATATGGCATAAAAGTGTAAATAGATATATTCATGTAGCGCCCATAGGGTTGGTAATCACTTTGGGGATTTTCTTGACGTTTTTGAATCCGCTTGCTTGGAGACTTGCAAGAAAAAGATAGTATAAATTTGTGTACATTTCTTACTTTTCATATAAATTATACGGCACATACTTTTTCCTTCCTGCAGATAAGACAACACAGTGAAATCATAAGATTCTTCTAATCAGGCTGTCTAGCTTTTTGGTAAAGCTATCTAGAGTCAGCTCTCTAACCCGCTTTATGCCTTCACTTGAGTAGTGGTTCCATGTCTCCTTATCCGTGATAAGTCTTGCTAAAGCATCTATAGCCTCATCTAGGTCATCATATCCCAGTCCAGCAGTACCTTCTTCGGCAAGATCGGTCCACGTTCCACCGGATTTATGAACAACAGCAGGTAGTCCTCTTGCCATCGCCTCAGCCACAGCTATTCCCCAGTGCTCGTTTACAGTGGAATGCAGAAATGCTCTAGATGAATCCATGGTTTTATTTATTATATCTCTTTGAGCATTCGAAATTATAACAACATCAGCATCTGCCTCGATGTTACTGGA
>NZ_RCOS01000049.1 GCF_003947435.1 Candidatus Methanodesulfokora washburnensis
TGAAGGCTGATACGGGGATGAAGAAAGATGGGGAATTCTCACAGGGAATCAATTAACGTGGCAGTGCTGTCCATAACAAGCTTTGTGATAGACTCAGCATTCAGCTCTTGGTGGGTGATACTTCCTCTATATCTAGAGAGACTGGGCGCTAGCGTGGCTGAAGTGGGCATGAGTTTTGCTGTTATAAATGCTGCATGGGCAATATCCCAGCTTCCAGGCGGCTTTCTCTCCGATAGGTTTGGAAGGAAGAGGATCATAGTGATATCCACATCGACTTTCTCCCCTCTTTTACTCCTGCTTCTCTTCTTAAGGAACTGGCTTCCTGCTGCCCTAGTCATAACAATACTTTCTCTTTTCGCCGGCCTGCAGAACCCTTCCTTTAGCTCAATTATAGCTGAATCCTCTGGAAAACTGGGTACTGCAAGAGCTTTCGGCATTTATAATTTCCTGATGAATCTGGGGTGGGCAGTCGGGCCGCTAATAGGTGCTTTCGTAATTCCCGCTTATGGCTTCGATCCTCTCTTCATATTTGGTGCTCTTTCAAGTGCTTTATGCCTCATACCGAGAATTCTGCTACTCAAGGAGACATCTGGAGAAATGAAGTTGAAATTCTCGAGGCCATTAAGAGAGTTTTATTTGCCTCTGATCGTTTCAATATCTGTTTTCAATCTTGCAAATGGCGTGATCTCACCGCTTATACCGATTCATGCCGAAAAATACATGAAACTCACTCCCGAAGAGATAGAGCTCATGTTCTTCACAGCTCAGCTATTTACATCAATCTTCAGCTTGATTGCTAGTTCTTTTGTCATGAAGGCCGGCGAATTTAAGGGCATGGTTCTGTCCTTTCTTTTCTCCGGGATTTTCTCCCTTCTCTGGTTTTTCTCGTGCTCATACATGGCATTTGTCCTTTTCTCACTCTACTACATCTTTCTCTTCGCATTAACTGAGGTATCTTTTGGGACAGCTTTAAGTAAGATAACAACAAGGAGCAACAGGGCAACAGCCTTTGGAACAGCAACCGTGCTAGCAGGTCTGTCAAATTCAGTTGGTGCATACATGGGAGGAGGTTTGTGGGAGAGCTATCAGCCCATGGTTCCCTTTCTTCTTGCACTCTTCCTTATGCTGCTATCTCCAGTATTTCTGATAAAATACATAAAGCTTGAAACTCATCAGAGTACAGTAGAGCTACATGCATGCGCGCACATTACATTATCAACTGGATGATAAAAAGATAAAAAAGCTATGAAGGGATCTTTTCCTCGGGCTTTGATTGAGCTTTCTCCTCAGGTTTCCATGTCAGCCCCAGTATGCCACCAACTAGGCCTAGAACTAGGCCAAGGACGAATCCCATACCTGAAAAGATGCTTAGAATTGAGGAGATAAGCACCATAACTGAGCCTGCTTTCACCCTGCCTTGTTCCTCGCTTCTGATCATGAAGGCACCAATTATCGCAATTATCCCGAATATCAGCCCGAGAAGGCCCATAATGGTCATCATGCCTCTGATGTACCCGATCATAGCTGGTCTAGTCTCTCTAATCCAAGGAAGAGCCATGCCAATAATGGCACGTGCGGCTATCATAAATATTCCACATAACAGTATCAGGACGCCTGCTATCAAGGAAAGAACGAAGGCTGCTGTAGGTTTCTCGCCCATATTATCACCGTCATACCAAGCAGTAATGGGATAAAAACTTTCCCATAAGTTTAAGATTGCTTCTTAGAAGAGGAACTGGCAGTTTAAGTACTGCTTAGGCTTAGCTCAGATAGTTCTTGGAGTTCACTTCTATCTTGCGGTCTCACCACCATCTATGACAACGCAGCTCCCTGTTATGTAAGAGGATTCTTTGCTTGCTAGGAAAGCGAATAGAGCTGCTATTTCCTCTGGAGATGCATGCCTTCCAATTGGTATAGTCTTGTTCACCTCCTCTATCATCTCTGGAGTGTATTCAGCCAGCTGCATCGGTGTGAGAACGTAGCCGGGACAGACCGCAACTACCTTGAGCCAAGGAGCGAACTCTAAAGCTAGAGTTTTGGCTAGGAGTATGAGTCCAGCCTTAGAGGCATTGTAGTGCGCATAATAGGGATGTCCCCTCATGCCGTTTGTCGACGCAGTGAATAGTATAACGCCTTCCCTCTGCTTCTCCATCATCCTTATTGCCTCCTTGGCGCAAAGGAAAGGTCCTGTTAGATTGACATCTATTACCCTCTTCCACTCCTCATAGCTTATTTTGAGAAATGGAGTCCTGTAGCTTATTCCTGCGTTCGCTATAAGCACATCTAAACCTCCTAGCGTTCTTTCCACTTCAGAAAAGGCCTTAGATACCTGATCTGGGGATGAGACATCAGCTACTGCCCCTCCGGAGATCCCTGGATTCTCCCTAAGCACCTTCTTCAGGCCCTGTTCGTTGACATCTATTATGAATACCCTTGATCCCTCCTCAACAAATCTTTTTGCTGTAGCCAGACCTATACCACTTGCAGCTCCCGTTATAACTACTCTCTTTCCCTTGAGATCCGGGTACATAATCTACCCTGTGCAGTTACAAGAAAAATCTATGCTGAGAAATCTTTACAATAGATTACTTTTGATAAAATGTAGATGCTTTCATGGCTTAAAACCGTAGAATTTACTGGAGAAGCTATTCAATAGATCCATTCATGGAATTAAGGTGTCTTAGATCTGATAAAAATACCAGAATCCCTGAGGGGCTCTTTTTCAAGAAGATAAAATTTATAATGCGTTGATGATGATGCAGTGCTATGAAGAAATATGTATGCGGCGTATGCGGCTACGTATATGATCCCATGAATGGAGATGACACAAGAGGGATTAAGCCAGGCACGCCATTCGAGGAGCTCCCTCCTGACTGGAAATGTCCTATCTGCGGTGCTCCCAAGAGCAAGTTCCTTCCGCTGGATGAGGAAATGAAGTAATAACAAATATTCCTATAACCTCAGTGCAAACATGGAGGGAGTCAGCTCTCAAGCGTAGAAGCTGGAACAGCCTTGTAAACAGTGTACTCCCTATACCCAGTTATCACCTTGTAGTAGCCTGAGAGCTCGATGTCAAGGGACTCATCCCCTGTATCTATCAGAAGAGGCCTTCCCCTGAGGGATTCAAGCTTTCCTCTGGTGGCCACTATTATCACATTTTCCTTCCCTATTCTCCTCAGGACATCCGGGCTTATCTGCTGGTTCCCCCTCCCAAAGACATAGCCCTGACCGCCTATTGGGGTAACTACAACCTTGGCCTTCCTTCCTGAGATAAGGTATATTATCTGCCTCTCATTCAGATCCTTTCCTATTAACTTTCCATCGAGGATTGCATCGACACCTAAAGGGCTGAAATCCAAGTTGAGCAGTTTCATCACTTCTTTAGTCGTGCTTCCAGGTCCTATCAGGTATATAACGTCGTTCTCAATTATATCGAGGAGCTCAGCAGCTATAGCTTCTCTATCATAGCTCTCTGAATGGGATGAAGGAACCTTACCTCCCGGAATATAACTGGAATCGTAAGGGATCTTAAGATAACCATAGAGCTTAACAGATAGTCTTCCCTCCCTGAAGGAGTCCTCATCTATGTCCAAAACCTCTGCCTCTATAATGTCATTTATCTCTCCTCTCAGGAACTTTAGGGCAAGCTCTCCCCCTGTCTTCGGGCTGGTTGAGAAAACTGAGGAGTAGACCTTCACACCAGCTGGTATACCTAATGTTACCAAGCTTGTTCCTATGGATCTGCACACATCCCTGGCTGTGCCATCCCCTCCGACGAACAGAAGGATATCCACTCCAACATCTTTCATGTCCCCAGCTGCCCTCACAGTGTCATCAGCTGTTGTCTCCTCGCCTATGCTTCCCATAATCTTCGGGTTGAATCCAGCTCTTTTTGCCGCATTCTCCCCCATCTTATGGGGATAAGTGTAAATAACTAGGGAGTTTTTGATTGGCAGCAGAGCCTTCAATGCCTCAACAGCTCTATCCTCAGCCCAGGGCTTAGCCCCGAGCTCTATTGCCTTTCTGAGCATCTCAGGCCCATCTGTTCCCTTTAGGCCCACTCTCCCTCCCATTCCTGCTATGGGATTTACTATTAACCCTAATTTCTTCAAAGCTTACCACCATGCTTTTTGAGGAATAGTCTCCATGTTATGGACCACTTCTTTGGATCCGAGAACCAGCTGTTGTCCTCTATCTTATGGATGACGCTTCTATGTGGCGCATTAATTACTGTTTCCGGCTCCTCATAGGCTTCTCTAAAGACCTCCTTCAGGGCCTCAATGTACTCATCGAGCTCCTCCTTTGAGTAGGACTCAGTTGGCTCTATAGTTAAGGGCTCGGGTATTATCCATGGATGGTGGCTGGTCCAGAGATGGAACCCGAAGTCAGCCATCCTTCTTATTACATCCTCAGCTCCAACTCCAGTCTCGTCCTTGAGCTTCTTAAGGCTGTATCTGACCTGCTCTATCCTTCTCTTGTTTGCAGGATATGAAATATCAGCTCCTCTTATCTCCCTCAGTATTCTGTGCATCACGTAGTTGTTGTTCAGGACAGCTATTTCAGCCACTTCTTTCAGTCCCTCCTCCCCTAAAGCCATTATCCATGCATAAGCCCTGACCACTACAGGAAATACCCCGTAAAACTCCCTCACCTTCCCTATGGTATCTGGAAGATCGTAGTTCAGGTAGTAGAGCTTTCTTGCAGGATCGTAATCAACTACTGGAACCGGTAGAAAGGTCTCAAGCTCCTTTCTGACGCCAAGAGCACCCACAGCTGGTCCTCCACATCCATGAGGGGATGAGAAGGTTTTGTGGAGGTTGAAGAAGCCCATATCAAAGCCGCACTCCCTTGCCCTGACTATACCTATTATCCCGTTTGCGTTCGCCTGATCGTAGCCGCAGAGCCCTCCAGCTTCATGCACTATGTCGCAGAACTCCTTTATCCTTGGGTTGAATATTCCTGTGTCCTCCGGATTTGCCACTATCATGCCTGCTGTTCTTCTAGACACAGCAGCCTTTAGGGCTTCCACATCAGGTATTCCCGTCTCTGGGTCAGGATAGATCGTTATCACCTTGAATCCCTTTACTGCTGGAGCTGCCGCATCCGATGGATGGGAGAATATCGTTGTTATTATCTCATCCCTATCTTCGCCTCTCTTCTTGTGATAAGCCCTTATTATAGAGGCCATTGCGAATATGGCTTGTGATCCTCCACCAGGCTGGAAGCTGAATCTATCTAACCCTGATATCTCCCTCAGGAAGAGATCAAGCTTGTACATTATCTCCAGGGCTCCCTGAACAGTCTCCTCATCCTGATATGGGTGAAGCTCCCTCACCATTGAAACAAATCTCTCATTCACCTTCGGGCTGTACTTCATTGTGCAGGTTCCCTGCCCTATATCTATGTTCAAATCAGCCCCCAATGTCTCTTGGGATAGCCTCAGATAGTGCTTTAAGACCCTCATCTGGGATATCTCAGGAAGCCTTGGTGGATCCTTTCTTCTCATGTGCTCCGGAATTGAGGAGAGGACATCTCCAACCTCCCTCTTTATTTTGTCATCTACTGGTATAAGGATCCCTCTCTCCCCCTCATTGCTCAGCTCGAATACTATTGGCTCCTCCCACCTGGCCTCATGGAATCCCTTTCTAACCCTGACAATCCCCATTCTCTCACCCCAGAATCCTTTTAAGGGCATCAGCAAGCTTATCTATGTCCTCCTTCATGTGAACTTCGGTGAAGCAGTAGAGAGCTGAGTTCCCCAGCTCTGGGAAGTGCTTCCTCAGATCTATGCCTCCGAATATTCCCTCCTTAAGAAGCTCCTTGTTTATCTCCTCAACGCTTTTTCTTTCAGGAAACTCGACAACGAACTCCTTGAAGTGAGGAGCCCTGAACTTTGGAGCCTTGACGCCATCTATGCTTGATAGGACCTTCATTGCATACATTGATCTCTGGAGTATGGCCTCGCCCAGCTCCCTAATGCCTTTGGGACCAAGAAGGGATAGATAAACAGCAGCTATTATCCCATGGGATGCTGCAGCCGTTCCAACAAATTCCTTAGCTTTTTCCCTCTTCTCAAAAGATGTTCTCTCAAACAGAACATCTCCAAACCCATATTCTACCTCTTTTACAGTTTTTGCAAGGCCAAACATCCTGTATGGTATCTCTCTGATGAATTTTTCCTCATCCCTAGTGGCCAGAAAGCCACCAAGGCCTCCTCCGAAGTTCATATGAATTCCAAGCGGTTGAAGATCCCCGACTGTTATATCAGCTCCATAGTGGCTTGGCGGCTCCAATACCCCCAATGAGCTGGGATCAACCCCAACTATGCATATTGCCCCTGAATCATGGGCTATCTCGCATATCTCCTTTCCTCCAGTCTCTATAAACCCGAGATAGGATGGGTTTTCGAGGTACACTGCTGCTGTCTCTCTTGATATCTTTCTCTTGAGATCCTCCAGGTCAATCATCCCGGTTTCTCTGTCGTAATCAACCTTGATCAGCTTAAGGGCTGGATCAACATAGTTGTTTATCACAAGGAACCTCTCCGGGGATATAGTTCTCGGTATTATCACCTCTCTCCTTCCGTTTATCCTGTGGGCCATTCTCATAGCTGTGCCCGCAGCATGCCCCCATGAATATATCGGAACTGTAACTACATCCATGTCAACAAGCTCGGCCATCAGGCTTTCAAATTCAAAGAGGGCTTGCCATCTCCCGTGATCCTCATAGGGATCACCTGCATAAGCTGTCAGGAACTCAGCCCTTCCAGCTATCTCATCGCATATAGCCGGGACGTAATGGGGCCATGTCCCTCCTCCCTTGAAGCACAGATAGTCCTCACAGGTTATATTTCTGGAGAGAATCTCCCTCATATGCCTGTACAGCTCATATTCGGATTTCAGAGGCTCTGGAAGGTTCATTTTTCCCCTGAACCTTATCTCCTCAGGTATGCTTGCGTATAGCTCCTCTATGCTCGATACCCCTATATAGGAGAGCATCTCCCTCTTAACTCTCTCAACCGAGTTTGGAATGTAGGGATGGCTCATGCTATACCACCTCCATCCACAACTAATGTTGCTCCAGTTATCCAGCTGGCCATACCGCTTGCCAGGAAGAGCACAGCATTTGCTATATCCTCAGGTCTCCCTATTCTGGCTAGAGGCCTGTTTGAAGCATCCTTCAGGAAATCCTCCCAGCTAATCCCGAGCTGTTTGGCTTCACTCCTGAGCATAGGAGTGTCAACATCTCCAGGAGCAACGCAGTTAACCCTTATACCATTTTTTCCATGATCTATTGCCATAGCTCTAGTCATGTTCACCAAACCGCCCTTGGAGGCACAGTAAGCCACTGCCTTCGGGCCCCCCTTCAGTCCCCATCCTGAGGCTATGTTCACTATGCTCCCACCTCCTCCCCTGATCATATACGGTATTGAGTACTTTGAAACAAGAAAAGGGCCCTTGAGATTCACGTTCAGAACTCTATCCCACTCCTCCTCGCTTGTTTCAACAGCATCCTTCCTTATTATAATACCAGCAGCATTTACAACTATGTCTATCCTGCCGAAATCCCCGTAAACTCTATTAACTGTCTCCTTTACCTCCTCAGCTGATGTCACATCGCATCTGTAAAATCTGGCCTTATCCCTTCCTATCTCATCCAGCAGGTCTTCGCACTCCTTTATGTCTAAAATCGCCACCTTGGCTCCTGCCTGAGAGAGCTTGAGGGCTATGGCCCTTCCTATGCCGGAGGACCCTCCAGTAACCAGGGCTACCTTATTCGATAAGGAGATCTGGGGATAGGAGCTCATAGGGGATCTGGTACTTATGATAAAAAAGTTTTACCATGGTTGCGATGGCTAGCTGAAATTCGATTTATAACACAGGTACTATTAAATAAATTTGTTAAACTTATATGCTCTAGAACATCTCGTTTAGCAACAGCTTGCTGCACGATAAGTTTATAAGTCGTAGCATGCTATAACTATAGTGATATTGATGAGCAGCTTTGATGAGAGGAAGGAGATCCTGAAGAATGTGATAAAGCTCCTCCACAGTGGATCGAGTGTTGAGGAGCTTAAAGAGAAATATGGGGATTTATTATCCAAGATATCTCCATTTGAAATCCCTTTGATCGAACAGGAGCTTGTTAAGGAGGGAATAAGCATAAAAGAGATCTTAAACCTCTGCGATCTGCATGTAGCGCTTTTTAGGGATTCCCTAGCTAAAAGGGAGCTTAAAGGAATACCTGAGGGTCATCCACTAGACCTTCTCATTGCTGAGAATGAGGAGCTATTGAAGTATGCAGAGGTTCTTGGGCTCTATGCGAGAGCCCTCAAGGAGGGAAAAGAAGAGGCTGTTAAGTTCATAGAAGAGCTCCTCAATGAGTTGAGAAAAATAAGAGTGCATTACAGGAAAAATCAGATGCTCATATTCCCCTATCTCGAGAGAAGGGGAATAACTGCTGTTCCCAGAGTCCTCTGGGGCAGGGAAGATCAGGTAATAGCGAAAATGAGGGAACTAAGGGAGGCTATAGAAGAGTTCAAGGATGGAAAGAGGGATAGAATGGAGAAAATAGCATCGCTATCGGAGGAAATATCCAATGAAATAATGGATCTGATATTTAGAGAGAATAAAATCCTCTACCCATCCTGCTGGGCCCTCTTCTCAGATGGAGAATGGGCTGCAATACATGAGATCGCTGAGGATATGGAGTTCATAAAGCGCAGAGGGGAATGGTCACCTAAAGCTGAGCCTGTATACCCCTATCAGCTGATACCTGAGGTTAAGGATACATCAATGTTGCCTGCGGAGATCAGAGCTCTGGCTTCCTCTGCAACACCGGATAACTATGAGATAAGGAGGGAAGGAGATATTGAGATAAGCACCGGCTTCTTAAATGCTGAGGAACTGGAAAAAATCCTCAGGAATCTGCCTATTGAGCTCACATTTGCAGATGAGAACGACAGAATCAGGTTTTACACGGAGTCCTCCATGAGGACTGGCTTCATCAGGACCAAGACCCTAATAGGAAGGAGGCTGAACTTCTGTCATCCGCCAAGGTTAGAGAGCTATGTAATGTTAAACATCAAGAAGATAAAAGAAGGGGAGTTCCCCTACAGGGAGTTCTGGACGAGATCTGGGGATAGGATCCTGAGAGTTATAGTAGCCGGCATCAGGGATGATGAGGGAAGATATCTGGGAACTCTGGAGATGGTTGAGGATATGACGGAAATATTGAAGAACCCTGAGGAAATAATGAAAAAGGTAATGGTTCTCTGATGAGATTTTCATTATTTTTATATTTTTTGTGTATATAGCTAAAAAAGTTTTACGGTAAAGGCTGAGGATCCTAGTTCCATTGATGATCCAAGTTCTCTTTCGAGATACAAATGTGTTGTCTTAGATTATCTTTACTCAGGTATCACCAGTTTTCCTCATCTTCATCCTTGTACTCGGACATATTCCACGGGAAGTTTCCCCAGCCTTTCTCCGGTTCAGCCGAGAGATCCAGATCGTTGACCTCCCTTGTGACCTCTATCCTCCTCTTCCTCATATACGCCTCCTTCTTTATCCCCCTCCTTCTATCCACCTTCCTTATCATTATTTTGGTGTCCTCTATAACAGCTCTCTCTGAGTATCTCGAGCATCCGCTGTATGATGCAGGGAATAATGGAACTATGCCCTCCTCCTCAAGTGAGTTTGCTATCTTTTGTAGTGCATAGCTTAATGCAAGGACAAAGCCAGTAAGCCCGGCCGTGGTGACTCCCAGCAGAAATAGAAATGAAAAGATCGCGATCGCCAGCCAAGGGAAGATGATAAACGGGATAAGAAAGGGAACTAGAAACACAATTGCCCACTCGTTTTTCTTCAGCCAGCTCTCCTTCTTTGCCTTCCTAGATCTCCTCCTAGCCACGCTGGTCTACATTTTTCCCCATATTTTCCTTAAAAACTTATCTACTATTCAAGTAATGCCTAAACAATGTTAAATGGAAAAAGCAGTGTATTATACAGCAATTAAGTGCTATGTATACTTCCAGATTCCCGATACTTTCCAGCTACTTATTACTCTCCTAGAAATTGGCTTTCTTCTCCAAGAGTAAACAAGATAGATCTTTCCCCGAGATGGAATTTTTTGTTTAACAGTATTCAGAGACAGGTTTAACTCTAATAACTCAAGAAAAATCCACAACCCTAAGGAAAGTTTTTTATTATTTACTTGCTGCCATCTAGGGGGCTAAGAATGTTCAGCAGAAAGGTAATGCTGTTCATTCTTGTGATCCTCATCCTTCCTGTTTACATTTCCTCAGCTCAGTACTATCTCAGGGTTGAGTATCCAATAGCTCCGGGTTTCTATTTTGCTGAGGTAAATGGAGTGAAGATATATGATCCCTCCCAGACGGTCTATGTAAATCCAGGCGATAGCATAGAGGGCTTTTTCGATGTCAAAGTTGTTAACATCAGGGGAGGAGCTTGGATAACTCCTGTTATAGGAACTGCTAGCTGGACCAGAGGAGACTTTCAATGTATTACTTCCGATGCCCCGAGCGGTGAGAGCATTCAGTCCTATCACTTCTATCTTAAGGCTCCTGAAACTCCCGGAACCTATTACATAGGGATATTTGCTGGCTGGATGTACAGTTGCGCTGAGGTTGCATCAAATGACCATCCTCCTCAGTTCAACGATGGGGATGATGTCTGGGACATGAGTCAGAGCGACTGGGAATCGATAATCTCCACTGGCAGCGCAACAAAATATAATCAGCCCGGAAGGGCGATAAGGATAGTTGTTCAAGGTACTACACCGCCTCCAGAGCAAGTTAGCGTTGACGTTTGGACTGATAAAGGAGGAAAAGGAGTAGGAAATTACAACGGAGGAACTTACAGCATAGGGGATGACATAACACTGTACTGCTCCGTGAACGCGGATGTGGACTTCCTAAAGGTATGGGTAGAGAAGCCCAATGGAACCACTGTTCTGTTTGAGGGAAGTGCAAAAGCAGGAACGTATGAGTTTCATGGGAAGGTTGGAGAGCCAGCGGGTGAGAGGATGCTAAAAGCATATGCCTACAAATCAGGTCAGACAGCAAAAGATGAGACAAAATTCTATGCTATTGCCGCAAACAAGCCACCAGTAGCAGACTTCTCATACAGCCCCTCAAATCCCTTGGCTGGAGATAAAGTGAGCTTTTATGATAGATCATACGATCCTGATGGAAGTGTTGTCTCCTGGCACTGGGACTTCGGGGATGGGACTACCTCTTATGAGAGGAATCCAACTCATGTATTCTCCTCATCAGGATCCTACACAGTTACCCTCACAGTGAAGGACGACAAGGGGGCCGAGGGAAGCATCAGCAAGACTGTATATATGGGCAAGAAAGAGGAGAACAAGCCTCCAACTGCATACATAGATTCAATATCCCCCAATCCAGCCTATGAGGGCCAAACAATATCCTTCAGCGGGCATGGATACGATCCGGATGGGAAGATAACTGAGTGCGATTGGAGGGCTGATGGAACAGTGCTGAGCAGCTCATGCTCTTTCACCACATCCCTTCCTCCAGGAAAGTACACGATATACTTCAGGGTCAAGGATGACAAGGGAGCATGGTCCAAATGGGTATATGCCGATCTAGTGGTAAAGGAAGTTTCGACAACAGAGAGATTAAAGCTTCTAGAAAAGATTCAGGGTATATACGAAGAAGTTTACAAGTCATTGGATGAGGGGAAGATTGCGCTGGATACTCAGATTACATTTGAAAATATGTTTATTGATATGTGGAAAGATCTCATTGAGATCTTGGGAAGCGGAGACATAGACAGTTTGGACACTGTGAAAAAATTATTTGAGATGATGATAGGAGCTATAGAAAAGCTAGATGAGGAGGGCAAACTCTCTTTCTTGCAGTTGAGACTGATCGAATTGAACAAATATGGAATTAAGGATAAAATTAATGAATTAATAAAATTAATAGAAGAAGAGAAACAAGCCTTACGCAATGGAGATCTTAAGAGAGTAGGGGAGGTGCGTGATAAAGAAAGAAGGATCCTGGCTGAGATCCAAGTAAATTTAGGACCAGTTAAAAGTCATATAAGCAATCTTATGAGGAAATACACGGAATCTTTATGTGGGCAAGAAATAAGTGAATGGTGGAAGGAGTACTCCATGAAAAAGGGAGAGAAAAGGACTCGTACCATTACACTCAATGAGGAGTCGAATGAAATAATTGTCAGTATACGTGTGGAAAACAGACCATGGCTGTTCTGGGGAGACTCCTTCAAGGTGAAGGTTTCAGATCCCTTGGGGCTGCTCCCTACATTAGGAGTCCCTACAGAGGTTTCGGTAGCAGGGGATGGTGATATTCTATTTATTGCCTGGAAGGATCAAACTAAATTGGATTCGCTTCGCAAGATATATAAAGACCTCAATCAGGTAGCTAAACTGACAGTTGAGGTGGAATGCGAGAATCTAATGAGCTTCTTAGGGTCGGGCTGGTTTCCAAAAGAACCTGATGTGAAGGTGATAGTTAAAACAAGAGAAGGCTGCGGAACTGTTGAACATCCAACAAAATATGAAGAATATGCTTATAATTACTTAAATAACTATATAACACTTTTAGAGAAAACAGCAGAAGCCAATCTCAGGCTGTTGAGCAAAGGCTAGAGAGGAAAGCTATGCTATTTTCTTCTTTCTAATATTTTGATCCATATAATTCTTGGCAATACGCACACATCTTCGATTTTATCTCTGTATAATTCTTCAGAAACTCTGAAAGAGCACTTCCCCCTGCTTTTAGGGGCTCCTTGAAAATCT
Organism: Candidatus Methanodesulfokora washburnensis; assembly: GCF_003947435.1. Taxonomy (GTDB): domain Archaea; phylum Korarchaeota; class Korarchaeia; order Korarchaeales; family Korarchaeaceae; genus Methanodesulfokora; species Methanodesulfokora washburnensis. The sequence continues at coordinate 12,814 of NZ_RCOS01000049.1, forward strand.
GGGCTGATTCATCAGGGTAGAAGGTCAGACCCCAGCCATCCCGATTATATTCTCCTCTGCGGCGAAATCCCCTAAATGAGATGCGAGGGTTTACGGGCAGATTAAAGGACATCCCCAAGCTCGCACATATCCCTATTTTGAGCTCATTATTATTTAAGCTTTAATTAAGTTGTTTAGATGAATAGCATTGCCACACTGTCATCTTCACTTTCCTTTTATTATACTGTTGCCTGCAATTCCACAGACTTTATAAGCATCTGTGGATTTATATTCCACATGGGATTCCTGAGGGAGATAACTGAGGAGTATCTGGGAGCACTTCAGTATGTGAAAGAGGTTCCAAGGGATGTAAAGCTCCCCATCAGCAGGGATATAGTGGCGCTGGTTGGACCAAGAAGAGCCGGAAAGACTTTTTTAATGCTAAAATCCGTTAAAAACCTGCTGGACTCAGGAAAGCAGGCTCTCTACATTTCCCTCGATGAGCTTCAGATCAGAAGGATTGATGTCAGAAAGCTGGCTGAGATGGCAAGAGAGGAATATCCCAGAGGTGAGATCCATCTGTTTTTGGATGAAGTTCAGGAATGGGAGAACTGGGACAGCAAGCTTCGCTGGCTCCACGATGTTAAGGACTTCTTCCTGTATGTGACGGGCTCCTCCTCCGCTCTTCAATCCTCTGAGATACCAAGCAGGCTTAGGGGACGTTATACCTCAGTTCTCCTTCTTCCCTTCTCTTTTCGCGAGGTTTCTTTTCGGGAGAAAATTGACACAGTCACTTTCAGGGAGAGGGGTGCTATCAAGGCATTGCTCAACGATTATATGACATGGGGAGGATTTCCTGAGGTATGGAGTTACAGAAGCAGGGAGAAACTGGTTTCCCTTCTTGAGACGATGTTCTACAGGGATGTGATGGAGAGGCACAGGATAAGGGAGACCGCTGTTTTCCTGGAGCTTGCCCGTCTGGTGATATCAAGCTATTCATGTCCTGTCACATGGCACTCGCTTCGCAAGGCCATGAGAGCTGCGGGCGTTAATGTGGATGTGAAGACAGTGATGAGCTATGTGGAGTACATGAGGCAGGCAAACCTGTTATTTTCCGTTAAAAGGTTCACTTATTCCGAGAGAGAGGCTATGGCATCGCCCAAGAAGATATATCTGGTGGATCCTGGGATAGCCACACTTCTGGAGAAGCCGATGGATAGAGGGAGAAGGGCTGAAAATTTAGTTTTTTTGGAGCTGGTCAGGAGGGGATATGAGCCGTGCTACTATGTGACGAAAACTGGCAAGGAGGTGGATTTTGTCACAATGAGGGAAAGAATTGTGGTTGAGGTGGCCCTTGAGGACTGGGAGAAACATATGGGAAAGTTGGCTGAAGCAGCAAGGGAACTGGGGGTTGATGAGGCAACTATAGTTACATGGGATGCAGAGGGGGAGGAGAGGGCAGGGAACTGCAGGATATTTTTAGTACCCCTATGGAAGTGGCTCCTTCAAGAAGCCAAAAAGTAGCTTCTAACTCTCCCTTAGATACCAATTGTATCAAGTTTTCAATTGAGTTCTCTTTATGCTTTCTTATCAAATTTGAGTGCAAAAATATAAATAGACATCTGTTACATTCCCTACTAGGTAGGGATACGCTGATGGCTGAGATTTGGAGTATCATCCTCCCGAACTTGGGCTGGATAATCACTCTTATCGCACTTTTAGGGGTTTCCTATAAGATTGGTAGGTGGATGCAGGAAGTTGAAGGTCGGCTCGAGAAGCTTGAGAAAAACCCAATTATTGTTGCTGGCAATAAACTCTCGGCTAAAGCCCTCTCTCAGAAGTCTGATCTCACTCAAAAGAATGAGAAGTAATGCGCTTCTTATCTTTTTTTAAAATTTTGGATAAACAAAATCTTAAATAAATATTAGAAGAGCTTAGAGGATCATTCTCAGAAGATTCATCGGGCTCTTATCTAAATGTATTTCTCCGCCGTCTGCAATAAAAAACGATTTTTAGCCTTTTTCTTGATCATTCAGAACTTTCATTGCTTAACTCCTCAAGAAGATCGCTTATACCTATCATTTCAAGGGCTGTTATCTTCCCAGTCTTCTCCTCTGTGAAAAGGGTTACCAAAGTTCTCGTGCAGAGTGGCTCTCCAACCTCCTGCTCATCTGGCTCGCTGAACCTTATGAACAGAAGGTTGTGATCCCTGTCAAGATAGACCTCTGTGACCTCTCTTGGAAGAGTTATCCCGCATTTTCTCTCCAAGGAATCTATTAGCCTCTTCAGATCCAGCTCCAGCAGTGTCTTCAAACCCACCTTCTCACTATACTTAAGATACTTTGCTTGATTTATAAGGTATGCTGTGACCACGTCATCGCCTACAGCCACCATGCACAAAAATTTATCACCGAGCTTCTGCAGTAAGTACTTCACATCATGTCGTACTCTATCCTCATACATTTCATCTGGCTTCTTAATTCGAATCTCGTTTTTTGTTTTTAGAACCTTTAGCATGGAATAAATTTTTATAAGAAATTCATAAGATCTTAATGCACCTTGCTATAACATGGTTCTGCTCATTCGATCTGGGAAGACAGATAGATGTGAAGAAGGTGGGAGAGAAACTGCTATCTTCAGGAATAGCAGAAGCAATGCTTTCATATGATGAGAGAGGAATGCCATTAATAGAGCCAAAAGAAATGCAAGAACTCAATAATATGCTCTATTTGATGGGAAGAGAGGATATTGTCCTGTTTCAGGGAGGAATACAGAAGAAGTTGCAGATTTGTCAGGCTAAAACTTCGGGGATTTAAGGCCACTATACTTGATGTGGATTTGGAGATAGAGGCTTACCTTACAATTCACAAGGCTGGCTTTGCTGTGTTAAGCTTCTGGCTTTTCACGGATAAAGGCATCAAGCTGGAAGATACAATAAAGATGGAGGATCCATTCTCACCTTTTAGAGCAAGAGAAATTTGGACAGGGTTTCTAGACCATATTAGAAAGTGTAAAATGGTTCCTGAAGAGCTTATTGATAAAATAGGAAGAGGGGAAGAGTTCACGACGTCGATTGAAAAGATACATAACCTCTACAGGAGCTTCGTACAGTCCGTCATACATGATGTTGACTCATGCGAAGAGTTGAAGAAGAAAATAAGGTACTCCATCACTGGAATATCGTTAGTAGTAGCGATATTCGATGTGGACCAGCTAGATAAGTTCCTGCATAATCACAGAAAGGAGCTTCACGGAATGCTGGCTATAGAGGAGATGTGGGACTGGGTGAGCGAAGCTTGGATAAGTGATGCCATGAAAAAGAACTTGGCATGGAGAGAGGGATGGCACGTGTACATAGGAAATGGAAGAGCTCTTCTGATAGTCTCCAAAGAGGCCAATGACAGACTCAGAGAGAGATTAAAGAGGAAGATTAAAGAGAAAATTCCGGATATTATATTCGAAATGGGGCCATCTGAGCTTTTACCCGGGCTTCATCCACCATATACTATAGTTTTCGATAAGGAGAGGATAGCAGAAGAGGAGCTGAGAAGAACTTGGAAGTATCAGCTCAGGGAAATAATGCTGGATCTAACCACAATAATGGAGAACCTCTCGCTGCAAGAAATAATGCTGAGAACCTATGATTATATCCTAGGAGAAAAGATGCCTAAATCGATAAAAGGATTATCCACTCTAAAAGAGGAGATATCTAAGGCAATAGAGGAGTTTCTGAATGTTAGGGTCTGGAAGCCTCTGACTGCCAAAAAGTGGATAGAATTCGGAAAGAATGTGATGGGAATAGATGAGATGTACAAATCCATCAGAAGAAGACTGAATCTTGTCGAGAGTATGATAAGGACACTTTACGATAAGATGTTTAACTGGCTGATCCTGCTGCTAACGACTGTATCAGGGTACTTGCAGATAGTCGAGCTTGCAATTCTTACAGGGTTTAATGCAAAATGCATAATAGAAGTGTGGGGTGTATGCATAAAAGCATTAGGTGTTGCTCTTCTAGTATTCACTATTTTTCTTTTCGTTTTTTACAGGAAAATTAAGAAGATTTCATGAAAATTGTATAGGTAATTAGTGAGCAAAATATGTATTTTTGAAAGACTCTTGAATTCCTAAAAAATACTTATACCATTCTCTCTTAACCAGTTATCAGCTTAAAGTCCTCCTCCGGAATTTCCCTCATTGCCTTTCCCATCAGATGGCCGGTCCACTTTTTCTTGTTCTCTATAAATTTCAATTTCGGTATCAGCTTCTTGAATTCAACAGGCTTCTCAAATATCTTGACAGGTTTCAGCTTTATCCTCAGAGGGAATGTCTCACTTCCCATTTTTGGAGGAGGTCTGAATATCCTCGAGGAATCCCTGAAAACCTCCGAAGCTGCCTCATATAGTGCTACTATCTTAGGCCCCTCGACCTCCTTTCCCACACTTCTCTGCTTCACGTAGATGAGGAGAAGATCGCCCGGCTTAACCCTGGATATCGTGTTCTTATGCCTCTCAGGAACTCCCCATATATTCTTCTCCTTTATAACCCTCCAGTTCTCCTCCGTTGTTATGCAGAGCCAGTAGGTCATACATCAAAAAGGACCTGGTTTTATTTAAAGATTTGGATTGTTCGACTTTGCTCAGTTTTGTGCTGAAGCTAATCTAAGGAGAGATGACCTATAGAAGGACTTTATCCCGCTTGTCGAGTTTTCAGCTAATTGAAGATTTTTCCCACCTCTCAACTCTGCCTTCAATCACCATGAAAATCGGATTGGGCTCAATATCTTTGGGGTCTAAATTCTTTAACTCCTCGAATTTTTCTCTATCGCGCATTTCTAATTTTCTCAATAAATGAGCGAATTCGAACTCCAGCTGCCCTCGAGTCACCTCAAGTACTCCTAGAAGCTCAATGTCCCTTATTTTAGAGCTATCGAATGAATATCCCCTCCTTCTTGCCTCGAGATAAATCTGAAAGAGGTATGCATCGATTAAATCGAGCGGTCTATCGTACTCTTTAAACCTCAAGAGCTGGGGGTGATTGCGATAACCTCTTGTCTTCCCCTCAAGGACTCGCTTAGCCAGGAGCCCTTCCCTCCAAACGGCAACTAAACCGATGCGATCCAAGTACTTGGGATGGATTGACCAGAGCCTCAATCCTGATCTCGAGATGAGCTCATTAAGATAATATAAAAATAATTCTGTAAATTTTAAAATAAATTTCTTTTTCTATAAGCTTTTAATGCTATTTAGCATCTTCATAACTGGATTCTTCTCCTTATCCACCCTTACGCCAATTCTCTGCGGCTTATAGACTTTTCCTCTTTTTCAGGATAAAGCTTTCTTATCGCTGAATTCCGGTGGATTTCCTCATTTTATTGCTCTCTCAGACTCTATTACCCTATTCACATCAGGATCTAGATCATAGTATGCGAGATCCTCCTTCAAGGCTATGGCTGCATGAATTGAGTCGAAGAAAGATAGATTATACCTTTTTCTCAGCTTGGCTGCATATGCTGTGCACTCCATTGTGAGAGGAGGATATAGGGGTCTTGAATACCTCCTCACTATCGAATCCATCGCCTTGAGGACATTTTCTATATCTCTATCATCCAGTCCTCTCGACTTGAGTATCAGAGAGCTCTATGGGAGAAGCGGGGGATATAAATATCCTTATCCTTTGGCTTTTTGCGTTTCTTAAAATTGCGCGCGCACTCTTTGGATAAACCTAGGAAAGCAGGAGAAAAGGGCAGAAAATTTAAAAACTTTGGATTCCAGGCTGAAGGGGGCATGAATGTCCCTTTCCGAATTGAATAAGGTAGTAGAGCAGCCTGAGAGATATTTTCTATCCAGCTCAATAGTAAAGTGCATTTCTTACTCAGATTACTTTCCACTGAGGTTGGCTGTTAAAAGAACAGATTGTATAAAAAGCCTGAAAATCCCGGAGAGAATCCTCCGAAGGCTTCCGAATGTCCCCATAGTGAAGGGTTTATCGAAGATGGGCATCAAGGTTGAATTTGAGAAAAGGGGTTTTCTTGCATCTCTTCTACTGGGAAATCTATGGATTTCCTCATCATTTACGTGCAGGAACTGCTCCTTAACAGGTGGCCAGATCACTGATGGATATAGTGAGGCAGAGGGCTATGTGGGATTTGTGGAGATCCATTTCCCGTACAGGAATTATGTCAAGGGGAGGATCAAGGCGAAAACCAGGGGGAGATTGAACAGGATGTTTGCAGGTATAGAGGTGAAGCTTGATAACGATGTTCTTAGGAGGAGGATTGAGGACGATGATGTGCTGATGGAATTGCTCAGGGAGTCCTTTGAAAGTTCTATCGTTTCATGGGACAGCGGAATAACTCTCAGCGTTAAAAAGATGGATGAGAGAGAATATAATGTAATTGAGTTCACATTGAATCGGTTCACTGACAAGCACATTAACGACCTAATTAAAAGAGGAATTGATTTTCGAAAGGCTCCGGAACTTGTGTTCGATATAGCCGAAAGAATAGCCCGAAAAGTGCTTTAAAGGGCTATAAAATTAATTTTTGGAAGTTAATCCAAGGGGAAATTTCAAGCAGGACATTCTACAGGATATTCATTATCTGAGATCTCTTTCATCGCCTGCTTTTCCGCCACTTTTCTCAGACTTCTGTCAAAGGAAAGATCGCCAAGCAACTTTTCCAGCAGCTTAAATGGATCCTCTGCTTTTCCTATCATGATGCTCCCCTCTTTCCCATCCTCTTTTATGTTCACCTTCTCCCTTATATCCTTTGGAAGGGTTACCCTTCCTCTTCCATCCACCTTTGTGATACTACATTGATGGATCCTCATTTTTAATTTTTCCTCTAGAGACTAGTTACTGGTATTCAAACTAACTCCACAAGCTTTCTTGAAAAGCACGATCTGCTGTAAATTGACCTCTGGTAGATTTCTCGCTTCTTTTTTAATGTCTGCATCGGAAGGGTTGGGGATTCTCTTTCTATAGTCGAAGAAAGTAGATATGCCTCATGCTTTTCTTATATTCCTTTGTGTTTTGATTGTTCGAGAATAAGGTTTATTACTTCCGCAATGGAAGTTACTTTCGGTGCGGAAGTTGCTATTCGATCCAAGACCGAAGGTGTCAAGAAGGGATTTATATGACTTCGAGGAGGAACTGAAGACATTATCTAGGTATTTGGGAGAGCCATTAACAGTGGTTTCCGGGCTAAGGAGGACTGGAAAGACCTCCCTTGTGCTTACAGCTTTGAATGAAAGCGATAAACCTTATGTCTTCGTCGATCTCAGGGAGGGATTTGCCTCTTGGAGGGAGCTCTACTCTTTGATTTCTAGGAGCTTCAGCGAGTTTGTTGAAAGAGCTTCAAGATGGGGTAAAGTAAGGGAGATATTCCTAAAGCTTGTTTCTAGGTTAAGAGGCGTGTCGGTGCTAGGCTTTGAGGTTTCTGTTAACTGGCTGCCCGAGAAGAGGCCCCTTTTAGGAGAGCTCTTTGATGTGCTTGATGAGGTTGGGGAAAAAACTGGGGAAAAGGTTATTGTGGTTTTTGATGAGTTTCAGAGGTCTCAGGGCCCTGTTGGGGCATCCCTTCACGGTGCAATAGCACATTCCTATGATTTCCACAGAAACCTCTCGTTTGTGGTAACAGGCTCGGAGATGGGCGTGCTTTATGGCATTTTAGAGAATCCTGAGAACCCTCTTTACGGCAGGGCTTATCTAGAGGTTAAAACCCGAAAGCTCTCAAGGGAGGAGTCGCTGGATTTTCTAAACAGGGGATTTGAAGAAGCAGGATTTAAAGTGGGAAATGAGGTGGAGAGGGCTGTTGAGGAGCTTGATGGAGTTATCGGATGGCTCACCTACTACGGCTATCTGAAGGTGAGCGGCAGAGGTGATTTTGATAGCGTGATGAATGAGGCTGTTGGGCTGGCAAAAAGCGAGCTTGAGTCCTTTCTTGCAAGAAGGGTGAGCAGAAGGTATAGAGTGGTTTTAAAGCTGCTTGCCGAAGGTGTAACAGAGTGGGGGAGGCTGAAAAGGGCAATTGAGAACTATGAGGGGGTGGAGCTGAGCGACAGAGTGCTATATGAGGTGCTTCAGGGCTTGAGAAAACACTCAATCATAGATGATGAGAACAAGTTTACGGATCCCGTGGTTAAGAAAGCTGCTCAGCTTCTCTAGGGCATAGCAGCTCCATGCGTAGAAAAACGATTTCTCTCTTAACTAGCTATCATCTCGAAGTTCTCCTCCGAGATCTTTCATTAAGCTGTTATGCTAATGATGAACTTGTAGATTTTTTCAATTAAGGTAGCTAAACTGCCTATAGTCGACAGATCTTTTATTCTTTCCCAGGCTCTGCTGATAATATCCTTATCTGGCTTTTCCTGCACTATTTGCGCTTTGATTGTCTCAATATTGGCTAGATATTCTAGTTTTTTATCCTCAGGTATATTGCTTATTATTATTTTAAATTTTAATTCCTCAAGAAGTGGATAAAGTTCGCTGAACTTGTGATAGACAATATTTTCATGCCCTACCACAATTACGCTGTCCTTGATGTTTTCGAATACGAGACCACCAAATTTCCCCGTAAAATCAAACTTTGAGGGTGGTTCAAAGAAATGTAAACCGACATCTGAAAGTTCAAATCTGACAGCTTCTACTTCAATTTTTTGCTTGGGAAGCAATCTTCTTTTTCTAATCTCTTTAACTAAACCATTTTTGATAAGAAAATCCAGATTAGCGACAACTTCACTTTCTTTTATGCCATGCTTTTTCAGCTCCTTTTTGATCTCACTAACTGTTGCACCTATTTTCTCCAGGCTCCTTGCCCTCTTTCTTTTCTCATATAGAAACCTTAAAATTAATTCCCTGACATAATCCTGAGGTGGAGTAGATCCCATACTCAATATAAGCTCAGATCTTATATAAACTAGAATTTACAGTACAAATAGTACTCTTCTTCATTCTTACTTTAAGTGCTCTGGCAAAAAGCGATGAAAGCATCCTCTAGATCTGTGCGCCTTAAAACTTGCCGCTATAGCCGAGATTTTCTCCTGCTTTACGTAGATCTTGCTCTCGGATTCAACAACTTTGGTAATCCTCCAAACTTTCCCTGCAAGTACAAAGACATCGCTGTCAAGAGGATATTGTATTTCTCCGATAGTTTTCCCAGAGGACTCGTCAACGACCTTCATTCCCTTGAGCTGGGGTATGTTGGAGTGTATTTTGCCCTTTTCACCTAGATCCATGATCTTCGTTGTTGCGTATATTTTATTATCAGTTTTTTCTATTAATCCAACATTTATGAGATGGTTAATTATGTCTCTCAGCTCGCTTTTGGTACAGAATCCATCAAAGAGCTTGTTGAAGTAATCAGTGTACAATCCTCCTGGATTTGCATATAAGGAGGAGAATATTTGTTGTACGACTACAGATAAATCTGGGGAATACTCTTCGTATCCTAAGTGTCCTTCTTTTGCAGCCTTAAGCATTTCCTCGAGGAGTAACCGCTCGTTTTCTGATCTAAAGATTGCGAAAACCCTACATCTACCCGTTCTCCTGTTTCCTCTCCCTATTCTTTGTAATAGGGATGAGATATTCCAGGGAACCTCTGCCAAGACCACTGCATCTATATCCCCTATGTCAATTCCCACTTCTAGTGTCATTGTAGCTATGCAAACTCCATAGCGAGTTTCTCTCATAAAATCCTCTGCTTCTTCTCTTACCTGTTTACTCAAGCTTCCATGATGGACTACAACATAGTTTCTTCCCCATAGCTTACTACATTCATCAGCAAGGCGTTCCACTTCAGCTCTTTTGTTACAAAAGACAAGCAATTTCCTAAGTCCTTCTTCCCTAGCATAGTTAAAGACTTCCTCAAGCGATCCAACTAATGTATAATCGAGCTCACGCTGACCTGGGGACTGGATTACCTCAAAGTTCTCCATGTATCTGCTTCCCATTTTCCAAGGATCATAAACAGTCGCTGATAGTATATATACATTAAAATCTCTCTCTGTAATAAACTTTAATCTTTTTAAAAGAATTCTCACCTGATCCCCTCTATAAGTTCCATCGATCAGGTGTATGTCATCCAATATCACGGCTCTTACTCCCCTAAAGCTTGCGGGATATCTGCAAAGCAATGAATCTAGGGATTCTGGTGTTGTTATCAAGAAGTTTGGCAGTTTATTTGGATTAAACGATGGTTTATCTCCAGTTCTCATCAGCAAAGAGACATTGAGCTCAGCTAGCTGATCCTTCAGCCTGTAGTATACGTCGTTTACTAGTGCCCTAGTGGGGGAGATGTAGAGGATCGCTAGGCCCTCCCATCCTTCTGAAAGAAACCTCTCAATCAGCGGTGCAACAACTGCCTCGGTTTTTCCACTTGCTGTTGGAGATACTATAACGGCATTTTTACCCCCAAGAACTACAGGTATAGCTTTCTCTTGAATGGGAAAAAGCTTGCCATATCTAGAAAAGAAAGTAAACCAAACATTCTTCAAACTTCTTTTTAGTTCGCTTTGAGTTTCGGTCATCTAAGCAACTCTCCCCAGCTTTTTTCTGGGTAAAATCTCTTCAGATCGAGTGCTTCAATTATTCCCTTTATAAATGATCTCATTTCTTTATTTGATATATACTTTGTCAATTTATCTACTTCACTTTCACTAAGATTATGGTTATATGCCCTTTTATATAAAGAAATTATTTCATCAGATACCTTCTTTAATTCCTTTTCATCTAATGGTTCTATATTTAATGTCTTTTCTTCTGCAACTTTAATATTAAGTATATTCTCATAATCTTTCCACGAGGGAGTGGAGGCAAGTATGATCTTCAGGTGAGAGGGCAACTTCCAAGCAAATCCTACTTGCTCGAGCATATGATATCTCAATCCTGTTTTTGATCCCCAAATATTCTCTATCTTATCCTCTAAAAGATCACCGTTGTTTTCTGCTAGCATAAACAATCCTCTCAAGAAATTCTTTCCTTTCTCTAGCTGATATTGATAGTTGGCTTCGATGATATTTTCTGCCTCGTCAAATAAAACCAAAAAACCCTTCAATCCCAGAATTTCATGGGCGGACCACGAAATTCCGTTTAAGATATAGCAGTATATGTTAGCTGCGGTGCCTGTTTTGTATAGGAATGGCCTAAAGTAATTATTTTCTCCCTCAATCCATTCCCAAATAAGTTCCTCGTCTGATTGCTGGTAAAGTCCCATATCTACCATTTTGAGCCTTTCCTGAAGTTTGTTAAGATATTTGTGTCCTTTCAAAAGGTGAGATTTGTCGTTATTAATAACTTCCCTTAAAAATTCCCTGAAACCTAAGGTTTTGCCTTCTATTTTACATTTGAATGATCTGACTATCTGCTGATAAATTTGGTATGGCCTATGAAGAGAGCTTTCCTCTTGGCCTATCTCAACTCTTGCAGTAGCCCATCCCTCTTCAAGGGATATTGAACGGATATATTCCAAAAGATGGGTTTTTCCACTTCCGTACTTCCCTGTAATAATGTAAAATCCGCCTTCTATCTCCTTTAGCCAATTTTTAATTTTTTGAATTTCTTTTTCTCTCCCAAATGTGAACTCCTCTACATAATCATGGGGTACTATGCCCATCCTCAGAGACTCTATCATCTGTCTAGCCTTGAACTTTTCATCAGAAAGCACAGAAGCAGCCTTTTCTGGCATTAATTTACCTATAAATTCAACTTCATCTCTTCTCACCCATCTGCTTATCCCGTCCTCGAATTCTACGTAGAGCTCAAATCCTCCAAATCTCTCCTTGCAAACACGCCCTCTTCCATATGTTTTGTGTTCCACGTATTGCACTTTCACACCTGTTCTTTCTTCAGATCCTCAAATTTGACAGCTTTTCCTGTTCTACGTAGTATGTGCATTGCTTTTATAATATTTTGGACAAAAAATCTTTTATATCCACCTTTCCATTTCTCCTCGTAGGCTGCTTTTGCGATATTCTCTATGGTTTCATCTAGGCTTTTTCTATCTTCAAATTTCCCATATGCTACTTCATATATTCTAGCCAGCTTTTCACCTATCTCTTTAAGGTGTGCAAGGAGTTCCATGGGTATTCTTTCTAGATATATTTTGACACCTGTTGGATTTAGCTCAGCATCGAATACTGTTGAAACTCGCTGAGATAGAGCTTCGTAGACAGAGGTTCTACCATTGAGAAAACTTTCATCTGGTACTGCATAAAACCACATTGTACGCCCAAAGCTGGCTTGGCCGCATTCATCTATCAACTCCCTTAGATTGTTCAAAAGAATGCTCTTCTGCTTAGAAGACATGCTTGGTACTGGTTCGGCTTCATCCATGAGTACAATGAGCCCTGAATATCCTATATCCGATAGCCACTGGACAAGAGACCGAAGCATCTTAAAGGCAGTACTTTTATCTATTTTCTCGAATATATTAAAATTATTCAATTTATTTTTAGGAGGATTCTCTCCTTTAAGCCATTGCAGTATCAGGTAAAAGTCTTCATCATGTCTATCTAGAAGTGCAAGGAATGCCTTCTTTACAGCATTCCTAAAGCTTATGCTATCATAGCGTCCCAGAGAATTGGCATAAGCTCTAAGCTCTTCGTCTAATTTTATCTTACCTACCCCTCTGGAAATCTCATTATACTTTTCCATATACCACTTTTTTATAATAGTTTCTATTCCTTTATCGTAATCTGATGATAAGAGCTTATCAGCTGGCTGGGGATAGACTAGGTTTTCCACAACAGATTTATAAACAAGATCCATTCTATGAAAAGGAGTTTCCTCTGGTCTCAAAACTATATAAGAGGTGGCATATCCATGTTTCCATGCCAGCTCTCTGATTGAATATAAGAAATGCGTTTTTCCCTCTCCATAAGCTCCTATGACCATCTTAAATGCAGATCCTCCGCCTTTTATGAAATCTTTCAGGTATTCCTTTTCTATGGTGTTCAGATAAATATCAAGGCCACTAGTGAAATATTGGAAGCCATACTCTGGAGGGGTTCCAGAGCTTCCGACAATCTCTATTATCTTTTTTGCTGTTACTGGATCTATGGCACTACTTGTCATGCTTTCACCTCCCTGAACTTAACATGTGATATGTAGATGCCCTCTCCTTTTTCGTTAGAAGGGATCCATAGGAAGTCATACCAATGCTTAGTATATGCCCGCGTAGCAATTATTAAGTCTAGCTCTTTATTGTCTATTATCCTATCTTTTAGTCTATATAAATCGTAGCTGAAAAATACGCGCCCATATTCTCTGTAATTCCTCTTAACAGGATTTACTCTAAATTTCTTATCCTGAATAAGGAGGACATATTCGAGGAGAACATCAGATATCGGCACTTGGTCTCCCATTTCCTTTCCCAGCCTGTAAAGAGATGCCTTATATGCCTCATAAATTTTGGATAAGAAACCCTTGCTATCAAATGGCCGTTGTGTGATGCTCTCATGTATTTTTCTCAGCTTATTGACTACCTCTGCCGGCACAAGACGTGCTACATCTAATCTCTCTTGTTGTGGACCATACCAGATTATGACCTTAAAATTATCCAGATCAACCTGAAGCGTGTAAAATGATGTCTTGAGCAAGGGATAATGACCTGCTAGCTCAAAGCCCATCTTCTTCAACTCATTCTCCAGATTTATTCCAAATTTATCTTTTATTTCCTCCTCCCATGCAGCAATCTTCGATCTTATATCATTAATATGCTGCTCAATTTTATTTTTGAAGGATTCTTCCAGCTTGCTGGACTCCAGAGCCTTCTCAGCTTTCCCCATTTCTTGCTTTATTTTGTGTAGATTGTTTATAGGATCTTTCTGCAATTTTTCTATGGTTTTAAGGGATTTTAGTAGATTTCTAATAGTGGTTCCTTCCTTGGAAAGCAGGGCTACAGGGTTATCTTGACTCTCCATGTAGGCACCTCTACAGCTTAGTTCTCCTTAAAGTTAAAAGTTTTATGGTTAAGAAGGCATGAGAGAATACACAGCTGGCCTAATCCTATAGAGTCATTGACCTTATAGGTTAATCCTCTTTGCTTATCTCAATATCTCTGAGATTTCTTCCAGACATAAAAATGCTAAGCAGATTTCTGAGCTTTATCTGTGCCATGAATCATTTACAGCTTTCAGACGCTTCTCTCGCTTTGCTGTAAACTGATCTTAGTTCCTCTCGATTATTATTGGATCCTCCATTTTTGGTACAATGCACTTCATCAGAGAAACCGAAGAGCCTAATGCACCACTATATTAAGGCTTCTATAATTGCCTATAAATAAACATTTTTATCTTCATCTTCTTTTTCAGGAGATCCTCCAGCAGCTTTCCCTTCTTCTCCACTCTCCCCACATCAATATCTAAGCTTTTGGCACGTACCTCGATTGTTATGCTTTCCTCATCCTTTTCACTGAAGAAGGCATGATTGACCACTCGATTAAGCCTGTAATCGAGGGCATCTGCAATTCTCAGCACAGCTATTGCCAGCAGCATATCCCTGTCATCTTTTATTCTCTCATCATCCAGCGGATTGGGCTTCTTCCTGTGATAATAGGCGATTATGGATGATCTCTCAGCAAGGCTCCTATCTTGCAGTTTATCTCTGATTATCTCAGCTGAAAGCTCGTGATGAATATCCTTATTACGGTAATCCCAGAGGCCCACATCGTGAAGAAGTGCAGCTGTATAAAGAGCTCTCCTTACATCCAGATTTTTACCAACTAAACCCATATTTTCAGCTGAGGTCCATAGATCAACTGTTAGCTCGGCCACTTTGATGGCATGCTTTTCTGCGCACATGTGCGCGCGGCCCCAGCCATATTCATTGCCTATCTCCACTATTTTATCCAGAAGATCTTCCTCTATCACTGTTTCTGGTATAAATCTTCTTATCTCAGATTTTATTTCATTCGCAGAACTCATGATCTCGTCCAGCATAACACTATATCAAGAAGTTGTATAAAAATTATTTTCGAGCTTTCCTGAAGAAAGTTTTCTGAAAGTTTGCTCAAAGTTTCCACATTAAAATTTAAATTTCAGAAGTCTTTATGATTCGTGATGAATGTGGATCTGCTTGCTCTTGTATTTCATCTGTGCGATGGCAGGATAAAAGGAGTCACCAGACTGAACAAGATAGTCTTTCTTCTGCAGGAGGAGTTCGGCCTGAACGGATACAGTTTCTCCGCCTCCAAATATGGACCTTGGTCAGGTGAGCTAGCTGATTCCATAGATGAGCTGGAGAAGGAGGGATTAATCAAGATAGAAGAGTTCAGCGATCCTATTTACAGCTTCATACAGGAGAATCCAGCCAAGATAATAACGGCATCCGATAGCCTGATGAAGCGGGGTAGAAGGGTATTTGAGGATATCTCAGCGAGAAACAAAATTTTGGCAGCCGAGATGCGCAGGAGAATCAGGTCCTACAACAGCGTGCCGATCACCTATCTGCTTGCCTATGTATACATGAAGTTCCCCTCTTTCGCATTGAATAGCGCAATAAGGGAGAGAGTTGAGAGCTGGAGAAGAATATGCAAGCTGAAAGGTGGGAGAGGAGCTAAAAAGGAAGAAGATCAAGTAGATGGAGAAGAGATTTGGGATTCAAAGGTAAAAATGGGATATTTCAGAGTATGCGCTGAAGCTCTTAGCCAGCAGGGAGTGAATCTAAATTGAGTGGAAAAGCGTATTGAAAGATCCTATCTTGATTAAAAGACATTCGATCTTGGTATGAAGTACCGGCTTTAGTCTCCTTTGCTTCTTATTAGCGTGCTATGTGTGCGTTTAGTATGAGGGTAATAGCTTTAGTTTCAGCTCTTTGAAAGAGTTTCCAAGGCAGCCTTTAGCAGGACTTCCATGCTCTCTTTAACTGATTTTTCATAAAAGGCTTGGAGCCATCCCTTCTCTGTTAAAATATCTGAGACGACCTGAGCTGAAGCTGCTTCAACATTTCTGTATTTTGCAACAGCGAAAATAGCTGATGTCTCCATATCCACAGCTAAAACGCCACTATCCCTGAACCTGCGGAACTTGCCCAATGTCTCCCTGTAAACGCCGTCAGTGGACCAGACAGGGCCGACGAAATGCCTTATTCCTCCATCATTTAAGCACTTAATTAACGTCTCCCTCAATCTCTGGGAGGACTCAACTTTCACTTCCGGTGGAAGATAATGATAGGAGGTTCCCTCATCGCGAATTGCCTCTGTCACAACGATTATGTCGGCTGGCTTCAGAAACTCCTGCAAGCCTCCAGCTAAGCCGACCTCGATGATTATTTTAGCTCCACAGGCAACAGCTTCCTCAAGTGTGATGACTGCGGCGGGTGCTCCAATCCAGAAACGGCCAACCCCTATCTCCACATTGTTAAATTCTCCGATGCAGAATGGCTGAGCTTCACCGTAAATCCATTCAACAGATCTGCCATTGATCAGGCCCTTTGCGCACTCAAATGCGCTTCTCTGATAGGTTAAAAGCAGGCGTTCCGGGATTTTCAGGGCATCTATTGGAACTCCCCTCTTCTCTGCAACATAGCGGATGGTGTCCAAGGGGCTAAATATGGGGTCATCCTCCTTCGCCATCATAAAGCTTGGTCCTCTTCAAATTTAATTTTAAGTATGCTTTGCATGCATTATCGAGGTCAACCTTCAATGGTGAGCAGTAATGGGAAAAGCTGAGTTTTTCAGCGATAGGAGGTCGAAGCGCATCATCCC